>JAAELU010000446.1 GCA_024226255.1 bacterium | reverse complement strand
GACGATGATGGCGAGCCATACGAGACTCCTCGTGACCAGAACCACCAGGAAAGGGGCTTCTCGCCAACGTCGAGGAATCAGTTCAACGACCCAACTCACCTCGAACGACACCATCCCCACGGTGATGACCAGGCCTATTAGGCCCCCAGCTGCGATCGATCTGATGCCGTCGTTTCCGAGAACGTTGGGGACGAGACCGACCAGCACGCCTAAGGGCGCGGTGATGGCAACGACTCGCGTCACCGTCAGCCATTTCTCGGTCCTCGTCATTCGCCTGTCCGTGTCGCCGGCACGCAAGCGTAGGACGTGGCCCCCGGCCGAGTGATTCCGCTCTGAGCACGACAAGCAACCACTTCTCGATGCGGGCGGCATATCGATCATCAAATGCCGCCAACGGCGGATACTGAGGGCCGAGTTCCGAGCTGTTCTGCCGAGCAGCTCGCCGAGCTACCTTGCTTCGACCGGCTGTTCGCCATCTTCCAGCAGACCGGTCCCGGGCGTACTCAACGTGGGACCGGGGTGGGAGCCCGGGCGGATTGGCCCGCTGAGTCTCTAGAACATCTTGCGCCTGAACGGGGTCCTCGAAGAGCACAACGGGCACCGCACGGCCAACTGCCGAGTGAAGTCCCGCAGGCGAAGTTGGACGACGGCGTCACGAAGGGCGCTGCCGAGACGCCGCGCCTTTGTTAGCGAGCCTGCGGCCACTTGTAGGCGTACCAGAAGATCAGCACGTTGAAGAACACGTAGAAGAGGCCGAGGTAGTACTCCCAGCCCTGGGTGGCGTCGACGAAGAAGCCGATGTTCAGCAGCAAGTACACGGGAGCCAGGATCAGGTTGGCTAGTCGAACGTAGGCGGGTGGCCCGACCAAGCAGAAGACGACCATCAGGGTCAGCACGATGGCGGTCGTGGGCGCGATGATCTGGACCGCCGTGTCGGTAGCCGGCTCGCTCATCTCCTGGACCAGGGTGAACATGTCCCCAAAGATCCACAGGATGAAGTGGCATATCCAGAACACCGCGAGCAGCGTCCGTATGTTCACTCTCGGGTTCGCCAGACCCGAGTCGACCTCCAGTTGGGTGCCCACAGTCAGCCTTTCGTTCGCTCTGGCGCAACCGTAGCTTGGCCTCGCCTCAGCGGACAGGGGCCAGAAGTCCCGACTGCTGGCCCAGCCCCAGGTGGTAGCCCGTTCGGCCGCAATGGTGAAGCCCCGTGTCGACGCGGTCATCACCGGTTGGCCGATCCGATCGTTTGTTAGGGGGATCGGCCGCTTGTCGTGTAGGTGCGGCCGAGTGGGCTGGTCCAGTGGTGGTCGTTGTTGGGGAGGCGGTGGTAGGTCCAGTTGCTGTTGTGGCGGATTGTGTGGTGGTAGCGGCAGAGGGGGGCGAGGTTGTGGTTGTGGCGGCAGCCGCCTTCGGCGTGGGGTCGGTTGTGGTCGAGGTCGCAGTCGATTGAGGGCATGCGGCATCCGGGCCATACGCAGTGGCGGTAGCGGGTTTGGAGGTGGCGGCGTTGTGAGGGTGTTGGTCGGCGCTGGGTGGTTCCTTCGCATACGGTTTTGCCGGTTGCTTCGTCGGTGACGGTGAAGGCCCACTCGTTGTCGTGCATGCGTTTGGCTGTTTGGCGGGCTATGTCGGCGATGACGGGCCCGAATCCGGCGAGTTCGGCGGGTTGGTCGTCGAGTCCAATGAGTGTGGTGAGTCCGATGTGGATGTGGAGTCCACCGGTTGGGTTGGCGTGGTGGGTGTGGGTGCCTTCGAGGATGTCAACCAGGATGTCGGCTCGTAGTTGGTCTATGGTGCGGGTCTTGTCGAGACGGTGGAGATCTTGGGCGGCTCGGTTGAGGTAGCGCGAGAAAGCAACGATGCGTTCGGTGGGGAGGTCGAGGCCGTAGAGGTTGGCGGTACCGTCGGGATTCGGGGACGTGACGACGCGGCGATTGTTGAGGCTGCGCCGGTAGCGCAGGGCGGCGGCGTCGGGGTCGGCTGCGAACCCGAGACGTCGCACCGCGGCGGCCAGCTGTCCTGTGGTGAGTCCGCTGGCGTCGTCGAGGATCTGGTCGACGACGCGGCGGGCGGTGTGGTCGGGGAGGTGTTCGGTTCCGTGGACCAGGGTCCTGGCTCGGCGTAGATCGATGTTGCCTGCCAGGAGAGCGTTGAGAACGTCGGGGAGTCGTCTCGCCAGCTCCAACGCCAGGTGGGTTTCGGTTTCGGCGGCTCGCCGAGTCAGGTGGAGCGCGGCGCCAATCTCAACGGCGACGTCCTCAACGGCTCGGTGGTGGGGATCGTCTCCGGGACACAGCTGCGTCTCGAGAATCGCCGTCTCCTGGAACGCTCTGGCTTGGTAGTGGGCGACCATCCGGTGGTGAGCGACCAGCACACTGACCCGATCCGCAGCGGATAGCCGATCTGTATCGATCTCAGCCAACTGGGCTGCCAGCTGCGGGCCTGGTAGGGCAGTTTCGAGCCACTCCAGGGACCGCACAGCAGCCATATTCGGGACGTCACTTGTAGCGAACATACGTTCGATAGTATCAACTAGCCCCGACAAGAACCAGACCCTCAAACAGCCCGTAACAGCGAGCATCAACGTGCCGAGATAGCGCGATCGCTGCGCTCCGCAGCAAAGGCTCGGGTACGAGATCGTGAGAACCGATATACAGCTATGAATCGTATCGCCGTTGGCCTGTGCTCTGCGATATTGCTCGCATCTTGCGGGAGTCCGCAAGATGCTGCACCGTCCGCCACGACAGAGTCACCACCGTCATCGACGACGACGATCCGCCCCACAACCACTTCACCACGAACGACCACCAGCTCAGCAGCTCCGCTGCTTCGATACCCGGTCTCGGCCCGTGACGCGGGGTGGACCGATGAGTGCGAGGCCGTTGTAGATGAGATGCTTGCCTACTCCCAAGCCATCGCCGATGTGACTTCGGGCTGGACCCTGCTCGAGGCAAGCTCACCGGATTTCAACGCTCTGATGGCTGAGCCGGCCCTGGCCGGCTTTGAAGCTTTCATCTCCTCACCGCCCGATGACTGTGAAATGACCGGACTCGGGGCAAGGTTTCTTGACCGCTACGACGAGATTCGGGCAACATCGCTGGCTGCATCGATCGCCGTAGCACAGGAAGCCCCTTTCGGTATCTATGTCCTGTTCGGCGACACCGAGCTTGCCGACCACTATGTTGACACGCCAGAACCCGGTGCCGCTCCGGTGCCGGTCTTCGAGCCAGCGGACGACTGCGAAGGGCTCGAGGCGAATCTCAGCGTGTTCCTGACTGGATCTGTCAGGTACTACGACACGATGTCGTTTGCAGACTGGTTGGCGGCATTGGACTCCATCTTTGACCCCGTTCCGACGATGCAATCGGCAGAAGCCCTCGGAATCGGACTCGGGTGTGACGTGGAAGCCACCGCGTTGAATGTCCTCAGCCATTTGATGACACTCCATCCCGAGAGCATTCCTGCCAAACTCATGTGGAGTTCAATGGTTGCCAACAGCACCACCGGACTGTCGCGGCTCGCCAACTTTGCCGATGAGATGGCCCAACCTTCACCTGAGGTCGTCGTCTATGTGGTGATCGATCCCTTCACGGGGATCGGCTCGGCAGTAGTGATGAATCCCTTCAACGGGGACATCACGGGTGTTGCCGTGGTCTTCAACGATGAGCAGATTGTCGACGGAGCCACCGTCGAAGGGCTCGAGACGGCCATCTACGAGCTGGCTCTGGTGGACGGGTTCGATCCCTGGAGATTCACATACTCGTATACGGATCCAGATGGCTCACTCGTCGTGAGCTTTGGCTCCGAGTATCCCTCGACAGTCCCTCCGGCGGCGAGCGATGCCGACGTGGGTAGTTGAGCCGCCGGTCGTCGCTCCGTTCGTCAGCACCATGTCGGTAGTCATGGCAAGTCCTCGTCTGGTGTGATGGGAAGACGATGAGCACCGATGCGCCCACTGCGCACTCTGCAGGATGTTGGTTGCTGCGGCCGACTTGACGGTCGGACCGGTGGTTTCTCAGCGATCAGGCAGGGCCGGACTCACCGGTATAGGCCACCCCAAGCCTGAACCCGGCCCACAGCACACCAGTCACTGCGCCTGCGACCATCGCCAAACCCAGATCGGGCGAGAACAGGCGTATCGTGCCAAGCGGTACACCGAACAGACTCGGCACCAGCCAGAGCATTACCCATGCTGCTCCAAGCGTGGTGAGCAGCGGGAACCACAGGCTGAACAGGCCGAAGATCCCCGACTTGGCGCGTATGGTGACGCGCCGACGCCAAGCCCAGACCATGCTGAGCAGGTAGATGAAGGGTAGGAGCACCAGGAAGATGAAGAGGGTCTTCTGGGACCACCGGGACCCCTCGCCGCCGTAATCGAGGCCTATGGCTCTGGCGGTGATGCCGTTGCGGAGCTGGGTCGTTTCTCCAAACCCGATTCCGCTTCCCCCGTTAGCCAGCACGACAACCCCCTTCTTCTCAGCCGGGAGCATCGTTGCGAGCGTTTCGAAACCGGGGCTCGACCCGGAATGCCACACACTCCGGTTGCCTGAATCCACATACCAGCCAAAGCCGTAGAACGGCGATGAATCGCTAGCCGGTCGAAACATCAGTGCCTTACCTTCAGCGCTCAGCACATCGTCCTCGCCATTCATCATCATCTGCATATAGCGCGCCAGATCGCTGGCGCTCGCAACGATCCCACCTTGCGGAGCCGTTCCGCGGTGGGTCGTGTTCTCGGGCAGCGGTCGCTTGGTGCCGAACCATGGCCTGTGCCCGGTCGCCATGGATTCATGGATCTCGCCATCGGCGACGAAACTGTGCTCCATCCCGACCGGCTCCAAGATGTTGGCCGCAACATAGGCCTGGTATTCCTGCCCGCTGACGACCTCGATCAAACGGCCGAGAATCTGGTAGTTCGTGTTCGAGTACTCCCACCGTTCGTCGGGTTTGTAGGCGGGGTTCACCCCTGCAAGCCGGTCAACCTGGCGCGCCAGCTCATCCTTCCCCCTGGTGGCGTCTGTATGCGAGACGTTCCCTTGCAGTGTGGAGAAACCGCTCGTGTGGGTGAGCAGCTGCCGGATGGTGATCGCGCCGGCATGGCGCCCCGAGAAACCGTCAACATAATGCGACACTCCGGCATCCAGGTCGATCCTGCCCGCCTCGACCAGTTGCATGACGGCCAGCGCCGTGAAGCTCTTGGAGATCGAGCCGGTCACGAAAGGCGTGTCCGGAGTGACTTCGCTGTCGCCTCCGATCCTGACGACACCGTGGGCGCCAACCGAGGTGATTTCGCCATCGGACACGACGGCGTAGGCCAAGCCGGGCACGCCCGACGCGGGCATCTCGCTATCGATGAAATCCTCTATCGATCCCTCAGGTACGCCTGCATGCGAGGCGGCGCTGAGGCCAAGTGCAAGGACAGCTAGAAATCGTCGCACCGTATCATTCTCCCCCGGCTCATATCCGTGCAGCCGGAGGAGGATTCTATCCAGCCCCTTCCTCCGAGCCGCCACCACGGTACGCGCCAGTGGAGGCGACGCCCACGCGGCGGACAGGATTGGGTTGTGGTCATCGTCCTGGCAACCCGCGACCCAAGTCCCGACGACCGCTCCCGATCGGGCACTCCACGTGTCTGGGTTTTCGCGACCCCCCGCTTCCAACGCTCGCCTGGGCCAGTGCGCACGAATGTCACCAGAGCGGAGGGCGGCCTTGCCAGCCAGGCACTATCACGACGTCGTGATACCATGACAGCATGAAGAAGCGAACCACCACAGTCCGCATGCCCGAAGACCTCGCACAAAAAGCCGACGTGGTCGCCCGCGGCCGCGGCATCAGCGTCAACGCACTCATGCTCGAAGCTCTCGACTCCGAGATCGAACGAGTCAAAGAGGACAGCGAGTTCATGGAACGGCTTCGCGCTCTTACCGAACGCGACAAAGAGATACTCGATCGACTCGCCGAGTGAGGTACCTCACCCTGGCTGAGGCACTAACGATCGCAGCGGCCGTCACAGGAACCGACGCCGCGGTCCTGGCGAAAGCCTCTCGAATCGAGCTGCTCGAATCAGCACTCCACGCACCCAGGCTGGCTTCGGCGACGTCGAGTTCTACCCCGAGCTTGTAGACAAGGCTGCGGTTCTCGTAGTGCGGATCGCCGAGAATCATCCCCTTCCCGATGGCAACAAGCGATTGGCCTGGCAAGCCCTGACTTTGTTTTGCGCTCTCGACGGACAGCACCTGGAGGCAGAACCAGATGACGCTGTCGATCTCATGCTCGGCATCGCCGCAGGCGAACTCGTAGAAGGCGCCGTGGCCGCCTGGCTTGGCCAACGACTCAGACCAGCGGAGTGACCGACCACCAATGAGCGCTGAACGAGGTTTCGTGACCTCCCGCCGCCTACCCGCAGTCTGGGCCAGTGCGCACAAATGTCACCAGAGGCGTGCGGGTGCTTGAGGTCAGTTGCTGGGACCAACAACATGAAATCGGCTCTGGTGTCAGAAATCGATCGGTTGAGACAACCCAGCCCAGGAGTGGCCGGTAATCCGAGGTTGACCATCGATCATCTCGACAACGTAGGTCGCAATGCCAATGCCAACGGTCGGCAAATCGACCCACACCTCCTCAAAGGCAACAAACCACGGGCCGTCACCCGATATAACCACTTCATCGCCTCGAGTCACCGTCCAATCGTGACCCTCGACGCCAAGTCTGACGAGCTCGGCGGGATCATCCTCACTGATGATCTCCCAGACCTTCGTGCCGTCGCTGGCGTCGTCAGTCCCGATGTACCAGTACTCGTTGACCAGGAGGTCACTGGTCACAGTGGCCAGGAACGCATCGCCGTCATTCGCCTCCCACGATGCAAGGTAGTCATCGATGATCTGATCAACGTCGCGGGGAATGACTGATTGGGTAGCAGCAGCAGTCGTTGCCGGTGCGGCAGTGGTTGTGGTCGCTACTGAGGTTGTCGTCGGAGTCAGTGTCGTGTCCGCAGCTTCGTCACCCGAATCGCTGCACCCGGCCAACAGCAGCACAACCAGGGTGATCGGTATCAGCCAACGGAGAAAGAATGACCACATCATCAGGACTCCTCATCGTCGTAACAGGCCGCCACCCACACCGTACGCCCCATCTCCGAGTTCGACTACACAGAACCTGAAGAAATGACACACCCGAAACCGGCAGGGAGGGTGTGGGGGTGCGCTGATCGTGGTGAATGGCTGTCACCCTCGGCTGGGATCTTGGGTTTCGACGACCTCCCGTTCCCGCCGGTGGCGTGGGCCAGCGTTGTGTCACCCGAGCTGGAAACTCACGTCAGCGCGGGTATTACCTCGTTGGCGAAGACTGCCATGCCGTCGCCCCAGACGACGTCTGGAAAGTATGTCTGGATGTGGACGCAGCCGAGGTCTCGCAGTCGGCCCAGCCGGTCGACCACAACGTCGGATGTCCCGCAGGCCATGCCGGACCGAACCCGCTCCTCCTCGACGCCCATTTGAGCGGCGACTCGAGTCACCTTGGCATCGACCTCCGCTTCGGTCCTCCCGATCACAGCGTGCAAGATGGCGGTCCGTCCGATCGTGGAGTAGTCGCGGCCGATGGCCTCGCAGTGGCCTTCCAGGACCTTGGACTTGTGGGCGAAGTGCTCGGGATCGGAACCGAAGTTCGAGTAGTCGGCGTGCTCGGCCACGACCCGCAGCGTCTTCCTCTCGCCGCCACCGGCGATCCACACCGGCGGATGCGGATCCTGGAGAGGTTTGGGCTGACAGATGGCGGCGTCGATTGAGAAATGCTCACCTTTGAATGTGGCCTCATCTTCGGTCCACATCTTCTTGATGATCTGGATCGACTCATTGAGTTCGGCGATTCGAGTGCCGCCTGAGGGGAACGGATATCCGTATGCCAGGTACTCGTGCTCGTACCAACCGGCCCCGATCGAGAACTCGAGTCGGCCTCCCGACATGACATCGACTGTGGCCGCCACCTTGGCCATGTAGGCGGGCGGCCGATAGCCGTTGCAGGTGCACATCTGGCCGAGGCGGATGTTCTTGGTGGCCGCAGCCAGCCCGGCCATCACACTCCACGCCTCAAAAGTGGATTCCTGAGTAGACGGGTCGGGGACGTTGTGGAAGTGGTCGTAGACCCACGCAGATTCGTAGCCGAGCTCCTCGATCTCGCCGGCGACTCGCATGATGGTGGGCCACTGCTCTTCGTGGGGAACCCCTACCAGTTCCATTCGCCAGCCCTGGGGGACAAATGCACCGAATCTCATGACTTGCTCGAATCGAGATTCGAGCAAGCAAGGATGGAGCGGCCCGGCGGCCGCGGCGCCTCCTCGAAACGAACCGCGCGGGTCGCTTCATTTCGGTCGCAGGGGACGGCGGAGCCTTTCCCCTTCGAGCTACCCCTTGCCTGTCGAACGACAACCATGGATGTCTCCTCCGCAGTGGTTCTGAATCCTTCGAGCTCAGACAACTATGTTGGGGGGACGTATGCAAAGGGAGTAGACGTGGCGGCGAAGCGGCCCTCGTTCACCGTGGGAATCGAAGAGGAATACTTGGTCGTCGACAAGGAAACGGGCGACCTCGTCCAGGACCTTCCCGACGGTGTCATGGAGGAGTGCGAGGCCCGGCTCGAGAACCAGGTGAGTCCCGAGTTTCTCAGATCGCAGATCGAGGTCGGCACCAAGGTCAGCAAGAATCTGCAGGATGCACGTGAGGACCTGGCGATGCTGCGCCAAACCATCGCCGACGTAACGGCGAAGCACAACCTGGCGCCGATTGCAGCCTCAACCCATCCGTTCGCCGATTGGGTGCAGCAGCAGCACACCGACAAAGCCCGCTATCACATGCTGGCTCGCGACATGGCGGGCTTGGTGCGCCGGCTCGTGATCAGTGGCATGCATGTCCACGTGATGATCGATGATGAGGACCTCCGCATCGATCTGATGAACCAGGTTGTCTACTTCCTGCCCCATTTGCTGGCACTATCGACCTCCTCGCCCTTCTGGGCCGGAGAGGACACCGGCCTAAAGAGCTACCGAACATCAGTCTTCCGGTCGTTGCCCCGCACCGGGCTGCCTGACGAGTTCGACAGCTGGGCGGACTATCGGCGCTACGTGAAGGTGCTGGTGGACGCCGAGGTCATCGAAGACGCCACGAAGCTGTGGTGGGACATCCGGCCCAGTGATCGCTACCCGACTCTCGAGATGCGCTGCTCCGACATCTGTACGACGTTGGACGACGGCATCACGATTGCGGCCATCTATATGAGTTTGTTGTCGATGCTCTTCCGGCAACGTACGCACAACAAGCGCTGGCGGATCTACAGCCGTTCGCTGATCGATGAGAACACATGGCGAGCGCAGCGCTACGGCGTCACCGGATCGCTCATCGACTTCGGTAGAGGAGCCCAGGTTCCGTTTGCTGACCTCGTCGAGGAGATCATCGAACTCGTGCGCGAGGACGCCGAGGAGTTGGGCTGCGTCGCCGAGGTGGAGCACGCCAGGGTGATCGTCAGCCGCGGAACCAGCGCGCACCGGCAGTTGGCCACCTATCGGGCGGCGCTCGAGTCGGGAGCTTCCGAGGCGGAGGCGTCTCAGGCGGTCGTCGATTTTCTCATCTCGGAGACCGTTGCCGGGCTGTGATACAGCGCCTGTAGTCTCCATGCGATGAGCTGGAGATCGCAGTGAAACGAATCCGGGTGGCCTGTGCCCAACTGAACCTGCGCGTTGGGAACATCGACGCCAATGCCGACTCGATCCGGGCGGCCATGGCTTGGGCAGAGGGCCATTCCGCCGACGTTCTACTCCTGCCCGAGCTGGCGATAACGGGCTACCCGCCCGAGGACCTCCTCCTGCGCCCGGCCTTCATCGATGACAATCTCCGAGCCCTCGAGGCGATCACCGCTGCATCCGGGAACCTGGTCACCGTCGTCGGCTTTGTCGATCGAGTCGCCGAGGATCACCGCCCCGACGACTCGGTACCGCGGAGCTTGGCCAACGCGGCGGCGCTGGTGGCCAACGGGCAACGCATTGGCACCTATCACAAGGCGCTGCTGCCCAATTACGGAGTCTTCGACGAGGCGAGATACTTCGTCCCGGGAACCGAGACCGACCTGGTGTGGCGCATCGGCGATGTCGCCGCCGGCGTCTCGGTGTGCGAGGACATATGGTCGCTCGACGGCCCTCCTACACATCAGACCGAGGCTGGAGCCGAGGTTCTGCTCAACATCAACGGGTCGCCGTATCACCTGGGCAAGGGTGAGAAGAGGGCAGAGCTACTGGCCGCCCAAGCCCGCCGGTCGGGAGTGCCGGTGGTCTACCTGAACCTGGTCGGCGGCCAGGATGAGCTGGTCTTCGACGGCGAGTCGATGGTGTTCGATTCCACCGGTCAGTTGATCTACCGGGCTCCACAATTCAGTGAAGAGCTCTTCTATGTTGATCTCGTCGTCGGACAGGATCAGACCGCGGTCGATGTCCGGCCCCGGATGAGTGTCGAGGAAGAGGTGTACACCGCGCTCGTCACAGGCCTCGGCGACTATGTCCGCAAGAACGGATTCAGCCAAGTCGTTGTCGGGCTGTCAGGGGGCATTGACAGCGCGCTGACCGCCGCCATCGCCGTCGATGCACTCGGTCCGGACGCCGTGTGGGGGGTCACCATGCCCACCCGATACAGCTCGGACGGATCGATCGCCGACAGCCGGGCACTAGCGGAGAATCTGGGCTGCCGTTTTGACATGATCCCGATCGATGACATTTTCGCCCAGTTCCTTGATTCGCTGGAACCACAGTTCGCCGACACGGACCCCGATGTGACCGAAGAGAACCTGCAGGCCCGGATCCGAGGAGCAATCCTGATGGGCCTGTCCAACAAGTTCGGGTCGATGGTGGTCGCCACCGGCAACAAGTCCGAGATGGCCGTCGGCTACGCCACTCTGTACGGGGACATGGCCGGTGGCTACGCGGTCCTCAAGGATGTGTTCAAGACGTGGGTCTACCGTTTGGCGCGGTGGCGCAACCGCGACGGTGAAGTGATTCCGGTGAACACCATCGAGAAGCCACCGTCGGCGGAACTCCGCCCCGACCAACTCGATTCGGACTCGCTGCCCGACTATGACACGCTCGACGGCATCTTGGAGATGTATGTCGAACAAGATCTGGCAGTGGCCGACATCGTGGCGGCCGGTTTTCCCCCGACTGTCGTGGAGAGGGTCGCCCTCTTGGTCGATCGCAACGAGTACAAACGGCGCCAGGCTGCTCCCGGGGTGCGGATCAGCCTCAAAGCATTCGGCAAGGATCGGCGGCTCCCCATAACGAACGGATATTGATCGATGGGTATGCAGCCGCTGGGTGATGTGATCGTCAACGGGCAAGCGCGGGCGTCTGCCGACGTCGGCATCCGGGTTGACGATATCGGGCTCCTCCGTGGCTATGGCTGCTTCGAGGCAGTGCGGTCCTACGCCGGCGTGGCGTTTCGCCTCGGAGAGCACCTGGATCGACTCGAGAGAAGCGCCGCGGCGTTGCGCCTGCCCTTGCCGCCACGACAAGAGCTGGAGAAGTGGGCCATGGACCGCGCCGCGGTCGGCGATGCCGTCGTGCGGATCGTCGTGACAGGCGGCACTGACATCGATGATCTCGGCAAAGACGCAACCACGCTTGTCTTCGCGCATGCAGCGACGGAACCACCCGACTCGCTCCGTCTCCTCGAGGTGGTTGCGCCCTGGCATCCCGCCGGCCATCCGACTGAGCTCGCGGGAGTCAAAGCGCTTTCCTACGCCCCGAACACGGCTGCGGTCCTAAAGGCGCGGGCCGAAGGTTTCGACGATGCGCTGCTGCTCGATCCCGACACGATGGTGTTGGAGTTGCCGATGTCGTCGATTGGTTGGGTCGTCGACGGTGCGGTGGAAACTCCATCTGTGGAGCTGGGAATACTGCGCTCGGTAACTCGCAACGCCATGATGGACGTTGCAGCCGGTCTGAGAATCCCCGTAGCGACGGGGATGTTCGCCAACGCCCGCTTGCATGCCGCCGATGAGGCATTCGTCATGTCGACCACCAAGGAGATCGTGCCGGTCGTGGCCGTCGGCATCCGTGAGTTCGATCCGGGCCCGGTCACTGCTGCCCTGGCCGATGGATTTCGGGCTCTGGTCACTAGGGAAACAGGAGCGGGGTAGCCATTTGGCTGACTATCTCGGACTCATTGAACAGTGTGAGCAGCTCTATGCGGATGCTTGCTTCGATGGAGAGTCCGTGCCGGACAGCAGCTTGGCGGATTGGATCGACGGCATCGCTAGTTCGATGCAGGTCGACAAAGAGGTAGCCCGCGAGCTGCGCCGGGTTCTGCGAGCAACCCAGAAGCTGAGAGACTTTTGGTTGGCCCCAGCGACCGGACGCCCCCCGGACCACGGCGATTGGCGGACTCGTGTCGACATCGGCCTCGGGATCAAGGCATGGCGACCCTTACTCGAAATCGCCCGTCATGGACTCCAACGACAGCCATCCGAGGAGCTGTTTGCTGACGTCAAGGAACGGTTTCGGGTTGTGATGGGGGAGCGTTGGATGGATGGCGTCGACTACGAGGGATGGCTTGGAGAGCGCGATCGGTGAAGCCACGCCGAAACTCATGCGCACAAACGGCTTGGAGCGGTACGATGAAACCATGAAACGTGCGGTCGTCACATGTTGCCTCCTTGCTCTGGCCATTGTCGTCGGGGCATGTTCTGGAGATGGCTCCGAGGACACCTCAACAACCGTGGCTCCCGAGACGACCATCGCGGCGGTTACGAGCCTCGAGCCGACCTCAACCACCGAGGCGGTCACTGCCGATTCGACGACGACAACGTCGACAACCCAAGATCCGGATGAACCCATCGAGTTTCCCGAGTACACCATCGTCACGCGAGAAGAAGGCGACGACGGCGATACCGTGGTGGTTCTGATTAGCGACGAGGCTTCCTCGCTCACCGACATCGACCTTGCCAACATCCTCGCCGACGTCGTCGAGCGATTCCCTCCGATCCTCACGGCACACGTTGTCGACCATGAGGATGCCGTTGACGCTGTAATCGCGGCCGAACCGACTGCTGCTCAACTCGAGATACTCGACCGCAACTATTTGGTCAGGCTCGAAGAGGGCTTCCGGATGATCTTCACAGGCCCCTTCGCCGAAGTGCCCCCAGTAATCCTGGGCAGTTGAGCGTCCGGTCCTCCTCTCAAACCCATCACAGAGCTGGAGGGGTAGAGGCCACCTGAGCACACCCCTACAGCAGCAGTTGGGCGGTGAAGAGGAAGCCTGCGAAGCCCACGATATCGGTCACCAGGGTGAGGAAGATGTTTGACGCTAGGGCGGGGTCGAGGCCGAGCCGGCGAAGGATTACGGGGATGCCGGCGCCGGCGGCCCCGGCAACGATCAGGTTGAGGCCAACGGCAAAGCCCATAACGATTCCAACTCTGAGGTCTCGGGCAAAGAGCCCGCCGGTAACTCCCGCAAGCAGCGTGAGCGCCGCGGCGTTGGTGATTCCCACGAGGAACTCGCGACGAACCGCTCGCATCGCTCGGCCGCGGGGGAGATCACCGAGTGCCATTGCACGAATAATCACCGCCAGGCTCTGGGCACCGCTGTTGCCTCCGAGAAGGGCCACCATCGGCATCAAAACTGCCAGCTTCGGTGTGTTCGCGATGATCTTCTCAAACGGGCCGAGGGCAATCGCGATGAGTACGCCGATGACGAGGTTGACGAGGAGCCAGGGCAGGCGGCGGCGGACGGATCGCAGGATTGGCGTGTAGACCGACTCCTCGGCACCGGCGCCGACCATCTGAGTGATGTCCTCGGTGGCCTCGGCTTGGACCGCGCGCATGGCTTCACCGACGGTCACCATGCCGACCAGCCGTCCCTCCGTGTTGACGACTGGAATCGCAAGCAGGTTGTGGCGGTCGATCAGTTCGGCAAGTTCCTCGCGGTCGGTGTCTGTGTGCACCGAGTACGGTTCGGCGATCATCACCTCATCGAGGCCGGCTCCCGGCCGAGCAAAGACCAGGTCCCGGAAGGAGACCACGCCGGCGAGTTTCTGGGTGTAGTCAGTTACGTACACGTAGTAGAGGTTGTTGCCGAATTCGCCATGGAGCCTGCGCAATGCCTCGATGGCCTCGCCCGCGGTGAGGCCGGTTGGCAGCGAGGCAACCTCGGTAGTCATCAGCCCACCGGCACTGTCCGGGGCGTATTGCAGCAGGGCGGCGATCTCCGCGGCCGGACCGGGTTCGAGAGAAGCCAGCACAGCTTCCCGCTCGTCCTCTTCGAGAGCTCCGATGAGGTCGGCCGCCTGGTCGGCGGTCATCTCCTCTATCAAGTCGGCTGCGGTCGCCGGATTCAGCTCCTCGAGAACGTCGGCCGCTGACTCGGCCGACATCTCATCGAGGACTTCGCCGGCGTCGTGAAACTCAAGGTCGGTCAGCAATCCGGCCGCGGATTCCTCGTCGATGGCCTCCAGGACATCGGCTGCAGTCTCCGGGCTCTCCTCAACAAGGGCTTCCCACTCGTCGCGGTGGGTTTCGATGTACTCGGCCGCCTCAACAGGACGGCGCCTAGCGAACTCGCGCAGCGTCTCTGCGACTCGCCGGGGTCCGGGCACACGAAATCTCATGAGGTCGAGCCTAGGCGGCCGATCATGAGGCTCCGCGACCTAACGCGGTTAGCCACGGGGTCAATAACGACGCTAGGCCCTCCAGGGGGGACGAGAGGGCCTAGCGCGCTACGGGGCAAGCCCCGAGCTTCGGCGAGCATAGTTTGCCCAATTCCCGACAGCGTGTCGAGTGAGTCGATCTGATCCATTATCTGCTGGAGGTTTGCCACCGTTGGCTAGCCACCACGCATATTGCCCGATCCAGCAGCTTTACACTCGTCACTCTGGCTTGTTGGCAGCCCCGAAGTTGAGGAAGGAGGTGGCACCCATGCGGTTGACTGAGTTCTCCCACGGTTCTGGTTGAGCGTGCAAGCTCGGACCGGACGAGCTGGCGCAGGTTCTGCGCCGTCTAACCAATACTGAATCCGCCTCCCATCCCGATCTCATGGTCGGGATCAGCACTTCGGATGACGCCGGCGTTTACCGCCTCAGCCCCGATGTCGCACTCGTGCAGACGGTTGACTTCTTCACTCCAATCGTTGATGACGCTGGCGACTGGGGTCGGATTGCCGCGGCCAATTCGCTGTCGGACGTCTATGCGATGGGCGCCACGCCCCTGACAGCGCTGTCCATCGTTGGGTGGCCCCGTGACAAACTCAGCTTCGATCTACTCGGCGATGTGCTCGAAGGCGGCTCCGAGAAGCTTGCCGAAGCCGGCGCCACGCTGCTCGGGGGCCACTCGATTGACGACGAGGAGCCGAAGTACGGCCACGCAATAACCGGCGTGGCCCACCCCGATCACATAGTGACAAATGCTGCCGGCAGACCGGGCGACAAGCTGGTGCTCACCAAGCCACTTGGCACCGGAATCATCGCTACCGCGATCAAGCGTCAGGTTGCCTCTGCCGAGATGACGGCAACTGCGGTCGAGGTCATGATCACCCTCAATCGGGGAGCAGCCGCCGCTATGCGCCGCATCGGCGTGCTGGCGGCGACCGATGTCTCCGGTTTCGGACTGCTGGGCCACCTGGGTGAGATGGCCCGAGGCAGTGGGGTCAGCGCCGACATCGAATACGACGCCCTGCCCCTGCTTGATGGCATATCCGACCTGGTTGATGCCGACGTGGTGCCCGGCGGCTCGCTACGCAACCTCAAGTCGGTGTCTCGCTATACGCGGTTTGGCGAGCGCACCCGAACGGAGCAAATCATTGCTGCAGACGCCCAGACAAGCGGCGGATTGCTCATTGCCGTCGACGCGCCGCTGGCGGCGGCACTGCTGCAAGCTCTCGAGGAAGAGGGCGTCGTTGGGCACGAGATAGGCAGCCTCACCGAACGCACATTTGAGGACGGCCCCGGCCCGGTCCTGCGGGTGCATTAGGTCTGATGCCGGGTAGGGGCTGGCGCACAGCCCACCGCAGCGAGTTCTCGGCTCGCACACACTTGGCACTAGGACGCAACGTTCGCCCTGTCTACTACCTCTGCTTCCCCCCTCGCCCTCGTTCCTCGGGCACTCCCCCCAAGTGTCTGTCGCCCAAAGCGGCGCCCGACGGGGGGAGAGACACGTTTCTATCTCCTCCCCCGTTGCACGTCGCTTTGGACGGGCCACATTTGGGGGAGGAGGGCTGCCCTGCGGGCAGCTTGGGAGGGGGAAGCGAAGTGAGCCAGCAAACCGCAATCACGGGCCG
>JAAELU010000445.1 GCA_024226255.1 bacterium | reverse complement strand
GGTCGGCAATTGCCGACCTCCGCTTCTGATTCCTGACGCTTGCGATTTTGCGCTTCGGCCGAGTGCCTCACGTCCGTGCGAAACGAGGCGAAGTGCTAAATCGCTTCTTACTTCAGCATGACCATCTTCTCTGTGGCAGTGTAGTCGCCCGCCACGAGCTTGTAGAAGTACACGCCGCTGGCGATACGATCGCCGTTCTCGTTCTTGCCATCCCAGACCACTTCATGGTCGGTGGCGAGCATCGAACCGTTGACCAGGGTCTTCACCACACGGCCGGAGAGGTCGTACACGCTCAGGTGCACATGCTCCTCGCTGGCCAGGGCGAATTTGATCGTGGTCTTCGGGTTGAACGGGTTCGGGAAGTTACCCGACAGTTCGGTCCGCGCCGGAACCGTGCCCGCGTCATCCGGAGCCATGTTGGCCTGGAAGCCAAACAGCAGGCCCAGAACATCGCCGACGGACTGACGCGCATAATCCAGATCGAAGCCGTTATCCAGGGCGAAGTCTGAATCACGCACACGGACGTAACTGAAGGGGTTGTAAACCACGTGGTTGTCCCAACCGGCGGCGCTCGTCGGCGAACTATCGCCATCGGGGTCGCGGTTGAGGATACCGGCCACCATGGTGGTGCCGCCATCATCATCCCAGGCGAAAGCCTCGGCAGAAAGGACGCCGCTAGGCTCGACCACAGAGAAATCTCTGATGTTCGGACAGCCGCCATAGACCCAGAAGTAGGGCTCAAGACCGCCGACCTCGAGAGCCGCGTGGGTTGCGTTGACCTGAGGCACAAGGATGCCGGTGTAGTCGTCGTAGAACTGACCCGCAGACATGAGGTTGGCACCCAAGACGTTCGAGAAGAAAGCAGAACCGTTGCCCAGATCGTTGCCGATCAGGTCACCCATCATCCAGAGACCGGTGTCGTGGGTGGAGTTCTCGATATAGTCCGTCAGCAGGACGTCATCCTCGGTCTTGTGATTATTGGCCGAATTGGTGACCGTACCGGTGGGCACACCGCCACTGTCCCAGACGATCATGTCGTACTGGGCCAGATCGGCGATCTCCGCGCGACCGGCGAGGCCGTTCTCGAGACCGGAGCTCGGAGCCTGCGTCAGGTAGGTGTCGTAGCCCGAATAGCCGTTGTAACGGAAGGCTTCGTTCCACCAGAAGAAGGTGCCGTTCGCATCGTCGCAGAACAACATCGTGGCGCCCGTCGTCGGCAGACAGCGCACGGTGTAGTAGGAGCGAAGATCCGGGTTGCTCGACATCGCATAGCCAGGCCGGTGTGACAGTTCACCGGTGACGGCCTCGGCGCGATAGAAGAACTCGATGATGTCACCGGGCTCGAAGAAATCGTCGTTGAAGTCGAAGGCGTACTTGCCCTGGACGATACCGCTGGTGGTGGAAGCAGAGTCCGTCACCATGGTACCCCAGTCCTCGCCATCGAAATTCTGGATACCATCCCAAGGCGAGTAGATGCCGTCAGAAGCGTCCTGATCGGCCATGGACGCGCTGAGAGTGCCCGCATTGGGACCCTCGGAGACGCGGAACCAAAGACGGAAGTCAGGACGTGTCTCGCCGGCGGCAGCGTTGAAGTGGGTCTTCATGCCGCCCACCAGGTCCATGTTCAGCTCGACCATGGTGGAGTCGCCGATCACAACCGGACTGTTGCTGGCGATGTCACCAACGTCGTTGCAACTGTCGATACGTACTTTGCCGCCAACGGGCTCCGGGAAGTTGTCCTGGAAGCGGTCGAACCTGCTGACATCCCAGGCGATCGCGGAGGCGCTGATCAGCTTGATCACCACGTTGTCGAAGTAGGGCGCCGGCGTATGACCGGTACCATCACCATTGGTGTTGCACCAGAAGGGGCACATGTCCACGGTGTTCAGAGCTACACCGATGCCGTTGATAACTCCACCCTGCGCGGATTCTGCCACGTACTGGGTCACGTTAATGTCGTTGGTGGTCCACTGTTTGCTGTCACCGTAGATCACTACGTTGTCGTTCTTGTAGACGCCTAGACAGGGCACACCCTGGGTCTGCGCCGCAACGCCCCAGCTCTCATAGACCAGGGCGTTCTGGGGCAGATCGTAGTAGATCTGGTATTCCAGCCAGACCTGTGTCTCCGCATCGACAACCACGGGCACGCCAGAGGCGTCACCCGCCCCATGGGCGCTCTCCAGGATCGGACTGCGGATGTCCGTATCGAAGTAGGGCGGTCCGTAGGGGGTCACCGGGATGGGATAGTTCGGGTTGGTCGTGTTCAGATCGAAGAAAGCCCAAGCGGTGGTAATGTTGGTGATGCAGATGTCCTCGCTGTACAGGTTCTGGTACAGATCAGCGAAGTCGCCGGCACCGGGAGGCGACGTGAAGAAGAACTCGGACGGTGCAACGCCGCCCTCGAAGTCCTCCTGCATGGTCACCACGGTATCGTGGATCAGTTCGACATTGTCAATCCAGACCGCGCCGATGTCGGAAGTGAACAGACCGTCCTCATCGGCCCATGCGCCATCCGTCGAGAAGCGCATGGTGATGTTGCCGAAGGTGGCGCCCGGGTAATCGGACTCCAGCACGGTGTGCTCGACATCCTGGTAGATGCCTTCGGCGCCCACCGTATTGCGGTAGACCTCTTCCATCTCGCCGTCGACATCGATGAAGACCTGGAAGAAATCCCAGGTATCGCCTTCGAAATCGGCGTTGTAGGCGTAGTGGATGTTCAGGCTGTCGGAGAAATTGGCGCTCTCGATGACGAGATACTGATTCCAGTTGTTGCCGTAGCCGTTGGGAGAGGCCCAACCGCAAACGTTCTCACGACCGCACCAGAGCGACCAGTCGTTGCTGGCGTCTCCGCCCGACCAGGGCTCGCCCGCGTCGGTCATGTCGGTGACATGACCATCGACGAGATTCGCGTCGGCAAGGTGCCAATAGTTGTCCGCCTGTGCGGTTTTGTCCAAGCTAAACCAGCCGGCCTCATCTTTTCCACCATTGTGGTCGAAGGTATAGCCGCGGGCGTTGGTTCCGGGGGAACCGAAGGACCCGTCGCCGGTGGCGGCGAAGAGGAAGAGCGTGTCCGCCCTCGCGTTGAACT
>JAAELU010000444.1 GCA_024226255.1 bacterium | reverse complement strand
CGCCGCCATGCCGAACGGCTCAACCTGCGCACTGCCGCCAAGCCCGACAGCCAGGACATCTGTTTCGTGAAGGGGGACTATCGGACCTTTCTTCGGGAGAACTTCGAAGATGTGGCTCGTCCCGGTCACGTCGTCGATACGGCCGGCAATGTTGTAGGGACTCACGAAGGCACGGTCGATTTCACAGTCGGCCAGCGCAAGGGCTTGGGTGTTGCGGTGGGGGCACCTCGCTATGTCGTTGACGTGCGTCCCGCCTCCGCAACGATCGTGATTGGGCGCAAGGCTGATCTAGAGGTGAAGGCGTGCCGTCTTGATGAGGTGTCATTTGTCGCCGGAGAGCTGCCGCCCGCTGACGCTGAACTGACCGTGAAGGTGCGCTATCGGACTGCTCCCGTTGCCGCAACCATTGAAGTGGATGGCCGGGGAGTGATAGTTCGCTTTGTCGATCCGCTCGCGGCAGTCGCTCCGGGACAAGCTGCCGTTCTCTATCGCGATGAAGAGGTTGTTGGCGGCGGCACGATCGTCGAGACGATTCGATGAGGCTCCATGGCGACTGAGGAAGCAACCCGACGGGCAGCAGAGCTGCGTGCGCAGATCGCCGATCACAACTACCGCTACCACGTTCTGGTGCTACCGATTGTCACGGACGCCGAGTACGACGCCATGGCGCGCGAGCTCATCGCCCTCGAGGACAGCTTCCCCGAGCTGGTGACAGCCGATTCGCCCACCCAACAAGTCGGTTCTCGCACCGGCGACGCCTTCGCTCCGGTGCGCCACGTGGAGCGCCTGATGTCGCTCGACAATGTTGATTCGCTCGAGAGCCTCGAGGCTTGGCGCGACCGGCTCGCCCGGGCGCTGGAACGTGAGCCCGATGGCTACGCCTGCGAGATGAAGATTGACGGCCTGGCGGTCTCTCTCACGTATCAGTCCGGGGTGCTGGCCAGGGGGGCCACCCGTGGCGACGGCACCACCGGCGAGGACATCACTGCCAACGTCCGCACCATTGCCTCCATCCCGCTCACGTTGGCCGCCGGGGCCCCTGAGGTCCTCGAGGTCCGCGGTGAGATCTACATGCCGGTGTCTGCCTTTGCGGATCTCAATCGTCGCCAACTGGATAAGGGCGAAAAGCCGTATGTCAACCCGCGCAACACGGCGGCGGGGTCGGTAAGGCAGAAGGATCCCAACAAGACGGCGGACCGCAACCTGTCTATCTGGATCTACCAGTTGGGCCACACGGTGGGAGCTCCCACCTTCGAGTGCCACAGCGAGGCAATGCAGTGGCTGGGCGATCTTGGTTTTCCGATCAATCCAGACTCCGCAGTTGTCGCGGATATCGCCGGCATCGAGGAGTACGTTGAAGCAGCCCTCAGATATCGCCATGACCGCGACTACGAGATCGACGGCGTGGTAATCAAGGCGGACGCTCTGGCCGATCAGACCGCCGCCGGTTTCACCGCCAAGAGCCCGCGGTGGGCAATCGCGTACAAACTTCCTCCAGAAGAGAAGTCGACCATCCTCGAAGACATCAAGATCAATGTGGGTCGTACCGGCGCGGTCACGCCGTACGCGGTTCTCGAAGGCGTGTTTGTCGGCGGAGTCACCGTGACCTCAGCGACATTGCACAACGAAGGTGAGGTGCAGCGCAAGGATGTCCGCATCGGCGACACGGTCATCGTGCGCCGCGCCGGCGACGTCATCCCGGAGGTGGTCGGCCCCATCCTCGATCGGCGCCCTGCCGGGGCCAAGGTTTGGAAGATGCCGGCGAGGTGTCCCTTCTGCAACAACCCGATCGTGCTCGCCGAAGGCGAGGCCAAGGCCAAGTGCACCGGAGGTTTCGAGTGTCCGAGCCGGCTGCGCGAGTACCTATTCCATTTCGCTTCACGCGGAGCAATGGACATTGAAGGCCTCGGATACAAGACAGTCGACACGCTGTTGGTCAACGGCATCATCACTGATCCGGCCGACATCTTTTCGCTTGACCGTGCCGCGTTGCTGGAGCTCGAAGGTTGGGGCGAGATCTCGGTCAACAATCTGCTCGGTGCTATCGAAGGCGCCAAGGAGCGGCCGCTGGCGAGATTGCTTACAGCGCTTGGCATCCGCATGATCGGCGGCACCGTTGCCGAAACGTTGGCCGGTCACTTCCGAAGCTTGGAGCGGATCCTGGGGGCCGCTCCCGAAGAGTTAGAGGAGATTGACGGCGTCGGTCCCGAGATCTCGAGGTCATTGGCCGAGTGGACAGCCGATGACGCCAATCGTCAACTCGTCGAGAAGTTGCTGACCGCCGGTGTCAGGACCTCGGACCCGGAACCGGCGCCGACTGACACCAGCCTGGCTGGATTCACGGTCGTGATAACGGGCACGCTGGAGGACTTCACCCGGGATTCCGCCAAGGCGGCAGTTGTTGATCGTGGAGCCAAGGTAACCGGCTCGGTTTCCGGCAAGACGTCGTTCTTGGTGGCCGGGGTAGCCGCCGGATCGAAGCTGGCGAAGGCCGAACAGCTCGGAGTTCGGGTCATAGCTGAAGCCGACTTCAAGCGGCTCCTCGCCGAGGGCCCAGCCGCTATTGGACTGACCACTGAGTAGAGGCTCCTACTCGGCAATAGCGGAGAACAAGATCTCGAGCCGGGCGCTGTCGACCACGGTCACCGAGGCGTTCGAAGGTGGCTCAACATCAAAGTCGGTCAATACGATGTCGAGAGCGCCCGTCACATCCAGTTGCGTTCCGACCAGGCGAGCGTCAATGGCCCAGGTGACCTGATTGGTCACTCCGTTGATCGTCATCTCGCCGCTGATCTCGGCCGAATAGACCTCACCTTCGGTATAGAGCGCTGGAAGGACGAGCTCCGTGGTGGTGAAGATGGCTATCGGGTCGGCTTCGAAGATGCCGTGCACAATGTTGTCGCGCCGGGTCTGATCGGACACGAAGGTCGTCAGATCGACCGTGAACTCCGACAGGCCATCAATGACGACGCGGCCGCTGAGGTCCTCGGATCGGCCGACCGCAGTCACCTCCAGCCCGCCGGCAGTGAAAGTCTCGGGCACGGCCCAGGTTGCGGTCCCAGTCGCAAAGGAGAAGGTCTGCGAAGGCAAGTCGGCCGGAATCGACAGGGGACCCCCGGCGGGAGGTTGAGTGCTGCCGTCGCCGGCTGTTGCCGGTGGTCCGGAGGTGGTCGCATCGGGGGCCGCCGTCAGCACGGGGATGTCGTCTAGCGAGAGGTCGCCGCTCTCGCCATCGCCGATGCCGGCCATGGCGCCACCCACAACGATGGCGGCAGCAATCGCCGCCAGGGGCGTCCATTGCGGTATCGACATCTCGGTGAACACGGGTGTCAGCAAGCCAACAGTGATGAAGATGATGGCAGCGAGAGGTACCCCGAAACTGATGAATCGATCCAGCACGGTGGATTCAAGAATCGCCAGGATGACGAATGAGGCAATGAAACCGCCGGCGGCGTACATACGGAACCTGCGCCTTGCGTCGTCCTGCCCGTAGAGGTTGCGCCACAGGACTCCGCCGGCGAGCCCAATCAGGAGGGCAGCAAACGTGACGCTCGCCGAATTGGCAAAGAGGTCGTCGGGAGATCTCAAGGGGAGGGACACCAGCGCAGCTGTGACGGCCGCCACTGAACCTGCCAACAAGCCCGCAAGGATGGGCCAGACCGATCGCCGCTCATTCTTCATTGGTGCCTCCCGTCGAACGATGCATGAAGTTAGTCAAGATCGGGTCCAACGCACGGGTCTTCGACTCGACCTGGATCAGATAGCGGTAGTACGCGCAGCGGATCGCGGTTCGGTCCACTACTGGGTGCGGAAGCTCCAGCGCAGCGAACCGGGATCGGGCAAACCCGTCGTGCGGTCATACTCGATCTCGACGACATGAAAACCAGGAATCCACTGTTCGATCGCCTTTCCCGACCCCGGGCGAAACACGTATTTGCCCGTTTGCACAGTGTGGTCGACGTCCGCTGCAGGGATGAGCAACCCATCTATTATCAGCACCAACGAGTACCCGGCTCGCAAATCGATTTCGAGTGCGGTCTGACGCTGCACGATATCCCCATCCGACGGCGAGAAACCTTCCACGGCATCGGGGAGGTTCGTCGAGTTGCCGGATGGTGCCAGGACGACTGCCCCGACGACGACAACGCCGAGCAGAAGGCCGAGAATCGACAGGATGATGCGGTACCTAGTGGGGCTCACGGCGGGCATGTTACGGTGCTCGATCGGACGCCCAGATGTGACGGTGGTCCGAGGCGCACCCCGGCGCCGTTACTAGCGTGGTGGCCTCGATCCCGAGGACACGTCGAATCTCGAAAGCACGGACGAAATGAAGCTGAACCCGACACTCGACCAATTGGGCGCATATCCAATCGCCCTCATTCAGGAGCGGGCGCACGCGTTGGCCGCCGCCGGCAAGAAGGTCATCGACTTCTCCATTGGAGATCCCCGGGAACCAACTCCGGAGTTCATTCCCGCCGCACTGCGGGCGGCGGTTCCTGCGGTTTCTCAATATCCTTTGACCGGCGGCACCGCCACCCTTCGCACGGCCATAGCCGAGTATCTGGGCCGCCGCTTTGGGGTCACCGTCAATCCGGATACCCAGGTGATGCCGACGTCGGGATCCAAGGAGGGCGTCTTCAGCACTCCGCTCGCTTTTGTCGATAGAGAGGCCGGCCAGTCGGTGGTCTACGGAACTCCCGGGTATCCGATCTACGAGCGGGGCGCCTTGTTCGCCGGAGCGCAGATAGATCCGATTGTGCTGACAGGCGACTTTGTTTTGCGGGCTTCGGACGTCTCGGACGAGTCTTGGGCTCGTGCTCGAATGCTGTGGATCTGCACCCCGCACAATCCAACAGGTGCAGTTACCTCTGCGACAGACCTCGAGGCACTTGTCGCCAAGGCCCGCCAGTCAGACACGTTGCTCCTATCGGACGAGTGTTACGCAGACGTCTACGAGGAGGACTTGTTTCCGCACGGGCCCGGTTCGGTACTGCAGCACACCGGCGACGATGCCGGCGGCGTTTTGGCCTACTTCAGCTGCTCGAAACGTTCCGGCATGACCGGATATCGGTCTGGGGCCATTGTTGGCGACGCCGAGGCAATCGCCGCTTTGAAGCGGCTGCGTACGGCCACCGGCACCGCGTCTCCCGACTTCGTACAAGCCGCCGCGGCCGCGGCTTGGAGCGACGACGCCCACGCAGCCGAACGGCGTGCCATCTTCGCCAATAAGCGGGCTGTGTTGCGACCGGCTTTCGAGTCCCTCGGCATGGAAGTGGCGGCGTCGACGGCGGGCCTTTACATGTGGGTCAGAGTCGCCGACGACATGGCCACCACGGAACAATTGCTCGACAAGGGGATCGTGGTGTCGCCAGGCCGATTCTTTGGTGCCGGCGGCGACGGTTACCTGCGCCTAGCGCTGGTGCCCACGGTCACAGAGTGTGAGGATGCGGTCGGCGTTATCGCCGAGGCGCTGACTACGGAGGCAAGTTGATGGGCGAAATGCAGCAGATGATCGAGGCCGCCTACTCAGGTGAGATCGAGATCGAAGAGGCAACTAGCGCTGTAGCGGGCACCATTGAACTCCTCGATAAGGGCGAACTCAGGGTGGCCGAGCCACTCGATGACGCCGCTTCGGAGTGGCAAGTCAACGTATGGGTCAAGGAAGCCATCCTCCTGTATTTCCGGCTGGCCGGTCTCGAAACGATGACCGTTGGCCCGTTCGAATACCACGACAAGATCCCTACCAAAAAGGATCTCGCCGGTGCCGGAGTTCGAGTCGTTCCTCCGGGCACAGTCCGCTACGGGGCATTCTGCGAGCGCGGTGTCATCGTTATGCCGGGCTACGTGAATATCGGGGCATACGTCGGTTCCGGAACGATGGTCGATACGTGGGCCACAGTTGGCTCATGTGCGCAGATCGGCCGCAACGTGCACCTCTCGGGCGGCGTCGGGATCGGAGGAGTGCTCGAACCTCCCAACGCCCAACCTGTGATCATCGGTGACGGAGCATTCATTGGGAGCCGCTGCATCGTCACCGAGGGTGCTTTCATTGGCGCCGGCGCCATTTTGGGTGCCAACACGTCGCTGACCGCGTCGATTCCGATCATTGATGTCACCGGCGATGAGCCGGTCGAGTATCGCGGATACGTTCCACCTCGTTCCGTCGTGGTACCCGGGACGCGGCCTCGCGAGTTTGCGTCTGGAACCGTGCAGCTGGGTTGCGCCTACATCATCGGTCAACGCAATGAAAGCACCGACTCCAAGCTGAGCCTCAACGATGCTCTGCGAACGCACGGCATTGCGGTTTGATCGAAGGCATGTTGCGATGAACCCTATTCAGGAGACGCTCGCCTGGTTGGTCGACACTCCATCCGTCACCGGGAACGAAGGGCGGATCGCCACCGCCGTGGCGGAGCGAATGTTGTCGTCGTGGCCGATGTCGGCCGTGACCCGGATGGGCAACTCTCTGGTCGTCGGTGAGTCAACCGGTCGACCGCTGATCTCCTTGTATGGGCATCTAGACACGGTGCCGGAACAAGGCAACGGCACGGCCTACATCGAGGGTGAGCGTATGTTCGGTCTGGGCACTTCGGACATGAAGGCCGGACTGGCCGTGATGATTCACCTCCTCGAGAGCGCCCGGGTTCGCAACGGCAAATACGACGTCGTGGGGGTCTTCTACGACAAAGAGGAGGGCCCGATGCTCGACAACGGGCTGGAGGAAGTCCTCGATCGGGCAGATTGGTTGACCGGCTCTCAACTCTCAATCGTTCTCGAGCCCACTGATCTCAGAATCGAGTTGGGCTGCAACGGGGCACTGCAGGCGGACGTCATCTTCACAGGCAAGTCGGCGCATAGCGCGCGACCGTGGCTTGGCGAGAACGCCATCACCAAGGCCGGCGACTGGCTGGCCGCCATGGCCAAACGCCGACCCGAGCCGGTTCTGATCGACGGACTCGAATACCTGGAGGTGTTTTCGATCACCCGCGCCAACGGGGGAATCGCCAACAACGTGATACCGGCCGAGTTTGTTTTCAACCTGAATCATCGCTTCCCGCCGGTCTATGACTTGGCAGAGGCTGAGGCTCGGCTACGTGACGTGGCATCAGCTGCCGATGAGGTGAGAATCAAGGATCGATCTCCTGCCGGGGCGGTCCCCGAGGGAAATGACCTGGTTGCCGAGTTGCAGCGCATCACAGGAGCCACTCGAGCTGCGAAACAGGGTTGGACGGATGTCGCCAGACTCAGCGAGCGCGGAATTCCCGCAGTCAACTATGGCCCGGGTGAGGTCGCTCTGGCCCACCAGGTGGCCGAGTCTGTGCCGCTGCAGAATCTCGATGAGTCGCTCGAGGCGCTAACGACGTTCCTCGCCGGCTGAATGCACGGCCGGTGGCTGCAACGAAAGCCAGGGGAGTGTCATGTGGACGATCGGGCCGACTCCGAAGGCGAATAGCAGCGTTCCTACCCCGACGGTGCCGCCCAGGAGCCAGCCAACGATCAGCACCGTGAGCTCGATGCCGATGCGAGCTATTCCGATCGGCCAGCCCCGCTTCGCCAGCCCTGTCATCAG
Source organism: bacterium (assembly GCA_024226255.1). Lineage (GTDB taxonomy): Bacteria > Actinomycetota > Acidimicrobiia > Spongiisociales > UBA5794 > JAHEJX01. The sequence continues at coordinate 18,445 of JAAELU010000444.1, read as the reverse complement.
TCCATCACGCGGCCCCGGCCCAAGACCGGCCCCGATGTACAAGCTCGTGGCGAGGCCGATGAGGGCGACGCCGCCGACTAGCAGGACCCACCGTGTCGGTGTGCTGGTGAACTCTTCGGGCAATCGCCAGAGGGTGAGGTCAATGACGACACCAATGAGCATCACGTTGGCCACAGTGCCCAGGCCCAGTTTCTCGCGCAGCGGCAACCAGAGGACGAGAACCAGCAAGCCGATGATGATCCCCATGGTTCCGAGAAGGATGCCGGTCTTGAACGAGAGCCCTTGGTGGAGAACCTCCCAGGGCGAGAGGCCCAATTCCGACTTCACCATGAGAGCCACACCAATTCCAAAGAGCACAAGGCCCACGAGGAGCCTGATGAGCCGGGCCGGCATGTCGTGGCGCGGCGGGATCTCGATGAAGATGTCGGAAAGCCTCACGGTCGGGTGAGCCTAACGGCAGCGCTGCCCACGAGAACCGCCTAGTCGGAAGGTTGCCGGCGCCGGTTAGCATCGCCCTATGTCCGATCAGTCGCCCACGTCTGTTGAGTTGTTCCATGCTTGTTGAGCTGTTCTATGCCCGTTGAAATCGATATTGCCAAGGTTGCGTCTCTGGCCCGCATTGCTTTGTCCGCCGATGAGCTGCGTGTCTATGAGGAGCAGCTCGGAGCCATCCTGGAGCATGCCGAACGTGTCCAGCAGCTGCCCACGGAGGGAATCCCCCCAACGTCGCATCCCGTGCCGATGACAAACGCATTCCGTGATGACGATGTCACGGGATCGTTGCCTGTCGCGGACGTTCTCGCCGGAGCTCCCGCCAGCGAAGACGGATACTTCCGGGTTCCCCCGGTTCTCGGAGAGTCATGAGCGATCCGGCAGACCTCACGATTTCCGAAGCCGGTGCCGCAATGCGGGCCGGCGCACTGACCTCGGTTGACCTCACCGAGGCGGTCCTGCAGCGTGCGAGAGTCACCGAATCCGAATTGCACGCCTTCTTGACTCTCGACCAGGCAGGTGCAAAAAGCGCGGCCGAAGCGGCCGACGCCAGTCTGGCGGCCGGCGATGATGCCGGCCCGCTCCACGGAATCCCCATCGCCCTGAAGGACAACATGTGTACCAAGGGCATCGAGACGACGGCGGCGTCGCAGATCTTGTCAGGCTGGGTGCCGCCATACAACGCCACGGTGGTCGATCGCCTGGCTGCGGCCGGAGCAGTCGTGGTTGGCAAGACCAATCTCGACGAATTTGCCATGGGCTCATCTACCGAGAATTCGGCATACGGCACGACCCGAAACCCCTGGGACACTGATACCGTGCCGGGAGGCTCCTCCGGCGGATCGGCGGCGGCCGTTGCCGCCGGATCGGCGATGGGCGGCTTTGGCTCTGACACCGGCGGGTCGATTCGCCAGCCGGCCGCGCTGTGCGGTGTTGTCGGCCTCAAGCCGACATATGGCCTGGTCAGCCGATACGGGCTGATTGCGTTTGCGTCGTCACTCGATCAGATCGGGCCGTTTGCCAGATCGGTCGACGATGCGGTGGTTCTCCTCGAAGCGATTGCAGGATTCGACATCCACGACGCCACAAGCATTCGCGGAGAGGTCCCCAATTTCAGGGGATCGCTCAACGAGGGTGTGGCCGGCCTCAAGATCGGCATAGTCACCGAATTGAGCACTACCGGTATTGACCCGGAGGTGAAGGCCGCAGTGAGTCGCACTGTTGACCGCCTGTCCGATGCCGGGGCCGATGTTGTTGATGTCTCGCTGCCCAGTTGCGAGTACGGACTTTCTGCCTACTACCTCATTGCTCCAGCAGAGTGCTCGGCGAACCTGGCTCGGTTCGACGGGGTTCGCTTCGGGCACCGTGCTGAGGGACTGACGACTGAAGACATGATGGCCGCCACCAGGGCTGAAGGGTTCGGCCCAGAAGTGATCCGCCGCATCCTTCTGGGCACCTATGCACTGAGCGCCGGCTACTACGACGCCTTCTATGGGCAGGCCCAGCGGGTGCGCACGCTCATACGTCGCCAGTTCTCCGCTGCGTACGAGGACGTTGACATCCTGGTATCACCGACCAGTCCGACCACGGCCTTTCCCATCGGCGATCGAACGGCCGATCCGATCGCGATGTACTACGCCGACGTTTGCACGATCCCGGTGAATCTGACTGGTGACCCGGGAATCTCGGTTCCGGTTGGGCTCGATTCCAAGGGACTCCCGATCGGCTTCCAGTTGATGGCACCGGCACTCGGTGAAGAGCGCCTGCTGCAGGTTGCCAAGGTGGTCGAGGACCAGGCGGTGTTCACCGACAGAGCGGCGTTGGCGACTTCGGAGGTGGCCTCATGACAGATTACGAGGCTGTAATCGGCATCGAGACACACGTCGAGCTGATGACAGACTCGAAGATGTTCTGCGGGTGCCCTGTGATCTTCGGCGAACCGCCCAATACGACCACCTGTCCCGTGTGCCTGGGGCTCCCCGGAGCGATGCCTGTGCCCAACGCCAAGGCCATGGAGGGCATCCTCAAGATTGGGACAGCCCTCGATTGTGAGGTCGCCGAGATCTCGTACTTCCACCGCAAGAACTACTTCTATCCGGATCTTCCGAAGAACTATCAGATCTCGCAGTACGACGTGCCGATCTGTCACGACGGCTCGATCGCGATTGATGTCGATGGCGCACCGACGATGATCGGGATCACCCGGGTCCACATGGAGGAGGACACCGGCAAGAGTATTCACATGGGCGGTGGCGGCAGGATCCACGACGCCGAGTATTCGCTGCTGGATTTCAACCGCTCGGGTGTCCCGTTGGTGGAGATCGTTACTGAACCCGACATCCGCAGCGCCGATCAGGCGCGGGCATATGGCGCCGAACTGCAACGAATCGTGCGCACGCTGGGAGTCTCCGACGCCCGACTCGAAGAGGGCAGCATGCGTTTTGATGCCAACATCTCGATCCGCCCCGTTGGGCAAGAGGAGCTGGGAATTCGGGCTGAGGTCAAGAATGTCAACTCGCTGCGTTCGCTCCAGCGTGCGGTCGCTTTCGAGATCGAGCGCCAGATTGCCCACGTTGAGGCGGGTGGCACAGTTGTCCAGGAAACCAGGCACTGGAACGAGGAGAGCGGCAAGACCACGTCGATGCGCTCTAAAGAGGAGTCGGAGGACTATCGCTACTTCCAGGAGCCCGACCTTGTGCCCATCGAGGTCTCTGCCCAGTGGCGCGATGCCATCGTCGCCGGGCTGCCGGAACTGCCGGCCGCACAACGAGCTCGTTACGAGGCGCTCGGTGTCGACAACCGAGTGGCCGGAGTCCTCACGTCAACCGAGGGTATCGGTGAACTGTTCGAGGAGGCCATGGAGGCAGGCGGTGATGCTCGGCTCATTGGCAATTGGCTCAGCGGCGAGGTCGTCGCATGGACCCGCAACGAGAACAAGGCGGTTGCTGAGGCCCATCTAGAGGCGGCCCACCTCGTGGAACTGGCAGGCCTGGTCGCCGACTCGACACTGTCAGCATCCGCAGCCAAGCAAGTCCTCGGTGGCGTGTTGGCCGGCGAGGGCACTCCAACTGAGGTGGCTGAGGCCCGCGACCTCGTGCAGATATCCGACAGCAGCGTGATCGAGGCTGAAGTTGATGCCGTTCTCGCAGCGCAGCCAGATGCCGTGGCAAGCATTGCCGGTGGGGACATGAAGCCGATCGGTTTTCTTGTGGGCCAGGTGATGCGTGCGACCGGCGGCAAGGCCGATCCGAAGCAAGTCTCAGACATGATTCGAGCGAAAACGACGAGCTAGAGCTGGCTTGGCTGGCAAATGCCATCGCGATTCCACCGGAAGTCAGAAGTCAGAAATCAGACGTCAGAACGAAGACTTCTGGCTTCTGGCTTCTGACATCTCTCCTCAACCCGTGTTGCGCAACCCTGCTGCCAGCCCGTTGACCGTGAGCAACAACGCGCGTTGTAGCTCGGGGTTGGTCTCCTCGCTGCTGCGCGAGCGCTCCAGAAGGGCGACCTGCAGGTAGCTGATGGGGTCGAGGTAGGTGTCGCGTATTGCGAGGGTGCGTTGCAGAATTGGATATCGGTCGAGCAGCTCTTCATCGCCCGTGATTGCAAGTACCTGTTGCACCGTGAGCTCAAATTCAGCCACGATGCTCTCCCAGACGTGATGGAGGTTCTCGGGAACTAGGCGGTTCACGTAACGGTCGGCGATCGTCATGTCCGTCTTGGTGACCGTCATCTCGACATTGGAGATGAAGGTGCGGAAGAACGACCACTCCTCATACATCTGCCTGATGGTGTCGGTCAGTCCGGCGGCGTGTGCCGCAGCCAGTCCGCTGCCAACACCGAACCAGCCCGGCACCACTTGCCGCGACTGGGTCCAACCGAATACCCACGGGATGGCCCGCAGACTGTCGAGTCCGAGCGTTCCCCCGGGCCGGCGGGACGGCCGCGACCCGATGTTCATGGCGGCCAGTTCCTCGACCGGCGTCGACGACGTGAAATAGGGAGGCATGTCCGGATCCTCGACGAGGCTTCGGTACTTCTTGTAGGCGGCACCGGACAGAACATCCATGACAGAGTCCCACGTCGCCAGTACATCGTTGGATTGGCGGCTCACCCTGTGCAGGAGCGAAGCCTCGAGAGTCGCCGCCATCGTCAGCTCCAGGTTGGCGGTCGCCAGAGCCGGGAGGCCGTACTTGTCGGCGATGACCTCCCCTTGCTCAGTGATCTTGATTCGTCCATCGACGGTTCCCCAGGGTTGGGCCAAGATCGCCTCGCCGGTCGGTCCACCGCCACGACCTACTGTGCCGCCACGGCCGTGGAACACACGCAGCTCCACTCCATGCCGCCTGGCCACGTCACGTAGATCACGCGAAGCTGAGTACAACAGCCACTGTGAGGTAGCGATACCGCCGTGTTTCGATGAGTCGCTATAACCAAGCATGACCTCTTGAAGGTCGCCTCGAAGCTCAACGATTCTGCGATAGGCCGGCTCAGACAACATGTTGTCGAGGATCTCGCCCGAGCGGCGCACTTCGTCAATCGTCTCGAACAAGGGAACGAAACTGATACGAGCCACTCCGGCGTTGAGGTCCACGAGACCCGCTTCCTTGGCGAGGACGGCGGCGGCGAACATGTCGTCTGCCCCGGTTGTCTCCGAGACGATGTAGCTCTCAATTGTGTCGGGACCGAAGCGGTCCAATGCGCGGCGAACCGTATGAAGTGTGTCTTGGGTGCGTGCGCTCTCCGGGCTCAGCCGAGTGGTCGGCAGCGATAGGGGCCTCGGGTTGCTCAGCTCGGCCGCGAGCACCTCGATTCGGGCCGCCTTGTCGAGGGCGCCGTAGTCGGGAGTCGCGCCTTGTGGTGACTGATCGAGCCGGGCGAACAGTTCCGCAAGTACGCCGTGGTGTTTTGAAGCGTGCTCGCGTATGTCCATCGTTGCCAGGCGGAATCCGAAAGCGGCCACACGTCGAATCATGCGGCGCAAGCGACCGGCGGCGACCAACTCACCGTGGTTGGTAGCGAGGCTGGCCTGCATCAACTCGAGTTCGGCCCGCATCTCGCCGGCCGACGAGTAGTCCGTTCCCGGCGATTGCTCAGCACCGGAGGTAATCCTCGAGCGAGTGTTGAGGAGCCGTTGGTGGATGTAGGCACATTTCTGGCGGTACGCCTCGCCGGCAGACAGACGTGAGAACCGGGCGTGCACTTCTGGCAGAGCGACCGCGTCGGCGTCGAGGGCGGCCGTGAGTTCGGCACTAACGGCGATGATTCGGTCGGAAGGGCTGAGGTCGAACGACAGATGCTCGATAGCGTTGATGAGCTCGCGGAGCGCGTGGTCGTGCTGCATCTCGAGCACCTCGAGGGTTGTCTCTGCGGTAACGAATGGGTTGCCATCCCGGTCGCCGCCGACCCACGTACCAAAGTGAAGGGGAGTGGAGTCCGGGGGAAGAGCGACGCCGAGGCGGGCGAGTTGATGATCGAGTTCGTCGAACAGTTCGCCGGAGACCTCGCGGAAGATCTCATCGAAGTAGTAAATCACTGATCGAGCCTCGTCCATCGGGGTCGGCTGGTCGCGGCGCAGCTCATCGGTCTGCCAAATGAGATCGATCAGTTCGGCGAGGCGGCGGTCTATCCGATCGCGGTCCGAGTCCGATATCCGTGGATCGGACCGTTCGGTCAAGAACTCGGCGATTCGCGCCGTCTTCGTGAGGATCGATCGGCGGGCCGCCTCAGTCGGGTGGGCGGTGAATACGGGGCGTAGCTCGAGTCGGGAGGCCACTGCGGTCACAGTCTCCGGATCAACAGCCGCCTGCTGGATCCGATCGACGGTTGCCTGCAGGAAACCACGCTTGGCCTTGGAGCGAGCCCCGTCCTCGTCGAGCCGGTGCGTCTGTTCGGCGACGTTGGCGAGGTAGAAGAAGATTGTGAACGCTCGCACCAAGGAAATCGTGGTCGGCAAGTCGAGGTCGCCGAGGATGGCTCCAAGCTCATCAAAGGCGCCGGCATCGGTCGTCCCGGCTTGTTCGGCGGCCCGCAGTCGTTTGGTCAGGGCGCGTACCCGCTCCTCGAGGTCGAGCAGCTGCGGGCCCTCCTGGCGGACGAGAGTTTCGCCGAGAAGATTGCCGAGGAGTCGGATGTCGGCTCGTAAGAGGGCATCAGTCCTGATGGCGGGGCTTGGTGTCATGAGCGGCGAGCGTAGCTCACTCAGACTCTGCCGTATCCTTGAGGCGGGCGGCGCGCTCGGCCGCCATCCAAAGAGTTCGTGAGAACGGGAAGAACAGAATGGGCCCAATTCCGGCTGCCCCCACGGAGACGATGATGACTACATCCCAGTTGGGATCGGGGCTGGTGATCCAAAGCAATAGCACGAGAGTCACGATGAGCGTTCCCATTCCAAACGCCATGTTGAACATCATGGCGCCGAGCCAGTAGCCGTGGCCCCTATCGAATTCGAGCCCACAATGAGAGCAGTCGCTGTTCATGAACATCATCCGGAGGAATACCTTGCCTTGGCCGCATCGCGGGCAGCGCAGTAGCAATGCACGTCCGGCACCGCGCCACCATCGGTGGTTGTATTCGATTGGCTCAGTGACAGGCTGGGTCACGAACACTCCTCGCCAAGTGTCTCCAGCCCCAAGGCTGCGATAGCCTCTGCGGCGGGTAAGTCGAGGACAGTAGCGACCGCGCTGTGGATAGCCTCGAGATTTGGGGTTGGATAGAAGTCGGCGGTGCGGGCCCCTGTGTACGTTGGCGGCTGAAGGCCGATCGCCACGATCCGGCCCGGATCCAGCTTCGGAATGATCTGAATCAGATCGGGCAGCCGCTCCAACGGTATGTCGGTCAACAGGTTGTTCTTGATGGTGTTGGTGATATTCGAAAACGATCGTGCAACGGTCACGGGGTCGGCCTGACTCGCCACGGCTTGCAGGAGACACCGTTGCCGCCCAGTGCGGTTGTAATCATCGGAGCCTTCACGGGTTCGGGCGTAGGCCAGGGCTAAATGGCCGTTCATGTGATAGGCGCCGGGTGCGATGTCGATCACTTCGACGGAGCCGTCCTCGTGCGGATAGTCACTGTCGAAAATTCGTTCAGTGACCGTGATGTCAACGCCGCCGATAGCGTCAACGAGATCAACAAAACCGTCGAGATTGACTAGAGCGAAGTGGTGGATCGGAGCTCCGGTGAGTTCCTCGATCCCCGCGATCAATGCCGCCGCGCCGGGTGGGCGGGATCCAGGAAAGTGTTGTGGATTGCGCTCTCCGTAGTCCCACAGCTCGTTGATGATCGAAGGAAAACAATCACACGACCAGATCTGCAAGGTCTCGGGCAGTGGAACTTGGGCGATATTGCGGGGGACGCTGAACAGGGCTACATCGCCGCTGCCCGGGTCGAGACTCGCCAGGATGATCGTGTCCGTGCGCAGCCCGGTGCGACCTACCCCGGCATCGCCGCCGAGTAGGAGCACATTGAGCCTTTCGGTGCCTTCCCAGAGTCGGACTGGAATCGTCGTCGTAGTAGTCGATGTCGCCGCTGCCACGACGGTGTCGCCCGGTTGCCCAATCGAGGTGGCCGAGGTGATCGGAGGAGAAGTTGTCGGCGGAGGCGCCGCCGGCGACGGTGCGAACACCGTGGTCAACAGATCCTTGTCAAGGATGAGGCCGTATCCCGAAAACGCGTGCGGCACCACCAACACTGCCGCTACCACCAAGCCGAGAGCGGGCACCACTACGGAGGCAAGCCGCCCGGTCGGTCTTCCATCCGGGGAGTTGACGAACCCATCGACAACGGCGTAGGCCCGCAGCGCCAGCAGCGCCCCGTTGCCGATGATCAGCCACCCCAGCGCGGTCGGTTGAACCCCCCAGGTCAGTAGCGTCAATGGTCGGCGCCAGACCAGGAACGCTGACACAGCAAGGATGAGCAACCCAACCGCGATGAGGGCGGCCCCCTTGCGGCGTTGCCCGTTGCGAAGTTGACCAAGACCAGGGAAGAGGGCGGACAAGAACGCGGAGATCATCGAACTGCCTGTCCCGCGCGCGTGTCGTCCCCATCTGCCATTGCGGACAGACTATCGAGGCCGGGCGCTATTGCGATCACGCTTGTGCGGCGCGACCGAAACCGACACTCCCGGTAGGCTGTTGCCCATGCTTTCACTCTTTGTACGTTTGCAATCAGTAGTAGACAAGATTCCTGAAGAAGTTCTCGAGAAACTGCCCGAGGACGTGAGGCGTCAGCTCGAGGACGGGATCATCGACAAGATCCCCGAGGACATCTTGGACAGCTTGCCGGAGGGCCTCCGCGACTCGATTCCTCCCGGACTCATCGATGCCGCATCTGCCAACCCGCTGTTTGCAGTGATCGGCGTACTGGCGCTGATTGGCTTTGGGTACGGCGTTGTGAAGAGCGCCATGAAGGCCGCGGTGTTCTTCGCGGCGCTGGCCGCCCTTGCCTGGTTCCTCTTCCTGAAGTGATGTTTTGGGTTTCCTGACCGACGTCGTTGGCGAAGCGTTTCGCTACGTCGCCGACTTCGGCCCAGAGCTGCGGGAGATCCTCGCCCTGACGCTGGTGGTGGCCGCACTGGCAACCGCGATCGGAGTTGTCCTCGGCGTGCCTTTCGGCGTTTGGCTGGGACTCAGCAGATTCCGTGGTCGCGGCATTGTGATGGCCATTGTGAACACAGGGATGGGAATCCCTCCGGTTCTTGCAGGGCTACTGCTGCTCATTCTCTTGTGGAACGATGGGATTCTGGGCTCGTGGGAAGCCCTGTTCACTCCCGGAGCGATGGTGGCGGCCCAGGCGCTATTGGCGTTTCCAATTGCCGCCGGGGTAACGGCGGGGGCTGTACGCAACCTCAACATCGACGCCCGAGAGCAGCTGAGCGCCTTCAACGTATCCCCGGCGGGACGGGGTTGGATCGCGGGACGAGAAGTGTGGCCCGGCGTGGCCGCTGCAGTGGCTGCGGCGTTTGGTCGTGTCATCGCCGAGGTTGGAGCGGTGCTGGTAGTCGGCGGCAACATCGAGGGGGAGACCAGGGTGTTGACCACCGCCATCGTTCAGGAAGCTCGACAGTCCAACTTGGGGGCGGCACTTGGGCTTGGGATTGTGCTGCTCGCAGTCGCCCTCATCGTGAATCTGGCGCTGACTTGGGCTCAGATGCGGGGTGAAGCGCGTGTCTGACAAGATCGCACTCGACATGAGTGGTTTGCAGTGGTCGGCTGCCGGGCGGATTGTCGTCGACGTCGCCGAGCTAGATGTGAAGCACGGCGAACGCCTCGTAATCTTCGGGCCCAATGGCGCCGGGAAGTCGACGCTGCTCCGACTCGTTGCCGGACTCGTCGGCGAGCGGGGTGGAGAGAACGTGGCATATCTGCCGCAGCGGCCCTACATGTTCCGCGGGTCTGGCCGGCGCAACCTGTTGCTTGGACTCGAGGACTCCGAATCGAACAGGGCCGAAGTTCTGTCGAAGCGACTCGGTGTGTCCAACGTCATTGGAACCGCGGCATCTCGGCTCAGTGGCGGTGAGCGGCAGCGTCTGGCCTTGGCCCGCACGTTGGCCTCATCGCGCCCGGTCGTCGTGCTCGATGAGCCGCTGGCTGCCATCGATGCACAGGATCGTGACGCGGTTGTGGCCGTTGTTGGCGATGCCCTTTCGGAACGTGCCACCATCGTCGTGACTCACGACGAGGACGTCGCAGCCGCTTTTGCCGACCGAGTCGCCGTGATGGTCGGAGGACAGATCCGCCAGGTGGGAAGCCCTCAAGAGGTCTTCCTGGATCCGCAGAGCGAGGAGGTGGCCCGTGTCGTAGGCCACCACAACGTGCTTGTCGGGACGATTGTCAAGTCAGACGGCCCGCTGGTCCAGGTGGCGTGTAGCGGTCTGATGGTGTGGGCGCTGGGGGAACAGGCCGCCGGCAGTGACGTTCGGGTTCTCTTTGGGGCCGAAACGGTAACCCTGCACACAGTTGATCCGAGTTCCTCCGACGTCGGCAAGGACTCGGCGCGCAATCACTGGTTGGGAATCGTGCAAGAGGTCATCGAAACGGGACGGCTGGTGGAAGTTGTCGTTGATGTGGGTCAGCCGGTTGCTGCCATGATCACGGTCGGTTCGCTCGACGGCATGGGTATCACTCAGGGTGACTCGGTTGCGCTCTCGGTGAAGGCCACGGCCGCCCGGGCGGTCACCGCGGCCAAGCAGTGAAGCTGCGCCTCGCGATCGGACTGTTGGCCACGGTTGTGCTAGTCGCCGGGTGCAGCGGCTCGGACCGGATCCTCGTCGGTGCCGGAACAACGACAGTCGACTCTGGCCTGATCGCGGCCGTCGAGTCTCGCTACTCAGGCAGTGTGTCGGTCGTCGGCGGTTCGACCGCAGAGATTCTCGCCTCGGCCGATCAGGGCTCGTTCGACGTGGCAATCGTTCATGACGAAGAGCAGGAGAGTGCATTTCTTGCTGATCACCCGGATGCCGTCCGTCGTGGCCTCTTCACCAGCCGATTCCTCATTGTCGGGCCTGCCGACCTCGCCGGCCAGATCGCGGCCGGGACGCCGGCAGAGGCTCTTGCCGAGATCGCAGCTCGCGGGTGGACATTTGTCACCCGCGCCGACGGCTCCGGAACCCACGCTCGGGAGATGCAGCTGTGGGCCCTGTCAGGCATGGATCCGGTCGGGGAGTGGTACGTCGCCACCGGCCAGGGCATGGGGTTCACCCTTCAGGTCACCGACCAGCGGTCGGCCTTCACGATCGTCGAGGAAGGAGCCTTCCTCGCAGCGCGAGACACTCTGACTCTGACTGCAATCGAGTTTCCTGACGACACCGACCTCATGAATCCCTATTCAGCGATCCTGGTGAACGAATCCGGTCGTACATTCTTCGAGTGGCTGACCGGACTAGATGGCCGGAATGCGACGCTGCTGGCCAACGATGAAGTGTTTGGGCAGGTTGTCTACCGCCCGTCACAAGACAGCGAGCAGTAGAGCGCCCGCCGCCAGGCCGTACAGGCCCGCAATGACGTCGTCGAGCGTCACTCCTACGGCTCCGTGGAGTTCCTCGGCCTGTCGGATTCCGGGAGCAACCTTGTAGATATCTAGGAGACGGGCCACGACAACCGCGAGCAGCCACGGCCAACCACTGAGGCCGATCATTGCCACCAGCGTGCCGGCAACTTCATCGATGGCGACCCAGGCCGGATCCTGGCCGTCGACAGCGAATGGGGCCGCGGCCCACAGTGACACCCCGATGGCAGCCATCGCGACGAGCGTGTCGATCCACCATGGAGCCGGGATCAGCCAGATTCCGAGGAGGACGGCGACGCCGGCTCCGAACGTTCCGGCACCAGAGTGGCTTCCATAGATTCGCATTGGTAGGAGGCCGGTTCCGAAGCCGGCCGCAATGAACCTGCGCATGGCAAGAGCGTAACTGGCCGGGCAGCGCCGCCTCGGTACAATCGGCGAACCGCAGAGCTATGACCCGTCGGGCGTGAAAGCTCGACCAGAACCGGAGCTGAAAGTGCGCCCTGAACAGATAGCCGAGATTCGCCAACCTTCCGACCCGAACCAGCACCCCGATACCGCTCAGATTGCCTTTGTTGTCGCCCAGATGGACCTGGAGGCGGATCATTATGTGAGTGGGATCTGGAGGTGGGACGGAACCGCTGCGGCGCCTTTCACGGCCGGTACCGCCGACAAAGCTCCGCGTTGGTCACCCGATGGGTCGATGTTGGCGTTCCTGCGGGCGCCCGAGCCCGGGGGCAAGTATCAAGTGGCCGTGATGCCTACAACCGGCGGCGAGCCGACGACGATCACGGACTTCGCCTTGGGCGTCTCCGAAGTGGCGTGGTCTCCAGACGGCAAACACCTGGCGATCGTTGCCCGCGAATGGCTGCCAGACCTGGCGGACCTGGACGACGATGAGCGATCGCGCCGGGCCCGCCGAATCACGAAGCTCCCTTTCCGAGGCGACAATGTCGGCTGGATTCACGATCGTCGCAATCACGTCTGGTTGCTAGATCCGGCTGGAGAGTCCGATCCGCGGTGCCTGACGTCCGGCGACAACAACGAGACCGGAATCGCGTGGAGTCCCGACAGCACCGAGATCGCCTTCCTGTCGCCGCGACACCCCGATTTTGGTCTCGAGAGCGGTACTCAGGTGTTCACCGTTGGGCTCAGTGGCGGCGAGGCCACCGAGCGAGCGGATGTCGGCATGTGGGACGACCTCAGCTTCGGTCCGAGCGGCCACCTCTATGCGGTCGGCTCGCCGGATCGGTGGGGATATCCCGATGTCATGAGGCTCTACCGGCTCGATTCCGACGGGGCCGTGCTGCTCACAGCTGACTTCGATCGAAACCTTTCGGTGCCCGCGCCGGCGACAGCCCCTTCTGGCCCGCAGTGGCTCGAGGACGGCACTGCGCGGATCTTGGTGGAAGATCGCGGCCGCGTCACGGTCAATGAGCTCACCGCAGCCGGTGAGGTGACCGAGCTGGTTGCCGGACGTCAAGTCATTACCGGTGTCAGCTTCACGCCCGATGGTGCTGCGGCCGGCTACGTGGTGTCGACGACTCAGAACCCAGGCGAGCTCTGGCGCTGGGCCGATGGAGAGGCGACCCAACTCACCAATCTCAACGGAGCGCTGGCGGCGTCGATGGTGGCGCCGACCTCCTTCACGATCGCTCATGAGGGTGTTGAGATCGAAGGTTGGATCTACATGCCGCCCGGCGACGACAAGGTTCCGGTGATCCTGAATATCCACGGCGGCCCGGCCACCCAGTTCGGTTGGGGATTCTTCGACGAGTTCCAGGTCTACGTCGGCGCAGGCTACGGCGTTGTAGCGACCAATCCGCGGGGTTCCAGTGGCTACGGCAAGGAGCACGTTCAGGCCGTGGTTGGGCAATGGCAAACGGAAACGCCACCCGATCAGCGCGACGTCATGGCTGCCGTGGACACCGCGGCGGCGGCTGAGCCCCGCCTCGATGTTGACAACGTCGGCGTCATGGGGGGCTCCTACGGCGGACTGATGACTGTCCGGCTCATCGCAGCCGATCAGCGCTACAAGTCAGCCGTTACCGAACGTGGCCTCTATGTCTTCAACTCGTTCTCGGGAACCTCTGATATTGGGCCGTGGTTCACGCGGATGTATGTCGACGACGGTGCCCTCGACTCGGCGTCGCTGATGTGGGATGCCAGCTCGCTCAAGGGGTTCTCCTCGATTACTACCCCGACGCTGGTGGTTCACAGCGAGACCGATTTCAGGTGCCCGGTCGAGCAGGCTGAGCAGCTGTTTGCTGCTCTGCTGCACAACGGCACTACAACGGAGTTTCTGCGCTTCCCAGCCCCTGAGAGCCACGAGCTCTCTCGCTCCGGCAAACCGAAGCATCGTGTAGAACGCTTCGAGGCGATCCTCGAGTGGCACGGACGCTATCTCTAGAAGAAGTCAGAAGTCAGAAGCCAGAAGCCAGAAGTCAGAAGTCAGCGCGGTGTCTCTCTTATCTGACGTCTGACTTCTTGATTTCTGACTTCTGCCGTGATCCCACATCTTTCTATGTATCAGGCAACGCCTGCCGCGCTCTCATTACTAACCAGGGGGCAGCGAGGTAGGAACTTGTTCTAGCTGTCAAGGGGGAAGTGAGGGGGAGGCATTGCCTCTCCCTCACACCATTTGTGAGGTCGGTTGCCGATCTCTCAATTCGCAGTCGTTTCCGCAGCGGATCGAAGATATGATGCCGCCATGGAACCAACGAAATACATCTGGCTCGACGGCGAAATGGTGCCGTGGGATGAGGCGAATGTTCACGTCCTCACCCACGCTATTCACTACGGGACCGCGGTATTCGAGGGCATCCGTGCCTACGAAACTCCGCAGGGCACGGCAGTATTTCGGTTGACCAAGCACATGGATCGCCTGCTGCGCTCGGCCAAGGCCTATCACATGCCGACCGAGTGGACGACCGAGGATCTCACCAAGGCGACCAAAGAAGTATTGGCGGCCAACGGACTGGAGGCGGGCTACGTGCGCCCGATCAAGTTCCTCGAGCTCGGCGCCGTCGGCCTCAACCCGGCGAACGCTCGGGTGCGCACGGCGATCATCACGTGGCGCTGGGGTGCCTATTTAGGCGAGGAAGGCATGCGCGACGGTATCCGGGTCCGCGTGTCGTCATGGCGGCGCTTCCCGATGGACGTGTTCCCGAACGCCAAAGCGTCCGGTACCTATATCAACAGCATCCTGGCCAAGACGGAGGCCGTGCGCACCGGCTACGACGAGGCGATCATGCTCAACACGGAGGGCAAGATCTCCGAGGGTTCCGGCGAGAACATCTTCATCATCACAGACGGGGTCGTGTACACGCCTCCTGTGTCGGCCGGCTGCCTGGAGGGAATAACCCGCGATACCGTTGTGACACTTCTCCAGGAGGATGGCTACGAGGTCGTCGAGAAGACCTTCTCGCGGTCCGATCTCTACTACTGCGATGAGGTGTTCTTCACGGGAACGGCCGCCGAGGTCACGCCGGTCCGCGAGGTGGATGACCGACCGGTCGGCGATGGCAAGCCCGGTCCGATTACCAAACGGGCCCAGGAGCTCTACCTCGACACTGTCCACGGCAAGCTCAGCAGCCATCCGGAGTGGCTCGAGTTCGTGTAGCGGTTGGGGTCTCAGTGCTCGATCCGGGTCATCGGGCCCGGTCTCGGCAATCTGACCCGATTGGCAGTCCCGCTAGCATCCGTTGCGTTCGCACAAGAGGAGTTTCATGGGTCAGCAGCCCAATCTCGAGCTAGGGCCGGATGATTTGCCACGGGCCAAGGCTTCACCTGGGTCGGCGCGGCGCTGGCGTCCGTCACGTCCGGGAGAATTGATCAAGATCGCCGACATCCCGTCCGGTGGTCCCTTTGGCGTGGCCGGCCCCGACGCTGGATACGCGCTGAAGCTCGTAGAGGAACGCGACCTCGAGCTCCTGCCGGGCGAGCACCACCACGATGTTGCGGTGGCTCTCGCCGCACTTGCCACGGCACGCGCCGGAGAGATCGGGCGCGGCCCGATCGCAGATGATGTCGCAGTGGGGATGGTCATCTTGGGGTTCGATAGTGAGACCGAGACCCCGGCTGCTCTTCTGGAACGTCGCCCCGGATGGGTTGCTGGGCTGGGTCACAACGCTGCCAAGCTGCGTCGCCTGGTGGCAGACGTCCCTGCCGATCTCCTCGCTTTGCCACCCGACGGCATCCGGCAGCAGGTGGCCGCCGGCTGGGCATTCCGGGGCTGATCGACTGTGAAAATCGTACGTGTCGACTCAGCAGTCGACGACATCACATACGGCGCAGTCGAGCCGGAGGGCATCCGACTGCACAGGGGATCGCCTTTCGTGGCGTGGGAGCCGACCGAGACGATCATTGGCTGGCAGGAAGCCCGACTCCTGGCCCCGGTGATCCCTACGAAGATCGTTTGTGTTGGCAAGAACTACGCCGAACACGCCGCCGAAATGGGCAGCGAAGTGCCCGACCGGCCCATTCTGTTTCTGAAGCCCCCTACGGCGGTCATTGGGCCGTTGCAACGAATCAAACTCCCGTCCGACTCAGAGGAGGTCCATCACGAGGCTGAGTTGGCAATCGTCATGGGGCGGGTCACCCGCGACGTGGCCATCGAGGATGTGGGGCCTCACATCATGGGGTACACCGCCGCCAACGACGTCACCGCCCGTGACCTCCAGCGCCTCGATGGTCAATGGACCCGCGCCAAAGGATTCGACACCTTCTGTCCTTTGGGGCCGGTGATCGATACCGAGCTCGATCCGCAAGAGTCGCTATCAATCGTCTGCCGGGTCAACGATGAGGTTCGTCAGTCGGCCACCACCGCCGACATGGTCTTCGGTATTGGCGAGCTGGTCTCCTACATATCCCGTGTCATGACTCTCCTACCCGGGGACGTTATCTTGACCGGAACGCCGGAGGGTGTCGGGCCCATCGACGTTGGCGACCGAGTCGAGGTTGAGATCGAGGGTATCGGTTTGCTGTTGAATCCGGTTGCGGAACGATGAGCGTCCGCGTCCGTATCGCTCCGTCGCCGACGGGTTATCTGCATGTCGGCACAGCCCGGGCAGCCCTCTACAACTGGCTTTTTGCCCGGGGTCGCAAAGGTGTGTTCATCTTGCGATCAGACGACACGGATACCGAGCGCAATGATCCCAAGTACCACGAGGACATCGTGACTTCGATGCGCTGGCTGGGCTTGGACTGGGATGAGGGCATTGAAGTCGGAGGGCCCCACGCCCCCTACCGGCAGAGCTTGCGCTTCGATAGGTACCGCGAAGTGGCGATGAGCCTGCTGGCAGAAGGGAAGGCGTATTACAGCTTCGCCACACCCGAACAGCTCGATGGTTTTCGCAAAGAGGCGCAGGCAGCGGGCCGCACGCCGGCCTACGACGGCCGGTTCCGCGTTGATGCGGCCGAAGCAGCCGAGCGAGTCGCGGCTGGCGAGAAGGTTCCAATTCGTATGGCTGTGCCGCGGCCGGGTTTAACGACATTCGTTGATTCGGTACGTGACGACGTGACATTTGACCACGATCAGGTCGATGACTTTGTGATCCTGCGCTCGGATGGCTCGCCGACGTATCACCTGGCGAGCACAGTTGACGATGTCGACTTCGGTATCACACATGTCATGCGCGGTGAGGACATCCTGTCCTCTACCCCGAAACACATCCTGCTGACCCAGGCGATGGGGGCGACCCCGCCGGTGTACGCCCACCTGGCTCTGCTCATGGGACCCGACGGCAAGAAGTTGTCGAAACGGCATGGACACACCGCCCTCAATGCCTACCGAGAGGCAGGCATCCTGCCCGAGGCGATGGTCAACTATTTGGCCCTACTCGGCTGGTCGCCGGGGGAGGACGAGACGGTAGTTTCCCTCGACGAGATGATTGATCGTTTCGACATCGACGATGTCACCAAGAACCCAACGATCTTCGATAACGACAAACTCGAATGGATGAACGGCGTGTACATCCGCGAAATGTCGACGGACGACTTTGTCGCCCGGATCAGTCCCATGGTCGAGGCTCATCTTGGTAGACCGCTCGAGACCGATGAGATGGGTCAACTCGCGGCGATTGCCCCTCACGTACAGGAGCGTGCCAAGAGGCTCACCGATGTCGCCGAGCAAGTCGCGTTCATCTTCGGTGATGTTGTCTACGACGATGTGTCTTGGGACAAAGTGATGACAACTTCTGAAGCTCCGGTGGCGATAGCCGCAGCAACGGCCGGGCTGGCGACGTTGCAGGAGTGGACCACGGATTCGATCGAGGCGGCTCTGCGCAACATGCTGAGCGAGACCGAACTCTCGGCAAGGAAGGGATTTCAGCCGCTTCGTGTCGCCCTGACTGGATCGACCGTGAGCCCGCCGCTATTTGAGTCGATCGAGGTGCTCGGCCGGGAGAGGGCGATTGCACGGCTCGAGGCGGCGCAGGGTCGCTTGGCCTAGCGGGAAACGAGCGGAACGACAGGCCACCCGATCTTGTCCTCTACTCTCGACTTTGTGGCGATCGACGTGCACGAAGCGACTTGTCGGGTCCGAGCATCCACTTTCCAGTCCTAGATCACCGGATCCCGAGCGAAAACACGCGCTCAACCCAGAACCACGCCGAGCCGATCTAGGACACACCACTAGGCACTAAAACACGAGGAGGATCCGGCCAGGGGGGACCGGATCCTCCTCTTGGAGCGCTGTATGTGGCTCTCCGTGACCGCGCTATAACCTCAGCATGTTGCGCCGGAGCCGGCGGCCGACGGACGGCGCAGTGACCTCAGCATCCACCTATCTGGGTGGGCCAGTCCGGCACTCCGGCAATCATGAGCGACTAGCTGAGAGTGACGGGTGCGGCCACCGGTGCCTGGTATGCGGGCTGGTGTTCGAGTATGAAGTTCAACTCGTCAGTCTGCAGGGTCCAGGGCCCCAGCGTCCACCTGGGCGTGGCGATTGCGG
>JAAELU010000443.1 GCA_024226255.1 bacterium | reverse complement strand
GGTCCTCGTCGCCGAGGGCGACACCGTCGAGGAAGGCCAGGGCGTCGTGGTCGTCGAGGCCATGAAGATGGAAAACGAGGTCGCCTCGCCCCGGAACGGCCGGATCACCCGCCTTGCAGCAACCCCCGGCCAAACCGTAGAAGGCGGAGCCCTCCTAGCCGTCATCGAGTAAAAAGGGGACAGATTTAATTATCCTCCCAGTCTGGGGACGTCCCGGCGCGCGGGGAGGGACCCTCCGACCGAGCCGCCGCTGGACGAATGTTTCGAACCGGTCCTTGCCGGTCAGTTGGCCGCGCTGAACAGCAGTTCGTAGAAACTCCCACTCCCCTTCCGGGATACCGGCGGATGTCCAGTCCCTGTAGCTCGCTTGCCTCTCCGCGGGTGTCCGACCCATTTCCCGATAGATCGGGTTCTCGTCGAGCCAGCGGAACCGCGGCCTTCCGATCCGATCCCGATAGCTGGACCAGTGATACTGCGCCGGATCGGCGACCATGCCCGCCCGAACGGGATTGAGCTCGATGTACCGGCTACATGCCAGCAAGTAGCGGTCAGTCTCGATCGGGCTCGACTTGAAACGGCCGTTCCAAACGGTGCCGGAGCGATCTTCGAGGAGGTTCATACGCCGGGTGTACCGGCCCGCCAATCGTTTCATCAGGACCGCCAAGTTGCCGGGGGTCTTCCCCGGATCGACGATCAAATGGGTGTGGTTCGTCATCAGGCAGAACGCGTAGACCTTGCAGCCCAGGGCTGTCTTCCATTCCGATAGGGTCTGTAGGAATGAATCAAAATCGGCGTTTTCGGTAAAAATCGGACGGCGATTGTGCCCACGCTGGATCACGTGGTGCGGGAAGTTGGGCAGAACGACCCGGGCGGTTCTCGGCATGTTGGCGCTCGACGGGGAGGCGGGAACTGGACGGATTATAGCGACGAGGCTCGTTGCAGGGATGAGAAAATAAATCTGTCCCCTGCGTTGGAAAAGTTGCAGGTTGTATGGGAGCGTTGAGTTGCGTAGAGTCTTGGCAACGGGTTTGGGCGAATAGGGTTAATCGGTTAATCAAGGAAGAGGAAACCGGAATGGCCGATGCACATAGTCACTTCAAGGCAGGCCTGAAGCTCCTCGCCCAGCGGAAGTACCAGGAAGCGACGGGGTTCTTCAAAGAGGCGATGCGCCTCGACAATGAATCCGGGGCGATGCGCCCCCAAATGCGCTATCGGTCGTACTTCGGGCTGTGTCGAGCGCTGGCCGACCGGCCGACTCACGACCATCTTCGGCTGTGCAAGGAAGCTGCCGATGCCGACAACTTCGATCCCGTACTCCAGTTGAACCTGGCGAAGGTCTACGCCCGGGCTGGGCGCACCACCCAGGCCCTGGCGACGATTCAGCGCGGGCTGCGCCTGGATCCCGGCCACGAAGGGTTGACGGAGCTATTGGCCAAGGTGGACCGCAGAGCACCGCCGATCCTCCCCCGCCTCGGGAGGGATCACGCGATCAATCGATCGATCGGTCGCTTGCGTACGCTCTCGCTCTTCCGCGGATCGCGGGCAAGCTGAGGTCTAGTTGTCGTCGATGTACTGCTTGAGCTGATTGCGGTCGACGTCCTCGATCTTGGTGAAGAACAGACCTAGCTCGTAGCGCGTGGCTCCGGACGATCCGTTGACCTCCTCCCGTCGGACGACGACCGCCTCGACATCGAGCGGTGCAGTTCGGTTGTCGCCATTGCCGGTCAGCGGTAGCATCAGGCGGACCGCCAATCGGGTCATTTCTGGGAAATCCACGGTGGAGGTGCAGTACAGACCT
>JAAELU010000442.1 GCA_024226255.1 bacterium | reverse complement strand
CTCGATCACCCAGCCGGTCTCGTCGCAGGCGGCGGTCGGGCAATCGAAGGGGGTCACGCCCAGCGACGCCAGGGAGACGTAGCCGAACGGCGAGGGCGAGTGGATGATCTGCAGACCATCGACCGGCGGCGGATCTCCGACCACCTCGGTCGGCTCGGAAACTGCGTCGTTCCCGGCATTCGGATCATCTTCGAGAGCCTCGACCGAAACTGCGTTGATGATCGCTCCGGGGCCAGGAGGTGAGGTCAGCAACACGGTGATGGCTGGTGCGGTATCCCCAGCGCCGAGGAAATCCCGGTCACAGGACACGAGTCCATCAGATTCACTGCAACTCCAGCCGTCGCCGAGGGTCCCAACGAAGCTCACACCTGTCGGCAGCAGATCGGAGACCACGACCGACGATGCCGGATCGGGGCCGTAGTTGTGGACCAGGATGGTGTAGGTCAGAAGGCTTTCGGTCTGAACCGGATCGGGCGTGTCGCTGACAGTGAGACCCAGGTCCGTAGTGCCCAGCGGGATGTCCACGTCCATCGTATCTGGCAATCCGAGAGACACACCACTCGCCGGCCCCTCAGGCTCGGTGGTCCGGTACTCCAACCAGTTGACGTTCCCGCGCCGTGCCGCAGCCTGCAGGATATAGGGCAAGCGCAGAGGCCCGGGCACGCTGACGCTGCCCCGCCAGATGCCACCGTCGTCCATCAGTTCGAGCGGCTGCCAACGGCCTCGGCCTTGACTATCGACAGTCCCGTCGTCGTAGACCACGATGACACGCCACACCCCCGCTTCGTCGTTCGCAGGCACCGCCCACTCGACGGTCGTAGCGGAGATCTCATGGTATTCGCCGCTGAAAGGCCCGGGACCCAGTTGCGGCCCACTCCGGTCGCAATTCTGTGAGCTGTCGGTGGTGTTGTTGAAGTAGAAGATCTCGAGGTCGAGATCGCGGTAGAGACGCTGAAGATTGTAGACCGGATCAGAGACCTGGTCTTTGAGCAGCTCGCCGGTGGTCACCACCATGCTGTTGACCTCGAGATCGCTCGGGCGACAAGCCGGTGGATCTTCGCCGGCAACGATGCGCGGCCCATTGGGCATGCTGTGGCGCATGCGCGGCGCGACGCCGTGGTCAGAACCGTCGCCGCCGTTGGACACCAGCTCGGCGAAGACTGGCACCCAGTCGG
>JAAELU010000441.1 GCA_024226255.1 bacterium | reverse complement strand
TGGATGAAAACTTTCGTTTCGCGACGGTTGAGGAACATACCAATGCCGGCGGCAGCCCCCCACAGGAGGTCGCCTGTGGTAACAACTTCGGCGGGGAAAAGAAACAGGCCGGCGACGAGGGCGGACACGCCGATCGACTGTGACCAGAAGGTCACTCCCCAAGGAGGAAGCCGGCGCGAAGCGAAGCCGCCCGAGAAGTCGGCGAATCCGTAGAGGAAGGCACCACCGAGCGCCAGCACGAAGGTCATCGCTGCAGGCTAACGCCGGGCCACTTGAATCAACGGCCGGGATCGTCGCCGATCTGGATCAGAACGGATCGGGGGCTCCGGGATGGAGCTTCCTGTACAGATCGACCGCCTCTTCCAGATAGTTGACCCCGCACACCAATGCGACGCTCGAGTAGGCGGAGCACTCGCCGGTCTTGACGTAGGCAAACGCCGATTCGGCCATCTCCGCCATCAGATCGGCATGCGGCTTGGCATCGGGCTCGACATCGAGCAGGCCAACGACCTCGTCGTAAACATCTGGGTTCCAGTCCGCAAACTCGGTAGCGACTGTGGCCGCTTCGATCACGAGCTCTTCGTTGACCGCGGCCAACACCTGAGCCATGGTTGGAACACCGCACGAGATGCCCAGATCAAGTCGAGCACTGCCGGTTGGAACGCGCAGACCGGCATCGGCCAGCACAATCACATCGCCGTGGCCGGCGGCTGCAATAAGATCGAGTAGCTCAGGATGAAGGACGCCTGACGTTTTCATTCTCCGCCTCCGAGTCGAGGTTGTGCACAATTGTGCCCGGGCTGGACAAAATCTCGCGACCCGATGATACTGCCTGGTAATGACTGAGATCAATCCACGTCGAGAGCTCACCATCCGGGCTGCCTGGCTGTACCACGAGCGTGCGCTCAACCAACAAGCCGTCGCCGATCGACTCGGGGTATCCCGCTCAACGGTGAGCCGTCTCCTCGCTGATGCGGAGCGCGAAGGCATTGTTCGTGTCACCGTTACTGAGTCGCTGCCCGAGTCGGCGCGCCTCGCCGAGGGTCTCATCGAGAGATACGGTCTCGAGGGAGCAACGGTGGAACTCGCTCTCGAGGGCGAGACCCCACGGGACGCGGCTGGAACAGCGATGGCGCGCCGGCTGGAGCACGCAGTTGCGGCCGGGTCAACGACAATCGCCGCCGGATGGGGTCGTACCCTCGGTAGGGCCGCCCAGATCGCCCGCAGCATGCACACCTCAGGCGTGACGATCATCGATGCGTTCGGCCACACCACAACGCCTGACATCGCCCCGGCTGTTGAGGTCACTAACAATCTCGGCCTCAGGTACGGAGCCAAGGTTATGCACATTCCCTCCCCAGGTTTTGCTCCGAACGCCGCCGTCGCCGCAAACTTCTACGACTCCGAGTCCGTTTCAACCACACTCGAGAGGGCGCGGGCCGCAGACATGACCATGGTGGCCGTCGGTGTCGTCGGCCCCGAATCGCTGCTGATCACGGCCGGCTACATGACCCACGCGCAAATGGATGAGATCATCGAAGCCGGCGCCGTAGGCGAGGTGTTCGGTATCTACTTCGATGCCGAGGGCAACACAGTCGAACAGGATGCTCTGCATCCGATCTCGCTGACCCTTGATGACCTGCGAGCATCGCGGCGAGTGATTGCTGCGGTCG
Source organism: bacterium (assembly GCA_024226255.1). Lineage (GTDB taxonomy): Bacteria > Actinomycetota > Acidimicrobiia > Spongiisociales > UBA5794 > JAHEJX01. The sequence goes on along the minus strand of JAAELU010000441.1, from coordinate 3,014 downwards.
GTGGCACCGATAAGACCGAAGCAGTAAAGGGCGCCATTGCTACCGGCGCCATCCACGAACTGGCCATCGACGACAGCCTCGCCCGAGCACTCCTGGAGTAGCCGCCACGCTCCCATCCGTTCCTGGACTCCATGCCGGCAGCTGGGCGTCCCACATCTGGGCGTCAGATCCGCAAGAACCGGGGGTCTAGCCGCCGACTGCGGCTCGGAAGTTGGCTGCGGTCTTGGCGAGGTTGTCACCACGATGGAGGTCGCCGCCAATGAGCAGGGCTACATCGTTGCCGTAGAACTCGAGGATCTCTGGAACCCGGTCCAACGTCATCCCGCCACCCGGCGAAGGGAAAGCAGGCCTGAGGTTGCCAAGCGGCCCGGTGAGGTTGGCAACCACATCACGGCACTCACCACGGGTGAAGCTGAACCTGCCTCCGTAGTTGGGATAGACCGACAGGTCGGCCCCGGCGATGCGCATCATCGTTCCATACAGCTTGCCATGGGCGATGCCGTTGGTCGGCGATGCCGAATAGGACCCGAGAAAGGCTGGGTGTCCCATGATCGGCACCTCGACCTTGCTCGCCAAGTACCGCATCTGATCGAAGCTGGTGATGCCGGGGAGCACGAGAAGAGCCCCCGCTCCAGCGTCGATGGCCGCTTCCACACGCTCGTCGAGCAAGTCGTATGGGGCGTTGATACTCGGCATGTATACCGAGTTCAGCCCGGTCTGTGCGTTTGCCTTCGCTACCGCCTCGGCGCACCGCTGCACCCGCTCGACAAAGGGGGCAAAAGGCTGATTCGACAGACTGTGATCATCTTTAATCATGTCCATGCCACCGAGGGCGAGGTCGTAGGCCGTTGCCGCCAGCCGTTCTGAAGACAGACCCATCGGCTTGAGCGCAGTCGCCAGCAATGGCCGGGTCGGCGCATCGAACATATCCCGCAGCCCCATGATCCCGTAACGAGGGCCTGGGAAGCGATCCAGCAGCGAGTCCGGGAGCTTGAAGTCGATGAGACGGATCCCGGGGAGTAGCGCACTGTTGCCCCACAGCACATTCATCAGTTGGGGCAGTTCATAGCCAGTTGTCTCGACCGCGTAGCTGACAACGGCACACACGAGGCCGCTGTCGACGACCTCGATCGATTCGATCCGCCCGACAACGGAACGCTGGATGTCATCGTCTGGCACCAGGTCGGCCGGGAACTCGATGGTCTGCTCGACCCGCAAAGCATTCGCCCGCTTCTCCGCCTCGGTCACATCGCCGTGAAACTCGTAGACAGCCTCGATGCGATCTCCGGTAAGCGCCAGCGTTGTTGGCTCGATCATCAGAGTGCCTCCGCCTTGGCGAGGCTGTGCACAGCTTCGATGCGTACTCCCTCGAGATCCGATTCCGTGATGCCGGTGGGCCGTCCCAGCAGATCTTCAATGCCCTTCACCAGGGCCGGAGCATCGAGTCCGTACTCCTTCATGAGGTATTGACGGCTGGCACCATGAGCATATGTGTCTTGGAGCCCCAGCCGCACCAGCCGCTTGCCGACCGCGTTCTCTGCCATCACCTCGGCGACGGCAGATCCCAAGCCGCCAACGATCGTGTGGTTCTCCAAGGTCACCACGCCGTACTTGGCGCGGCGGATCGACTCCAAGATCATCGGATCCGCAAAAGGCTTGTGGGTTGACACGTGCACATGGGTCATACCGACGCCTGCCGCAGCGAGCGGGGCCGCGGCGCGCATTGCCTCTTCGGTTGTTATGCCCGCGGTGAACACCGTGACGTCATCGCCCTCGCTGAGAATCCTGACCCTGTCGAGCCGCATCGGCTCATCTTTGGGGAAGAGCCGGGGCACCTCACCGCGCAGCATCCTGATGTACACGGGACCGTCGATGGAGTGGGCCACATCGAGAACGCTCTCGACCTCGGTGGCATCACCGGTCTCGAGAATCACCATGTTCGGTGTCGCCCGCATCACGGACAGATCCTCGATTGCCTGGTGAGTGACACCCCCCGGAGTGGTAATCCCGGGTAGGAACCCGACAAACCGCACAGGCAAGTTGGGGTACGCAATCGACATCGCCATCTGGTCGAACGGTCGCCGATAGATGAAGACGGCAAACGTATGAATCCACGGCTGGTAACCCTCACGGGCGAGACCAGCGGCAAAACCCATCATGTTCTGCTCCGCCATCTTCATCGGGAAGAAACGGTCGGGATACGTGTCCCGCCAGTTACCAACCTCGCTGGAGTTGGTGAGATCGGCGGTCAGAACGACGACCTCCGGCTTGTCGGCGCTCCAGTCAATGAAGTTCTGCACATGTGGACGCTTGACGATTTCCATGTCAGCTCACCATCTCCTCATAAACCGCCTGGTACCGGTCCCGCTCCTCCGGCGACGTGAATCGCAGGTAGTGCAGCAACGGAGCGCGCTCCCCGAACAGCGGCAGCCCGCGCACCGGGTCCGTTCTGGCGATGACAAAGTGAGGCTTGCCCGTCTCCATCGTCATCGCCTCATCGAGGTTCACCAGTTCGTGGCCGTTCGTCTCAACGGCGCTGGCTCCAAAGGCACGGATACGGTTGGTCAGTGGATCGGCTGTCTCGATCTCATCGAGACAGCCATCGCATTGCTGGCCGTTGGCATCAACGATCACGCGCAGGTTGTCCAGCCCGAAACGAGCGATCTGCTCGACCGCCTCCCACGTCTGGCCCTCCTGGAACTCCCCATCCGACATCATCACCCACACGTCGCCCGTGTCGCCGCGCAGCTTCCTGGCTAGAGCGATCCCGCCGGCTTGACTGAGCGCCTGGCCAAGCGAACCCGTGGTCGTCTCGACACCCGGCGAATGCTCTGCGCCGATCATCTCCACCGTGCTGCCGTCTTCGTTGAAATGGTCGAGCCCGGTTTCCGCAAGACGCCCCACCTCGATCAACGCCGCATACAGAACAAGCGCGTAGTGGGCGGGCGAGAAGATGAATCGATCGTATTCGGGACCCTTCGGACCGTTGTAGTCAGCACCATTCATGAACGGCA
>JAAELU010000440.1 GCA_024226255.1 bacterium | reverse complement strand
TCGTGCGTGGCCGCAAGGGCGAATACCGCAAGGAATTCGCCGAGCTGCGCAAGAAGGGCTTTCAGCGGTTCAAGGTCGATGGCGAGATGTACGAGATCGACGACGTGCCGGTGCTCGACAAGAAATACAAGCATCATATCGAGGTCGTGGTCGATCGCCTGGTGGTGCGTCCGGACCTAGGCAACCGGCTGGCTGACAGCATCGAGACCGCGCTCGAACTGGCCGACGGGCTAGCCATCGCCGAGGACGCCGACACCGAGGATAGCGTCACATTCTCGGCCAAGTTCGCCTGTCCGGTATCGGGCTTCACGATCGAGGAAATCGAGCCGCGCCTGTTCTCCTTCAACAATCCGTTCGGCGCTTGTCCGGCGTGCGACGGGTTGGGCACGGAGATGTACTTCGATCCTCAATTGGTGGTGCCCAATGAGCGGCTAAGCCTGAACGAGGGTGCGATCGCGCCGTGGGCGGAGTCGAAATCGCAATATTATGGTCAGACCTTGGAGAGCCTGGCGCGCCGCTACAAGTTCAAGCTCGACAAGCCCTTCGGCAATCTTTCGGAGAAAGCGAAAAAGATAGT
>JAAELU010000439.1 GCA_024226255.1 bacterium | reverse complement strand
GGCAATCAACCGGATGTCGTTTTGGGCGCAGAAGTCCGCGATATCGCCCAGTTCGCCGGGGCGCAACGCCGTGCCCGTAGGGTTTGCCGGACTTGCGATCATCAGACCATCGAGCCGTCCGGCCTCAGCGAGCAATCCGCTGGTCGGTACGAAGCGAGTCTCCGGACCAACGGGTACTGGAACCACCTCGACACCAAAGGCCTCCAGGGTGTTGCGGTAGCACGGGTAGCCCGGCTCGGCAACCGCAACCCGATCCCCGACATCAAATGCGGCAAGGAACGCCAGCACAAAGCTGCCCGACGCCCCCATCGTCACCACAACTCGATCGGAGGGAACCGCCACGGCATACCGCTGCCGGTAATACGCGGAGATCCGCTCACGAAGCTCCGGAATCCCGATGGCATCGGTGTAGCCGAGGCGATTCGACTCCAGAGCCCGCGCAGCTGCCTCCCTCACTAGAGCCGGCGCCGGCGTGCTCGGCTGCCCAACTTCGAGATGCAGGACATC
>JAAELU010000438.1 GCA_024226255.1 bacterium | reverse complement strand
GGCAAGCGGTCGATCACACTCGATCTGAAGTCCGACGACGGAAAGCGGCTCTACAAGGATCTCGTCGCCACCGCCGACGTGGTGGTCGAGGCAATGCGACCCGGCTCCCTCACCAAGCTCGGCCTCGGCTACGACGAGCTCCGGAAGGTGAACCCCCGGATCGTGTTCGCCACGCTTTCGGGCTACGGAGCAACCGGCCCCTACAAGGACATGCCCAGCCACGGGATCGCCTACGACACATGGAGCGGCATCGTGCAGCCGGTCACCGACGAGGACGGATTCAAGCGGATTCCCCGAGAGATGCCGAACGTGGGCATCAACGTCGGCCCGATGCTCGGTGCGGTGGCCATTCTCGCCGGCGTGATCAAGGCACGAGAGACGGGTGAGGGTTGCGATCTGGAACTCGCCCAGTCTGACGCTTCGGCCTATATGGATTGGTACCGCATCGAGAGCGAGCGGGCCTATCTGCGTCCAGAGAACGAGGTGACCGGCAACCCTTCCGACGACTATGAACGCCGTCCGGCCGGGCTCGCCGGCATGTGGGAAGGGGTCCGCTACCAGGCCTACGAGGCCAGCGATGGACACGTGCTCTTCATGGCATCGGAGCAGGCATTTTGGCGGAACTTCTGCGAAGGAGTCGACCGGATGGACCTGTTCGAGAAATGGCCCGGATCCACCTACGCCGATCACGCGCGGGGCAACACCGAGCTCCAACACGAACTCAGGACCATCTTCGCCGCCAAGACCTGCAAGGAGTGGCTCGACCTCAGCAACAACGTGAACACCCCGATC
>JAAELU010000437.1 GCA_024226255.1 bacterium | reverse complement strand
GACTGGCTGGCGTCGGCGCGGGTTGATCTCACTCGACGAGGAGCCGGCGCTACCCAAGGTCAAGCGGCCGCCTGAGCTCCGGCAGCGGCGACGAACGACCGCTTGAAGCCGAATTCTGGCCCCACCACTCGACATCTTGGTGTGCATCATCTAATATACGCCCTTTCAAGATGACGACCCGATCGAAGACACCGCGACGGAAGAAGGCCAAGCAGGGCGAGTTCGAGTTTCGCTCATGGGGTGGTCCGCGCCGGGGTTGTGGGCGCAAGCCGGTGGGCAAGGCGGCGGGGATGCCGCACCGTTCGCGGGAGGAAGTCTCGCGTCATCACCCGGTGCACGTCACAATTCGGCTCCTGGCTGGCCTGCCGTCACTGCGACGCAAGCGGGTCGCTGTGATGATTCGTGCGTGCATGAACAAGATGCTGGAGCGTCCGGGGTTCCACATCGTCGAGTATTCGATTCAGACCAACCACCTGCACCTGATCGTCGAGTGCGATGACCGAAAGCACCTGACGGACGGCATGCGGTCGGTGCAAATCCGCATCGCACGTGGCGTCAACAAGCTGTGGGAGCGCAAGGGGCGGGTGTTTGGCGACCGGTATCACGACCACGTGCTGAAGACCCCCTCAGAGGTTCGGCGCGCCCTCGCCTACGTGCTCAACAACCATTACAAGCACGGCCACGTAGCTCGCCTCGACCTGGACTTCTACAGCTCAGGCGCGTGGTTTCGGGGCTGGAAGCAGAAGTTCACGGTCACCGGCACCGAGAAGATCCCCGACCACGTCGAGGAGCCTGGCACCTGGCTGGGCAAGACTGGCTGGCGTCGGCGCGGGTTGATCTCACTCGACGAGGAGCCGGCGCTACCCAAGGTCAAGCGGCCGCCTGAGCTCCGGCAGCGGCGACGAACGACCGCTTGAAGCCGAATTCTGGCCCCACCACTCGACATCTTGGT
>JAAELU010000436.1 GCA_024226255.1 bacterium | reverse complement strand
GGCAGCTTGGGTGGGGGAAGCGAAGTCGTGGCTACGCCGTACCTCTGGTCGGCGGACACCCGACTGCCCTAGCGAACGCGGAGAATGGGAGTTCAAGAAGACGCAACGTCTGGTTTGCGGACTACCTCCGCAACCCCCTCGGCTCGCAAAGCCTCGCCACTCCCCCAACTGTTGCCCGCCGAAGACGGCGTTCAACGGGGGGAGAGACACGGTGAGGCAAAGTTGCCGCGGTGACAGAACGGATGTAGCCGCGTGGCGCGCGTGGGGAACCATGGAGTTCTGCGCCAGCAGAAGTCCCAAGCAACGCCGCAGGCGAAGCCACGAGATTTGCGCCAGCAAAACTCAAAAGTTCCCCGAATGGGGAACCGTGGGCGAGGAGGGACTTGAACCCTCACGAGTGTTACCTCACAGGAACCTGAATCCTGCGCGTCTGCCAATTCCGCCACTCGCCCGGTAGCAAAAAATGGTACCAGCCTCCCGAGGGGTCGGCTCCAGCCACGGCAATTCTGTGACCTCCGTACAATCCGACCATGGGGCTGGCAAGAGAACTCGAACGTAGGTTGGAACAACTCGTGGACGGTGTGTCCGGCGCGCTGTTCCGCGGGAAGGTTCATCCTGTTGATCTTGGTACCCGGATTGCCCGCGAAGCCGACCTGAACATGACGCAGGGGCTTGCCGGACCGGTTGTACCCAACGAATACCGCATCGCCCTGAATCCGGAGGACCTCGAAACTGCCGGATCGTCACAGCGGCTAGTCACTGAACTCGAGTACACGTTGGCGGCTACCGCAGCCGATCGAGGATGGCGCCTCGAAGGCCCGCCCGATGTGAAGATCGCCGCCGATCCAGCAGTCAAAAGCAATCATCTGAAGATCCTCAGCGGCATCGTCGCCGGCGAGACCAGCGTGTGGGGTCAGCTCATCGGAACGGGGCGCCATGCCGATCTCACAATGAATCGGGTGCTGGTCGGGCGCTCCGAGGAATGCGACATTCAGCTCCACGAAGCGGAAGTTTCACGACTCCATGCCATCATCCACCGGGAACAGCAACGCACGTGGGTGACGGATCTCGGTTCTGCCAATGGAACCACAGTCGATGGATCTGTCGTTACTTCCACGACCCCGATGCGCCCCGGTGCCCGACTCACGTTGGGTCCGGCAACATTCATGTTCCGATTGGTGGAGCCATGACGAGAATTCCAGAGAGCGAGTAGCCAGCAAATGCCCGCGCTCTTTCTCAATCTGCTCAAATTGATCTTCCTTGCCCTCATCTACCTTTTTTTGTGGCAAGTGGCCCGCTCGATCGGAAATCACGTGGGCGCCCCCCAAGCTTCGCGTTCTGGCAAGCGGGTCGGGGAAATGGTCGTGGTGCGTTCGGATACGATCGCCGGCGATCGCTTCCCCATCGGCGCCCCCGCCGTTATGGGTCGCAGCGACGAGGCTGACATCGTTATCGACGATCCCTATGCCTCAGATTTTCATGTCCGAGTGGGGCTGCAGGACGGCACGGTGCTGGCCAATGACCTCGGCAGTACCAACGGCACCTACGTCAACGGGCGTCGAGTGACAGTGCCGACTCCCCTGATCCGTGGCGACTCGCTACAAATCGGCAAAACAATCCTCGAGGTGCGATGAAATACACCATCGCCACCGCGACCCATGTGGGCCGAGTCCGCGCCGGAAACGAGGATGCGGTCTATCCGACCGAGGACGTATCGACGGAAGGCCCAGTGGTTGTCGCCGTGGCGGACGGCATGGGTGGGCATGCCGCCGGCGAGGTCGCCAGCGCCATTGCCATATCCAGCTCGATCTCGCTCGAGGAAGGCACCGCGGTTGCCCGCGTCGAGGCGGCAAACGCCGCCGTGGTAGCCGCTGCCGACGCCGACATCAATCGTGCCGGCATGGGAACGACCCTGACTTTGGCGATTCTGTGGCCCGACGGTCGGCTGGAAATCGGCCACGTAGGTGACAGCCGTGCCTATCTACTGCGCAACGGCCGTCTGACTCAACTGACCATCGATCACACTTTTGTACGCGAGCTCATCGCTCAGGGAAGGCTCAACCCGGAGGAAGCCGAGACGCATCCGAGGCGCCATATGTTGACTCGAACAGTCGGGATGAAGGACGTCAGGGTCGACTCCCTCGACATCCACCTGATGCCAGGCGATCGAGTCCTGCTCTGCTCAGACGGGCTGACGGGAATGGTCTCGGACATCCGTGTCGAGAAGATTCTCGGATCAACGCCGGTGGCGACCGACGCGGTTTGGTCATTGGTGGAGGCCGCCAACGCGGCCGGCGGACAGGACAACACGACCGTCGCAGTGGTGGACGTCACAGAATGACTCGCTCCGCTGAGGCGGCGCTCCTCGTAACCGCTGGAGTTGTCGCCGCGTTCGGTACCGCTCTGGTCGGCTTCACCCGTGGCGTCGGTCTCGACGCCCAAGTTGCACTCACGTTTCTGGTCTTCGTAGGAGCATTCGGGTCGGTACATCTGGCACTGCGGCGCTGGGCGCCGTCGGCTAACCCCTACGTTTTCCCTCTCGCTGCATTCCTGACTGCGATCGGCCTCACCGAGGTATACCGGCTCGACCCCAACCTCGGCAGCATCCAACGCTGGTCGCTCCTGATTGCCGGAGTGGTGGCGTCCGGCGTGATCTTTCTCTTGCGGGGCGACGGCGTCGTGATCCTGCGCCGCTACCGCTATCTGTTCCTCGCAGCCGGAGTCGCGCTCTTGATGCTGCCGCTGCTGCCAAGCACTTGGGCCCTGCACGGGATAGAAGCAAACGGATCCCGTCTCTGGGTGGGGATCGATCTTCCGGGAAGCAGGTCCCTGAGCTTCCAACCGGGCGAAATCGCCAAGTTGTGCCTTGCCATCTTCTTGGCCTCCTATCTGGCGGACTACCACCTGGCCATGGGTACGACGCGGCGTCGTATCGGCCGGCTCGACGTGCCCCCGCTCCGCCAGTTCGGCCCGATTCTCCTGGCTGCGGGCGCCGCCTTTGCCGTTCTCGTGTACCAGCGCGACCTGGGAGCTTCGCTGCTCCTGTTCGCTCTCTTTGTGGGGGCCATCTACCTGGCGACGGGCAAGCTGGCCTACATCGCCTTCGGTGGCGTCTTGGTGTTCGTCGGTGGACTCGTCTCATACCAAGCGTTCTCACACGTGCAGCGACGGGTCGCCGCCTGGCTCGATCCTTTTGCCGACTTCTCCGACACGGGATACCAGGTCGCCCAGGGGCTGTTTGCGCTGGGTTCGGGGAGCCTCACCGGCAGCGGTATCGGACAGGGGCGTCCCGACCTGATCCCGGCGGCGGCAACCGATTTCATCTTCGCGGCCGTGGCTGAGGAAATGGGCCTGGCAGGGGCAATCGCAGTCATTGCCGCCTTCGCGCTGCTGGTGGCGGCCGGCTTCGGCATTGCTCTGCACACCCGTGACCTATTTCGGAAGTTCCTGGCCGCGTGCCTCACGTTGGTGCTCGCCGTTCAGGCGTTGCTGATCCTGGCCGGCGTATTACGGCTCTTCCCAATCACCGGAATCACGCTGCCGTTCATGTCGTACGGGGGCACCTCGCTCGTCGCCAACATGGTCCTCCTGGCTCTACTGGCGCGCATTTCTCACGGAGCCCGGTCATGAACGGACCGATCCGACATCTTGCCGCGGTGATCTTCGCTGCGTTTGCCGTTCTGGTGGGGGCGGTGACCTTCCTGCAGGTGATTCAGGGCCCCGAGTACCGCGACGACCCGCGCAATATTCGTGTTGTCACCGGAAGAGCCGGCAAGGAACGGGGCACGATAATCACTGCCGATGGAGTCCCGGTGGCGCGCTCGTCGGCCGACCCCGATGATCCACAACTCTTCACCCGGACCTACCCGGAAGGTGCCGGCTACGCCCACGTCGTTGGATATGCCACGCTCATTTTCGGAGCTACCGGCATCGAGGCCAGCCAGTCCGAAGCGTTGGTGTCGGACCGCGACGCCACAATCTCTGGCGTGCTCAATGCAATCGTGGGAGGAGACATCCGCCCCAAAGGGCTCCGACTAACCATCGTCGACGATCTTCAACAGGCCGCCATCGAGGCGCTGGGGACACAGACTGGAGCTGTCGTCGCTCTTGATCCCGACACCGGCGCGGTCCTTGCAATGGTCTCCAGTCCCAGTTTCGATCCGGCCACGCTGCAAGGTCGCGACGCGGGGCCGGCCGGCAACACGCTCGAAGCCGATCCGACCGAGCCGCTGCGTAACCGGGCCATCGACCAGACCTACCCACCAGGCAGTACGTTCAAGATCGTGACGGCCGCAGCCGCCCTCGAGGCGGGAATTGCCGGCGGGGGAACCACCTTCCCCGACCCCGTGGAGTTGGATCTGCCAGGTTCCACGGCGACCATCCGCAACTACGACGAGCAGGTGTGCGGCAACGGAGACACCGTCACCCTCACCCAGGCCTTGGTGAGTTCGTGCAACACCGTTTTTGGCGATCTCGGGATGCAGGTGGGCGCCGAGCGTTTGGTATCGATGGCTGAGGCCTTCGGCTTCAACCGGGAGATCCCATTCGATCTGACGGCACTCGTATCAGCAATCCCGGACGCCGACAGCTTTGCCGACGACGTCGCCGGCGTGGCGCAGAGCGCCATCGGGCAACGCGACGTACGGGCCACTCCACTTCAGATGGCTCTGGTCGGCGCTGCCATTGCCAACGAAGGCGAGATCATGGAGCCCTACCTGGTGCAGCAGATCTTCGATTCGGAGGCCTCGATTGAGTCTGAGACGGTGCCGGCGGTGTGGCGACGCGCCGTCTCCCCTGCCACTGCGGCGGCCCTCACCGACCTCATGGAGAAGGCGGTCTCCTCCGGCACCGGCTTCCGGGCGCAGATCTCCGGCGTCAGCATTGCCGGCAAGACGGGAACTGCAGAGGTTCCGGACGAGGCCCCCGACGTGTGGTTTGTCGGCTTCGGGCCGGTGAGTGATGATCCCGAGGCCGCCCGCATCGTGGTTGCCGTCGTTGTCGAAGACGGCGGGCCGCGGGGCACCGACGGAACGGGCGGCTCAGTGGCCGCCCCGATCGCCAAAGCAGTGATGGAAGCGTTCTTGGGTCAGTGAGAGAGTTATCAGTTATGAGTTACCAGTTATCAGTCTGGCAACTGGTAACTGGCGGCTCCTCCCCACATCTCACATCTGTCTTCAGCCGCTCTGGCGCAGATCACGGCGGTCGAACAGAACCACAGCGACGGCGATCAGGGCCACGAAGAGCGCTGCCAGGAGGGCACCGTGCCCCCAGTTCATGCCGTTGTTGAGAGGGTCGCTGCCGAGGTAATAGTGGACCGGGGTCCACTTGACCAGGCCCTCGAAACCCTCACTCAGAGGCAGGAATCCGTTCGCAACGAAAGCGACCAGACCCACCCCGATGGATCCGAACACTGCGATTCGAACGGTTCCCGTGAGGGCGCTGATGGCAAGGGCCAGCCCGCCAAACACCAATCCGAGTAACGCACCGAGAATCACGGTTGCGGCGATATTCGCCCCACTGATGCCCAGCCCGCCGAACATCGAGCCGAGGGCCACGCCGGAGAACAACGCGATAGCCAGGACCAGGGTGTAGACCACCATCGTCACCGTCTTCTCGAGAATGACTCTGGAGCGCTTGATCGGATTGGCCAACAACAGCCCCATCGTCCGTTGAGCTTCCTCGCCGGCGAGGGCCTTCGCACCGAGCGTGATGGTGATGATCATGAATGCGATGGGCGCCATCAGCCCGAAGGTCTCGATTTGGTACCAGCCCTCCGGAGTGGCCAGATCGCCACCTCCAAACAAGGCCAGGACCCCCTCGGGGAAGGCATCGGCCAACGTGACCAATGTCTCGTCGATGAACGTATACATCGGGCCCATCATCACGCCCATGACCAGGAACATTGCGTAGGACACAATGATCAGCAGGCCTTGATGCTCCGACGCCGTCTTGATCCAGATGCGGGACACACGGGTGGAGCCGGCGAGCCGGTCGACGAGCTTCTCGGTGAGCGGGTGGGTCCGCAACCGATCCACGAGGGATACACCGGTGGTCTGCCCGCGGAGATCGCGTCGATTGACGCCGGCAACCGCTACCGCCGCAAGGATCGCGATTCCGACGAAGAGAACTGCGAGATGACCCCATGAGGCACCGTTGACGTGGGGCTGAGAGCCGCTGAAGTAGTACCACGGGAACAACTTGGCGCCGGCCTCGAGGTTCTCTATCAGCGGAAGAATTCCCACAGCCATGAACGAGATGATCATGACTGCCACCGTCGTCCCGGTGGCCACAACACCCTTGCCCGTCCAGGCGCTCAGCGCCAGCGCCAGGAATCCGTGGAAAGTGGCGATCGCAAACATGTGCACCATCAACGCGCCGACATGGATGCCGCTCACGTTCACATTGAGCAGTGACGGTACGACGAGTCCTCCGATCCACAGGAGGAGACATCCGAGTGCCGTGAGCACGAGGATGTTGACAGCCTTGGAAACCAGGATGTGAGACCGGCTCTTGGGATTGCCGAGTAGCAGGCCCATGGTGCCGTTTCTCTCTTCGCCTGCAATCGACGCCGACCCCATCGAGATCGCCAGCGCGGTTAGCGTCATTGCACCGTACGACGTGTAGATCGCGCCGTATGCCAGCGCACCCACGTCGGCGTCCGACGGGATATTCATCAGCGACCTGAAGATCTCCGGAAGGTCGGTGTAAACCGCTAGGTCGATGTCGCGATAGACCGCCATACCCATGAAGAACAGCAAGACAAGCGTTACCGCCCCGATGGCCTCACCCTTCCAGCGATCACGGAAGGTTTTGGTTACGACTGTGGCCAACATCAGGCGTCCACCTCCTCGTAATAAGTGAGGAAGATCTCTTCGAGGTCGGCTTCGTGGGTGGTGATGTCAAGCAGGCTGTACTTGTCGGTCACCACCTTGAGCAGCGTCTCCATCTGTCCATCGAATGACAGGGTGACGTGGTGATTCTGGACGTTCACCTCACGCACCCCGGGGAGCGGCTCGAACACGGCGGCATCGACCGTCTCATCAAAGAACAACTGGACCGTCCGGATCGCTTTGGAACGGAGGCTGGCAACCTCCTCGACCGCAATCAGATTGCCGCTACGGATGATGCCGACACGATCAGCTACTCGCTGCACCTCAGACAGCGTGTGGCTCGACAGGAATACGGTCCGACCGTCGGCGACGACCTCTCGCATCATGGTCTGGAACTCACGCTGTACGAGCGGATCGAGTCCTGAGCTGGGTTCGTCCATGACCAGAAGATCTGGCCGGTTCATGAAGGCCTGGATCAATCCGATCTTCTGGCGGTTGCCCGACGACAGGTCTCCCACCTTCTTTGTGAGGTCGGCATCGAGCCGCTCGGCCAGCGAATCGGCGAAGCCCCAATCGACTCCGCCGCGCAGGTTGGCGAAGTAGGTCAGTGTGTCCTTGCCGGTGAGATTTGGGTACATGGCGAGATCGCCCGGGACGTATCCGATGTGATTGCGGATCTCGACGGACGCCTCGTGCGAGTCGAGGCCCAGGATCGACGCCCGGCCTGACGTTGGCCGGATCTCGTCGAGGATGGTTCGGATCATTGTGGTCTTGCCGGCGCCATTGGGCCCGAGGAAGCCAAAGACTTCGCCGCGCTCGACTTGAAGGTCGAGGTCGTTCAACGCCTTGGTCTCGCCGTAGTGTTTGGTGAGACTCTCGGTGAGAATTGCTGGGTCGGTGCTCACGGCTTCGGTACTCACATTGCCTCTTTCTTGGTTTCAGTTTCTTGGCCGACTGCGAGATCGTCGAGGGCCCGACCCGCCTCGGCCAGCATGTCTTGGTTAAAGAGTTCTCCGGAAAAGATGCGCAGCGCGTGGGGGGCGATCTTGACCATCCCCTCGGCACTCAGAGTGTCGATCCCCAGCGTGCGCGAGTAGTGCTCGTGGAGGACGAGGCCACCTAGCTGCATCACCAGAAGCACGGTGGCCTGGGTCCTCATGTCACCCACATCGGCCATCAGTCCGGCATCGCGGTACTCCTCCATCTGTGCGATTACGTCTTGGAGGAGTTCGTCAAAAATCCGGTCCGAGGCCTCTCCCCCGCTCCGCAACGCCCAGGCGAGGTAGCGACCAACGGGTTCCATCAGCTGATAGAGCGCGGCCAATGCTCCGCCTTGCCTGTAGGAGCCGTCGAGAATGGCGTTACGTTTGGCCTCTCCGAGAAGGTGGGTCACGTAGTTGTCGCACTCGCGGCGCAGTTTCTCCTTGGACCCAAAGTGATGAAGAACCAGGCCGGGAGACACGCCAACGTCGGCTGCGATCGCACGTATGGTGGTGCCGGAGAAGCCGTCCCGAGGAAAGCGGGCGATCGCCGAGTCCCTGATACGAGCTCGGGTCGTACGATCGTCAGTCGAGACTGCACCTTTTGTCTGATCTGGCGTGACTGAACGCATGTTCAATATGCTAAACCCAGGTTCAATGTACGTCAATACCCCCAAATAGCAATCCTGCAACTTTCCACAGCCTGGAAACGTTGAATACATCGTGAACTCAGTACCATCACGCGCCGTGACCGAACAGCGACTCCTTTCTGACCGCTACCGCATCCAGAGCCACCTGGCTCGTGGAGGCATGGCCGACGTGTTCCAAGCAGAGGACGAACTGCTCGGCCGTCAGGTCGCGGTCAAGATTCTTCATCCGCAATTCGCCTCGGATGAAGCCTTCGTCACACGCTTCCGCCGTGAAGCCCAGCAGGCAGCCGGACTGTCGCACCCCAACATCGTCTCCATCTACGACTGGGGTGAGGACCAGGACACCTACTACATGGTGATGGAGCTCATCGAGGGCCGCACCCTGCGAGACATCCGCCGCTCTGAAGGTCCGCTGCTGGCACGCCGAGCCGCCGAGATCGCGGCGGAGACCGCGGCCGCACTCACCGTTGCCCACCAAGCAGGTGTCTATCACCGCGACGTGAAGCCCGGCAACATCATGCTGACCCCCAAGGGCTCGGTGAAGGTGACCGACTTTGGAATTGCTCGCGCCCTTGACGATTCAGCGGAGCTGACACGCACAGGTGCAGTCATCGGCACTGCGACGTATTTCAGCCCGGAGCAGGCACAAGGCCTGCCGGCCGACGAACGCTCCGACGTCTACTCGCTGGGCGTTGTGCTCTACGAGCTGCTCTGTGGCGTCGCTCCGTTCACCGGCGAATCACCGGTTGCGGTGGCATATCAACACGTGTCGGAGTATGCCGAACCGCCGAGCGCCATCAACCCCGATGTCCCAGCCGAACTCGAATCCATTGTCGAGAAGGCAATGGAGAAGGACCCGGCTCTGCGATATCAAACCGCAGACGATATGCGCAAGGATCTCCTGCTGTACCTGAAAGGCGAGACCCCTCTCGTGATGGCTGCCTCTGCAGCCGCCGGAGCATCGCTGCCTGCTGCAGCTGGAGTGCACGCACCCATTTCCGACGCAGCCACCCAGATGATGCCGCTGCCAGCCGCCACAGTCCCCCCTGACGAAGCAGGCCGTTCTGTGGCCCAGCCGATGCCCGAGCATCGCAGCCAAACCGGTTATCTCGTCGCGATCTTTGGCCTGCTCCTGGCCCTTGCGCTCGGTGTCTTTTTCCTCACTCGGCTCCTGTCATCGTCCCCGGCAGAGACCGTCACCGTTGCCGTCCCGGACGTTACGGACTGGGCCCGACTGGACGCGGTCGAAGAGCTGGCAATAGCACTGGACTTCAAAGTCCGAGAGCGTATCCAAGTGAGTGACAGCGTGGCTACCGGATTCGTCATCGCCACCGACCCGGTCGCGGGAACCAACGTCGATCCTGACTCCATAGTGATCGTGATTGTCTCCGCGGGGCCACAGCAGTTCGCCATCCCGAACGTTCTTGATTCAACCGAGGAAGCCGCCCGTGCACTTCTGGAGGCGGGCGAATTCGCGATTGGTGTGGTCAGCTATCGATTCAGCGACACGGTCCCGGAGGGCATCGTGATAAGCCAATCGCCACGCCCCGGCACTGAAGGCGCGCCGGGCACTGAGGTCGATCTAGAGGTGTCGAGCGGGCCATTCGCATTGACGGTTCCCGACGTACGTCTGGTAACGGAGGAGTCGGCCCTCACCGCGCTCGCCGACGCCAGCATCAGCGACGTAGAAGTTGTCCGGGAGTTTTCTGCTGAGATCCTCGAAGGCTTTGTCATCCGTACCGAGCCGGGCGCCGGCGAATTGGTCTCACGTGATCGCACCGTCATCCTCGTTGTTTCCGATGGGCCGGAACCGTTTGAGCTGCCCAACCTGGTGGGTATGTCCGTTGCAGACGCCCAACAGGCCGCACTCAACCGCGGTCTGATCTTCATCCTCGAGGACGACACCGAGCCGGTCACCTTCGACTCCGGACTGGTAGGCCTCGTTGCCGCCCAGACACCTGGGGGAGGCACAGAAGTAATCGTCGGCGACGAGATCCGAGTGCGGCTCGGCAGTCTGATTCAACGGACGGTGCCCGACTTGACCGGCCTCACCCAAGAAGAGGCTGAGGCGCTACTCGCCGACTTGGGACTCACACTCGAGATCGTCGGCGATACCCCTGTCGAACCCGATTCTGGACTCGATGGTCTGATCGCCGCCCAGGACGAAGCGGTCGATTCCCAAGTCGACGACGGCTCCACCATCCACGTCCGTATGGGCATCATCGTCCCGCCTCCCACCGACCCACCCGACGAGGGCGGCTGAGCTTCTCCGAGACGGGACCTCGGGTCGGTGGACAGATAGCCGCCGCCGCCAACGCGGCTGGCGCGCCCCTCGAACCGCGACGCAACGTTCGCCTTGACAACTACCTCCGCAGCCCCCCTCCCCCTCGTCCCTCGGGTACTCCCCCCAACTGTGACCCGTCCAGAGCGACGTGTCACAGGGGGAGAGACGATGCGTCTTCCCCGGTGCACACCGCTCTAGGTCGGCACCACCTGAAAGGACTCCCAAAGTCACGGGGAGACACACAACATCTCCTCCCCCGTTGCACGCCG
>JAAELU010000435.1 GCA_024226255.1 bacterium | reverse complement strand
GAAAACGTTCCTGATGATTGGTTGAGCCAGGTGCAAAAGAATATCCGCGC
The DNA here is from genome assembly GCA_024226255.1 of bacterium. GTDB lineage: Bacteria > Actinomycetota > Acidimicrobiia > Spongiisociales > UBA5794 > JAHEJX01. The sequence goes on along the minus strand of JAAELU010000435.1, from coordinate 7,049 downwards.
ATCTGAATATCACGTCACCTGGCAGGATCAGACCTACCTGTCCGACCTGGGCGAAGCATACCAGGCGCCCAATCGCGCCCACAACCTGCGCACCTACTTTGCGCCGGACGGCGTGCGCGTCATTCCCCGTACCGAAACAGAATCCTCCTGGGAACTTGGCTTGACGTTGACCGGTTACGGCTATGTGGAAAACGTGCAGCCTGTGCTCAAGGCGGAGCTTTTGGTTAGCAATAACGGCATCGAGTATCGCCGAGGCAAGCCTTCAGCGGGACGACAGCGGGGGCGACCACGCCGGGGCGCAGAGCAAGGCATCACCGAGTGGTACGTCAACGACGAGCAGGGATTGGAGCAAGGCTTTACCATTGCCCATCGACCGCCGGCCACCGGCGGACGGGCTTCCGAACTCGTCCTCGACCTCGCCGTGAGCGGCGACCTGACCCCCAACCCAAGCGCGGACGGGACCGCCATTGAGTTCACCACCTCCGGTGGTGTGCGGGTCTTGCGCTATGGCGAATTGTACGCCTACGACGCCACCGGGCGCGAACTGCCTACCCGGCTCGTCCCCCTTTCTACGGGGGAACCGGGCCTGATCGACGGCATCCGGCTGCTGGTAGACGATACGGACGCCGTCTATCCCATCATCGTAGACCCTCTGCTAACCACTCCCGCCGCCTGGACCGCCGAGAGTGACCAGGCTTATGCTTTCTTTGGCTACTCAGTCGGCACGGCGGGGGACGTGAACGACGACGACTATGACGACGTCATCATCGGCGCGCCCTTTTACGACAACGGTCAGATAAACGAGGGCCGGGCCTACGTCTACACCGGCACGGCTTCGGGCTTGAGCACGACGGCGGACTGGACTGCCGAGGGCGACGAGAATAGCGCCTACCTTGGTTATTCGGTTGGCACCGCGGGAGACGTCGACGGAGACGACTATTCGGATGTCATCGTCAGTGCATATCATTACACCAGCGGCGACCAAGACGAACCGTATGAAGCGCACGTCTATGGCTATTACGGCTCGACGACGGGTTTGAGCACAAGTACAGACTGGAGCGTCCGGGTTGACCAATCATACCAGCAGATCCCGTTTGATGGTATCTCGGTAGGCACAGCGGGAGACGTAAACGACGATGGCTATGCCGACGTCATCGTTGGCACACCCTATGACGACGACGGCCAGACATACGAGGGGCGGGCCTTTGTCTATCACGGCTCGTCCGGGGGCTTGGGCACGACGGCGGCCTGGACCGCAGAGAGCGACCAGGCCAGTGCCGGATTTGGCTACGCGGTGGGCACGGCAGGGGACATCAACGGTGACGGCTATGCAGACGTCATCGTCGGTGCGCCCAGTTACGATAATGGCGAGACAAACGAAGGCCGGGCCTACGTCTATACCGGCACGACGACGGGCCTGAGCACCAGCGCCGACTGGACCATCGAGAGCGACCAGGCCAGCGCGGAACTCGGGCGCTCGGTCGGCACGGCGGGGGACGTGAACGGCGATGGCTACGACGACGTCATCGTCGGCGCGCCCAAGTACGACAACGGCGAGACGGACGAGGGCCGGGCAACCGTCTACCACGGCGCGACCGGGGGCCTGGACACCACGGCGGCCTGGACCGTCGAGAGCGACCAGGCCAGTGCCGGATTCGGCGGCTCGGTGGGCACGGCGGGGGACGTCGACGGCGACGGTTACGACGACGTTATCGTCGGGGCGTCCGGTTACGACAACGGCGAGACGGACGAGGGACAGATCTATGTCTACAACGGCTCTGCCGGGGGGGTGAGTTTGACGGCGGCCTGGACTGCCGAGAGCGATCAGGCCAGCGCCAGCTTTGGCTACTCGGTAGGCACGGCGGGGGACGTCAACGGCGATGGCTACGACGACGTCATCGCCGGCGCGCCCTATTACGACAACGGCGAGACGGACGAGGGGCGGACCTACGTCTACCACGGTTCGTCGGCGGGTCTGGGCACGAGCGCGGACTGGGTCGCCGAGAGCGATCAGGCCAGCGCTCATTTTGGCATGTCGGTAAGCACGGCGGGGGACGTCAACGGCGATGGTTACAAAGATGTTATCGTCGGTGCACTCAATTACGACGGCGGCCAGGCAGAGGAGGGACGGGTCTACGTTTATCGAGGATCGGTCACGGGACTGGAGACGATGGCAACCTGGATCACCGAGAGCAATTGGGTCGGATCCCGCTTTGGCAAGTCGGTAGGTGCGGCAGGGGACATCAATGGCGATGGCTACGACGACATCATCGTCGGCGCGCACAAATACAGCGACGGCCAGACGGAAGAGGGGCGAGTCTATGTTTACACGGGCACAGCAACAGGACTGAGTGCGTCGGCGGACTGGACCATTGAAGGCAATCAGAGCTATGCCCGTCTCGGCGTCTCGGTAGGTGGGGCGGGGGATGTGAACGGCGACAGCTACGCTGACATCATCGTCGGCGCGCTTCTTTACGACAACGGCCAGACAAACGAGGGACGGGCCTACGTCTACCATGGTAGTTCGACCGGGCTTACTACAGGTTCAGCAGACTGGACGGTCGAGGGCGACCAGGCCGAGGCCAGGTTGGGCTTTTCGGTAAGTACGGCAGGGGACGTGAACGGCGACGGCTATGCCGACGTCATCGTCGGGGCGTACCTTTACGATGGCGACGGCAACCTGACAGATGCAGGACAAGCCCGCGTTTATCACGGTTCAGGGGCAGGTCTGAACACAACGGCGGCCTGGACCGCCGAGGGTGAGAATGCCAACGATGAATTTGGCATAATGGTCGGCGTGGCAAGAGACGTGAATGGCGACGGTTACTCGGACGTCATCGTCGGTGCGCGTTATTACGACGGCGGCCAGACGGACGAAGGGCGCGCTTATGTCTACCACGGGTCAGCGACAGGGTTGGACACAAGTGCCGCGTGGATGGCGGAGAGCCAGTCGTATGCATACTATGGTGTTCCAGTGAGTACTGCAGGAGACGTGAATGGCGACGGCTACTCCGACGTCATCGTCGGCGCGCCCGGTTACGACGGTGGACAGACGGACGAGGGAAGAGTCTACATATACCACGGTAGTTCGACCGGGCTTACTACAGGCTCGGCAGACTGGACGGCGGAGAGTGACCAACCTGGAGCCATGTTCGGTGCCTCGGTCAGCACGGCGGGAGACGTGAACGGGGATGGCTACGATGACATCATCGTCGGGGCGTATGGCTACGACAACGGCCAGGAGGACGAGGGCCGGGCCTACGTCTACTACGGCTCGGCGACGGGACTGGACGAGGCGGCGGATTGGAGCGCCGAGGGCGATCAGGCTGAGGCATACTTTGGATGGGCGTTAGGCACAGCGGGGGATGTAAACGGTGATGACTACTCCGACGTCATCGTCGGCGCGTACCTCTACGACAACGGCCAAACGAACGAGGGACGGGTCTACGTCTACACCGGCACGGCAAGCGGCTTGAGCACGACGGCGGACTGGACAGCCGAGAGCGACCAGGCCAGCGCCGAATTTGGCTTTTCGGTAGATGCGGCAGGGGACGTCAATGGTGATGGCTACTCCGATATCATCGTCGGGGCACGCAGGTACGACAACAACGAGACAGATGAGGGGGGAGCCTTCGTATACCACGGGTCAGCGACAGGATTAAGTACGAGTGCTGCCTGGACAGCGGTGGGCAACCAGGACGATGCAGCGTTTGGTTCAGCGGTGAGCACGGCCGGGGACGTGAACGGCGACGGCTACTCTGATATCATCATCGGGGCACGCAGGTACAACAATGGTGAGGCGGGCGAGGGACAGGCTTACGTCTATCACGGTTCGGCAACGGGTCTGGTGGGCACAACAGCCGATTGGATGGCCGAGAGCAATCAGTCTTGGGCTATGTTCGGCTTCTCGGTGAACACGGCAGGGGACGTGAACGGAGATGGTTACGACGATGTCATTGTCGGGGCACTCCAGTACGACAATGGCGAGACAGATGAGGGACGGGTCTACGTCTACACGGGTACGGTGACGGGCCTGGGCACGACGGCAGATTGGACCGCCGAGAGCGACCAGGCCAGTGCTAAATTTGGCCGTTCGGTCGGCACAGCAGGCGATGTGAACGGCGACGGCTATGCCGACGTCATCATCGGGGCATTCGGTTATGACAGCGGTCAGACGAACGAGGGCCGGACCTACGTCTATACTGGCACAGTGACGGGCCTGAGCACGACGGCAGATTGGATGGCCGAGGGCAATCAGGACAACGCCAACTTTGGCTACGCGGTCAGTACAGCCGGGGATGTGAACGGCGATGGTTACGCCGACGTTATCATTGGGGCGCAGAACTATGACAACGGCCAAGCGAATGAGGGAAGAGTCTACATCTACCACGGTAGTTCGACCGGGATCACTACAGGCTCGGCAAACTGGACTGCCGAGAGCGATCAGGCCAATGCCTGGTTCGGCTCTTCGGTCAGCACGGCCGGGGACGTGAACGGCGACGGCTATGCCGACGTCATCGTCGGAGCGCTTTATTACGACAATGGTCAAACCGACGAAGGGGGCGTTTTCGTCTACCACGGCTCGGCGGCGGGGCTGGACTCGTCGTCGGCCTGGACGGCCGAGAGCGATCAAGGCACTACTTACTTTGGGTGGGCGGCGGGCACGGCCGGAGATGTGAACGGCGATGGCTACGACGATGTCATCGTCAGTGCTCCCTACTATGACAACGGCCAGACGAACGAAGGCCGGGCCTATGTCTACACGGGCACGGTGACTGGCCTGAGCACGAGTGCAGCCTGGACAGCCGAGAGCGACCAGGCCGACGCCAACTTTGGTTACTCGGTGGGGGCAGCGGGAGACGTCAACGGCGACGGCTACGACGATGTCATCGTCGGGGCAAATCTTTACGACAATGACCAGACGGACGAGGGCCGGTCCTTCGTCTATCACGGTAGTTCGACTGGGCTCACTACAGGCTCGGCAGACTGGAGCGCCGAGAGCGACCAGGCCAGCGCCGAATTTGGCTACTCGGTGGGCACGGCGGGAGACGTGAACGGCGACGGCTACGCCGATGTCATCGTCGGGGCAGATCATTACGACAACGACGAGACGAACGAAGGCCGGGCCTATGTCTATCACGGTTCGACGACGGGCTTGAGTATGTCGGCGGATTGGATCACCGAGAGTAATCAGGCCGAGGCCCAGTTTGGCTGCGCGGTAGGCACGGCGGGGGACGTGAATGGGGATGGTTATAGCGACATCATCGTCGGGGCGCGCAAGTACGACAACGGGGAGGGTATTGAAGGCCGGACCTACGTCTATTACGGCTCGGTCGGGGGGCTGAGCACGACGGCGGACTGGACCACCGAGGGCGACCGGGCCTACATTCAACTTGGACACGCGGTCGGAACGGCAGGGGACGTCAACGGCGATGGCTATAGCGACATTATTGTCGGGGCACGTGCCTACGATAACGGTCACACGAACGAGGGAGCGGCTTTCGTTTACCACGGTTCGATGACGGGGCTGAGTACGACGGCGGACTGGACCGCCGAGGGCAATCATGAAATGGCCAAGTTTGGCGTCTCGGTGGGCACGGCGGGAGACGTGAACGGCGATGGCTACAGCGACGTCATCGTCGGGGCACACCACTATGACAACGGTCAAACGGACGAAGGTCGGGTTTTCGTCTATCACGGTTCGGCGACAGGTCTGAAAACGGCGGCGAACTGGACAGCCGAGAGCAACCAAGACAGTGCTCTCTTTGGATGGACAGCGGGCACAGCAGGGGACGTCAACGGGGATGGCTATGCTGACGTCATTGTCGGGGCGCATCTGTACGACAACGATCAAATCGAAACCGGACAGGTCTTTCTCTACTACGGCAACGGCGGAGACGGGCTGGACCTGACGCCACGCCAACTGCGAAGCGACGGTTCCGCCCCCATCGCGCCACTGGGCATGTCCGACTCGCACACGGCGATACAAATCGGCCTGACGGGCCGCAGCCCGGCAGGCCGCCAGGACGTCAAGCTCCAGTGGCAGGTGGCTCCGCTGGGTACATCCTTTGGCGATACGGGCGTCATCAGTGGCACCAGCGCGGCGTGGACCGACGTGCTGACCACTGGCGTCACTATCACCCAGAACGTGAGTGGACTGACGGCAGAGACCGCCTATCACTGGCGCGCTCGCCTGCTCTACCGCCCCGGCAACCCGCTGGGGCAAACGGCGAGCCGCTGGGTGCACGCGCCCTGGAACGGTTGGAACGAGACCGATTTTCGCACTGCCTATGAACCGCCAACGGTTGTCTTTACGGGCAGCCCGACCAGCGGCGTGGCGCCCCTGGAGGTGAGCTTTACGGACCAATCCACCGGCGTCTATGACACCTGTGCCTGGGCCTTTGGCGACGGCGGCGATGATGATGGCTGCAACGATCCCAGTTACACGTACACCTTGCCGGGCGTCTACACCGTCAGCCTGGCGGTCAACGGCTTGGGCGGCTCGGACGTGCTGACGCGCACGCACTATATCACCGCCTACGAAGCGGTAGTGGCCGGCTTTACGGCCGTCCCGACCAGCGGCGTAGCGCCCCTGGAGGTGAGCTTTGCGGACCAATCCAGCGGCGCTTATGATGCCTGGGAGTGGAACTTTGGCGACGGGATGACGAGCACACTAGAACACCCGACCCACACCTATACCGTCAACGGCAGTTATACCATATCCCTGGCAGTGAGCGGGCCGGGTGGCAGCGATATACTGACACACACCGGCTACATTGCCGTCAGCTATGCGACTATTACGCGCACCATCGACTATGACTACGACCCGCTCTACCGCCTGACCGCCGCCGACCATTCCAGCGGCCTGTACTATGAATACCAGTACGACGGGGTGGGCAACCGCACACAGATGAGCACGCTTATGGGTGTGACATCTTATGTATACGACGACGCCAACCGCTTGACAAGTGTGGGCGGTGTGACGTATACTTATGACGATAACGGCAACCTGCTCTCTGACGGCACTCGCACCTTTGCCTACGACGCAG
>JAAELU010000434.1 GCA_024226255.1 bacterium | reverse complement strand
TTGCGACGGCAGTGACAGTGAACACCCACCACAGGTTGTTGATGATGGTGCCTCGCAACGTGGCGAAGATTGCCATGGCGATGACGAACGACCCGATGACTATTGGGCTCAGCGTGCCGGCGCCGAAGGCCATACCTTCATCACCGCGTCGAGCGCTGATGAAGTACGCGGCGACAAATCCGAGGATGATTATCGCCAGGCCGAACTGAAAGAGCGCACTTCCGAAAATACCGGTCCAGTTTGTGACGTTGATGATGTTGGTGTCGCCGAAGACCTCCGAATAGTTGGCCAAGCCAACCGCTTTGTCACCGGTCCTGTCGAGGAACGACAACCAGAAGGTGCGGATCGTCGGGACGACCAGCGATGCACCGATGAAGAAGAGTGCCGGCGTCAGGAAGATGTACTTCCTCGAGCCGGACTCGATCTCCACGCGCCGCCTCTCGCCGGTAAACGGAATTAGGCCCATCGAGGCCCCGATCCCGACTCCGAACACGATGCACGCGATCAGTGCTTTTTGGCGGTTTGCTACGCCGAGGTCGCCGGCAGCGAATGCTCCGATTCCCCAGCCAACGGTTCCCCAGAAGACGAGGGATCGCACGATTGGTTTACGGCGCCCCCGCAGCGCCCAGATACCGACTCCGACGGCGGCGAAAACGGCGACCCAGATCAGAGTCTCACCGATGTTCAGAGCCGGCATTGGCGTACCGACCTCGGTTGTCTTATTGCCATCCTGGAACACGAGGATGACGTCGCGCATCTTCAACCCGACAATCAGCCCGAGAATGCCACCGCCGGCAGCGCCGACAATGAGACGGGCCTTCATGTCCTCGAGTTGACCGAGCAGGAAGCCGACGACTCCTCCAACCACCGTCGCCACGATGGTCCACAGCACCGGTTGTTCGATCGCCCGATTCCCCCACAAGATGAGGAAGGTCCCCAGACTGGCGCTGGCGCCGAGCAGGGTTGTGAACCATTGCCACCGGCGGGGGGCAACGTCGAATAGCTTGTTGATGCCGATGAAGATGATGGCGCTGACGCCAACCGCTACAACCACCCCAATGAGGGTCGAAACAACCCGATCCATGCTTCTAGGCCTTCCTCTCCATTATCCGAACACCTTAGACATCTGCCCCCTCAGAAAGCAGTGGGCGCCGGTTCTCACCGGCGCCCACTGACAATCGCATTACTTCGTAGCCTCTACGAGCTTGGCCAAGCCGCATCGATTGCCGCAGCCGCTGCTGCCGCGTCGATGTCGCCGTTCACGAAGGCGGTAGCCGCCCTCCAGAACTCAGCGTTGGCTGCCGTCGGCATGTTGTCTGAACCGTCGAAGCGGAAGAGTTCCGCACCGGCGAGGATGTTCAGGAACG
>JAAELU010000433.1 GCA_024226255.1 bacterium | reverse complement strand
GCATGTTGTCTGCGCCAAGCACATCGACATAGTTCTGCACGGTCCATTGGGCACTCTCGAACGGGTGCACGATTGCGTCCCACCAGCCCGATGAGGCGCTGGCGTTCTTGCCGCGGAATGAGCTGACGAGCAGCCCGACTGTCGGCAGCGACCACAGACCAACCATCAGCAGCACAACAACACGCACTGGGGCGTGACGAAGCGACTTCTGGAAGCGGGTCGGCCCGCGGGGGGCTTGGCGTCCGGATCGGTTGCCGGTGGTGGCCGGTTGAGCGGTCATACGCCGATCCCCTGACGTCGAAGGTTGCGGATATTGAGCACCATGATCGGAATGGTCACGATGAGGAGGACGACGGCGAGAGAACTGGCTCGCCCGAAGTTACGGAACTTGAACATCTCCGTGAACATGCGATTGGCGACCACTTCCGTGTCGAAACTGCCTCCAGTCATCACGAACACGATGTCGAAAACCTTGAGGATGGCGATGAATACGGTCGTCGTGACGGTGATGATCGAGCCTTTGATTGAGGGGACGATCACCCTGAAGAAGAGTTGGAATTCGTTGGCTCCATCGATGCGGGCCGCCTCGACGATCTCAGTCGGTACACCCTTGAGGGCCGCCGAGAGGATCACCATTGCGAAGCCCGTCATCAGCCACACCATGATGATGATCAGCGCAAAGGTGTTGAGTGGGGGAGTCTGTGTCCACGCGATTGGGTCGCCACCGATAGTTCCGGTTTTGATGGCGTTGAGTAACCCGATCTGGGGCCTTCCAGGCGGCCTCCATGCGTAGACAAATCGCCAAATGACGGCAGCCCCGACCATCGAGATCGCGAGCGGCATGAAGATGAGCGTCTTGGCAAGAGCTTCACGTTTGATCTTGTCGACAAACGTGGCGATGAGCAGACCGAGGATGACGCTGCCGGACGTGCCGAAGATCAGCCACAGCACGTTGTTGCGCATGGCGAGAGTCATGTCGTCGTCGGTAACGGCGAATGTGTAGTTCTGCAGACCGTACGTTCTGATGGTCGAACCGTTGAGGACCAGAAGCGCCGAGCTGTCGGCGGATTTGCTGGAGGTGACAGTCACCCGAGCGACCTCAAAACCGCCGCGGTTCATGACGTAGCTGCCGAATTCGACCCGTTTGATGTCGGGGGCAATCGTCTCGAGGATGTTCTCCTCATCGAGCAGCTCGGGCGGAATCTCTTCCGGCACGGCAACGATGTCTTCAGTAAAACTTGTGTAGATGGTGTTGAGCGCGGGGAACACCAGGAAGAACCCAAGAAGCAGGAGGGCGGGACCGACAAATACCCAGGGGCGGAGGCGTTCCTGCCACTTGAAGGCAATACGATCGACCAGCGAGTTGGCCGCTATGAAGAGAATCCACACGCCGCCGATCCCGACGACAAGGGCCACGATTGCGATCAGAAGTTTGTTGGTGAGAGGACTGAGGCCCGAAGCCCGCACGGCGTCTGCTGTGCCGCCGGCGCCGAACAGTTCGTAGATCCGGGCCATGAGGTTGGCGGGGGCATCTTCATCTTTCATGAATCCGATGGCCCACCAGATGAAGGCAACGGAGCCAACCCCACCGCCGATGGCGATGAGCGACCGGCGTGCGCCTGCGGCACGACCGAGGCGATCGCTGCCTGGGGCGTGCGTTGTGGTGTCTGGTTCGGTGCTCAAGTTGCTCTCCGGGGATTGGAGATGTGGGGGGCCACTCGGCCCCCCACATCATCATTGTCGGTCGATTAGCTGTCGGGCCAGCTGTCCTCGATCTCCTGGAAGACCGCCTCGGTGTTGGTGCCGTTGGCAGCAACCCAGTCGATCATTCCGGACCAGAAGGTCCCGCCGCCGACTTCCTTGACCATGAGGTCGGAAGCATCGAACTGCAGCGTTGTTGCCGCAGCCAGAATCGTGGCGATTTCCTGCCCGGCGTATGTGGTGTACCAGTCATTGGGCACTGAGCCGTTCGGTGAGATGAACGTGCCTTCGGCAACCCAAGCGCTGGCGGCGTCAGACGTCGCCAGGTACTCCATGACGGCGCGGACCTCGGGGCGGTCATTGAACATGACGAACATGTCGCCACCGCCGAGAACCGGGCGACCTGAGGCAGCCTCGATCGGGGGCAGGTAGAAGAACTTGGCGTCCTCGCCTGCCTGATAGAGGATCTCGTTGCCCTCGGCATCGGTGCCACGGGTCGGGTCGGCCGGGAAGAATCCGGAGATCCAGGAAGCCTGACGATGCATCCAGCAGCTCGGGCCGCCGTCATCGAACATCGGCTTCGGAGTGTCACCGACCCACTGGGCGTTGATGTTGGTGTTGCCACCGAACACGTAGTCCGAGTCGAACCAGTAATCCTGCACGATCGCCGCGGCTTCAAGCACCTCGGGGTGGTTGAAGGGGATCTCGTGGTTGATCCACTGCTCGTAGATCTCTACCGGCGCGGTACGCAGGAGCACATCCTCGATCCAGTCCGTAGCAACCCAGCCGGAGGCGTCGCCATGCTCGATGCTCACGCACCAGGGCTTGCCGCCGTCGGCAACGATCTGATCGCTCAGTGCAGTCAGCTCGTCCCAAGTGGTCGGGACCTGGTAGCCGGCGCTCTCAAAGGCAGCCACCGGGTACCACACGAGTGACTTGGTATCACCCTTGAAGTAGACGCCGTACATGTTGCCGTTGTAGGTGGCCTGGTCGGTCCACGCGCTGGAGTAGTCGGTCATGATCTGGTCCGTGTTGATCCACTCGCTCAGATTCACCAGGTCGCCTTGGTCGGCGAAGGTGTTCATGAGACCCGGTTGGGCGATCTGGGCAAGGTCCGGAGTGTCGCCACCCTCAACCCGAACGGTGAGAACCGTTTCGTAGTCGGTGATGCCGTCGTACTGGATGTCGATGCCGGTGCGGTCGGCGAAAGCGGCCAGGGTGTTGGCGAATGAGTCACCTTCGCCCTCGATCCACTGCGCCATGATCTGGACCTCGGTACCGGAGTACTCGCCGGCCTCGGCACGAGCGAGATGCTCGTAGGGACCGTCAATGGGTGTTTCGGTTGTCGTGGTCGGGGCGGCCGTCGTGGTCGCTCCTCCATCATCTGGAGCCGCGGTCGTTGTCGCTGCGGCGGTTGTCGTCGGGGCGGCG
>JAAELU010000432.1 GCA_024226255.1 bacterium | reverse complement strand
TTCTGACTTCTGACTTCTGACTTCTGACTTCTGACTTCTGACTTCTGACTTCTGACTTCTGACTTCTGACTTCTGACTTCTGACTTCTGACTTCTGACTTCTACCGCCTTGCTCCGCCGTACCAACGGCACAAGGCCACTGTGAGTCGCTCCAGCATCACTCGATGGGTGGCTTCGGGCTGCGATTTGAGTGCCAGATCGGCCCTGGCCAAGGCGTCCACGGCTCGCCGCAGATCCTCACCCTTCGTCTGATTGCGTGCCTTCCAGACCTTCTCGAGCGCGTACCCGGGCCGGCCACCGTCGCGGGCCACAAAAGTTTCGTAGTCGGGAGCCGCCGACGCCAACGCCCGGCGCCGCAGATCATTGCTGAGATAGGCGAGGAGAACCAGGGGATGCTCGTGATGAAGAAAGTCCTCGAGACGTCGCAGCGCGTCACCAACGCTCCCCCGGCTGACTGCGTCGCCATACATCCAGACCGGCTCATCGGGTCGATTCTTGAACCGATCAGCGATCTCGGCGCCGGACACCACGTTGTGATCGATGGCGAGTTGATCCAGCGCCCGCCCGAGTGAACCGACATCCGTGCCGAATGTCTTGACCAACGCGTCGGCGGCGCCGTCGCCGAGGCGGAGATGGCGCTCCCTGGCTGCCGTGGCCAGCCAGTCGTGGGCCGATCGCTCGGTGAGCCGGCGAATGGAGATCTGCTCGGCGCGGGCCTTGAGGATCTTGCCTAGCGGAGCCGGGATCGTCCCGGCGGCTACAAAGACGGCAGCTACTGCCGACTCGTCTGCCACTGCGATCACCTCAGCTATCACCTCGGCCTCGCTCTTGAGCAGCGCCTGGGCATCGACAACGAGCACGCCTACACGATCACCAAACAACGATCCACTTTGCAGTGCCGGAATCAGGCTCTGCACGGGGAGCCGCAAACCAGCATCCGATTGTTCGTCACCCGAACCACGCCCAGGCACATCGATCCTGGTGACATCATCAACTTCAAGCTGGTCAAGAGCCGCCGTTGCTCGGTGCAACATGACCTCGCGCTCGCCCGGGCCCGCATCCCGAGGGCCACTCACGAGGACAAAAGACTTCATAGCGCGAGACTAGAGCCTGGAAGTGGCAGGTAACCGATTGACTTTTGCCAGCAAACCGTCGCCACATGAAATATCGTTGGGACTGTGCGAGTTGGATAAAGCAAAGCGAGAGGCTGCGGAATCGTGGACGACGCTCTTTCCACCAGCAAGAAGGTGTACGAACTACTTGCCTCCAGCACGAGTGTGCCGTCGCCGGCATTTCGAACCTGGACGGGTGAGACTTGGGGGCAGCCGAGCGCTAAGACCACGCTCGTGTTGCAACATCCGGGCGCTCTGAGGGCGGCGCTGCTGCCACCGTCAGACCTGGTCGCCGGCGAGGCGTACCTCTACAACGACATCGACATCGAGGGCGACATCGTGGGAATGCTCCACTTCGGCGCCGAGCTTGATGCCCTGCGCTCCTCGCCGCGGGCAGTTGGTCGGTTGGTCCGGCTCCTGCGCCACCTGCCGACCGAGAGTCGGCGCAAGGCCGCGGTACGGCCGAACCCGCGGGGACGCCTCCATTCGATGCGCCGCGACAGCGCCGCAGTCCGCCATCACTACGACACCGGAAACGACTTCTTCGAGTTGTTCCTCGATCCCGAAATGGTGTACTCCTGCGCCTACTTCCTCGACCCGACCGACACGCTCGAAGAGGCACAAGAGCGCAAGCTCGATTTGATCTGCCGCAAGCTGCAACTCCAACCCGGGCAACGGCTGCTCGACGTCGGGTGCGGCTGGGGAGCCCTCATCCGATATGCCGCAGAGCACTTCGGCGTTGAGGCGGTTGGCGTCACTCTGAGCCCAGAGCAGGCTTCCGAAGCGACCCGCCGGATTGAGCGCGACGGGCTCCAGGATCGGGTGTCGGTCGAGGTCCGCGACTACCGCAAGGTGCAGGGAGACTTCGACGCCGTCGCCTCCGTCGGAATGTTCGAACACGTTGGCCGGCGCGAGCTCAACACGTACTTCGCCAAGCTTCACAGCCTTCTGAAACCGGGCGGCATCCTCGTCAATCACACCATCACCAATCGATCCCGCTCGTGGAAGTACTCCCGCAAGAAGCCTTCCTTCGTCAACACGTACGTGTTTCCCGACGGCGAACTGTTGCCCGTCGAGGCAGCAATCCGGTCCGGCGAGACTGCGGGGTTCGAGGCGATCGACGTCGAGAGTCTTCGCGCCAGCTATGCAATCACGCTGTGCCATTGGGTCAACCGACTCGAACAGAACCATGAACAGGCGGTCGCCGCCGCGGATGAAATCACCTACCGAATCTGGCGCATGTATATGTCGGGCTCCGTCGCTGCATTCGAACGCAGCGCCATTTCGGTTTATCAGGTGGTGTTTGCCAAGAGTGAACGGCCGTGGACGTTTGGCCGGCGTTGGGCTCTGGCCCGGGACGACTCCGGCTGAGACTGGTTTCACTCAGATTCAACATCGACCGCGCCGGACCCAGGAAAGCTCACCACGACATCCCCGATCTCGGTCCGCAGCACAAGCGGGCCCAGATCCGTCAAGAGTTCAATCACATCTGTTGCCGGGTGCCCATAGGAGTTGTCGCCGTAGCTGAGAACTGCGATTGGCCCGATGCCGCGCTCCAGCCAGTCGAGGTCAGAGGTTGCCGACCCGTGGTGCGGCACCAACATCACGTCCGGCGCCAGCGGCGGCAGTTCGGCCTGCCCCACCGACTCGATGTCACCGGCCAGCAAGACCGTGGCGCCGTTGACCTCAACCCACACGACAACCGAACCGTTGTTGTCGGTGGCGTAGCGACGGGTTGGGCTGACAACTGTGATCACAAAGTCGCCAACCTTTGTAGTGGTCCCTGCTCGCACGGCGTGGGCCTTCGCCACCACCTCAGGCCCCAAGAGTGACTTCCACACTTCGACTTCGGTGAAGTCGGGATACCAAACCCGGTCGACGACAATACGATCCGCCACCGCTTCCAACCCGCCGACATGGTCGCCGTCGCTGTGCGTGAGGATCAGCAAATCGATGTGACCGACGCCATGACGGCGCAGCCCGTCGAGGTAGGCGAGCGGGTCGGGTCCAGTGTCGATCGCTACGACGTCACCGGCCGGCGACATCAATAGTGTGGCATCGCCCTGTCCAACATCGAGGAAAGCGACCGTCGCCTGCTCGGGTGGCCCCGGCACGGTTGATACCGCGACCAGGGCCACCGCGGTCGCTCCCAGACCGAGCCACGTACGCCACCTGGTCAGGGCTATGACCCCGAGGACGATGCTCAAACCCGTCCAGCCGACCTGGGGCAGTTGTGCCGCTCTGCTCGAGATGTCGAGCACAAGGCCGGCCGCAGCCTCGGCGGACCTGTCCAATGCGGGGATCCCGGTGAAGACCCGGCCCCAACCGGCTGCCGTACCAAATGTCACCAGCGGCGCCGCCGCGACATTCGCCAATGCAGAGAATGCCGGGACCGAACCAAAGCTCCATAGAAGAAGTGGTGTGACCGCGATCTGAGCGGCGACGGTGGCACCGAGCGATCGCCATAGGAACGTTGGCCTGCGGTCGTTCCACAGATGAGAGCCGACAAGCAACCCGGCAGTAGCCAACGCCGAGAGCTGAAACCCGACGTCGAATATCAACTGTGGAGCCACCAGCAAGAGCAACGAGGCCGCTCCGCCCAGGGCCGTCCAGCCATCGACGGGAATCCCTGCGAGGCGGCCCAGCAACAACAGGCCCAACATCGTCCCGGCGCGCAGCACGGATGGTTCCCATCGCGTCACGAGCACAAAGAGGCCTATGCCGGCCAAACCGACGAATGCCCTCACCCGCGGCGACAGCGGAAACAGACCCAGCAGGAGCCACACCCCGCCGAGGAAGATTGCGACGTTGCCGCCCGAGACTGCCACGAAGTGCAGCAAACCGGCGCGCCGCATCTCCTCCAGCGTGGTGGTGTCCATCGCCGCCGTGTCACCGATCAGGAATCCCCGCATCAGTGCCCCCGACAGGTCCTCGGCCGGAAATTCTCGATGGACTCGGTCACGCAGGGCGTTGGCCAGAGCAATCGGGCCCTGGGGAGGCTCCACAATCTGCAGAGACCTGGCGGCAAGCCGACCGGCCACCGTCGTGCGGTGAAGTCGGGTCGTGCCGGGCACAAATCTCCCGGTGACAGCGATCCGCGCCCCTACGACCGCGCCGGGGTCTCCGGCCGACTCGATCATCAGGGGCATCCCGGCGAGCGGACCATCACCGACGACCCGTGCCACGAAACTCCATCCCCCGATGGCAAGGGCGGGATCGCTCACCACGCTGGCCTCGAACACTGCCAGGCCCGATCCCAACTCCCCTTGGTACACATCCAATGAGCCTCGGGCTGAAGCCGTCCAGCCAGTTGCCAATGCGACCATCAGAAGCGACCCAAGGGCGAGCTTCCATCTGAGCAGCAAAGGCAAGATCAGCCCAGCTATGAGAAGGCCCACAGGACCGATTTGGCCGAGCGCGGTTCCGGAACCGACCACACACGCGGCGACGCAGGCCGTACGGCCGACCCCGACCGGCCATCGCAGCTTCAAGGAACAGTCACATGCTCACGAAGAGCGGCCAGCTTCGCCTCTCCAATTCCGGATACATCGAGCAGGTCTTCAACCGCGGCGAAGCCGCCTATCGACTCCCGAGCCTCGATGATGCGCCCGGCGAGCACCGGGCCGACGCCCGGAATCTGCTCCAACTCGGAAGCGGACGCCGTATTCAGCCGGACTCTGCCTTCCCCGGCGGTCACAGCCTCTGACCGGTCCTCCCAAGTGGGCACGACGACTTGTTCTCCATCGCGTACGGGCGCCGCCAAGTTGAGGGCCACAAGGCTGGCTTCCGAGGTGGTTCCTCCCGCGGCCGCGATCACATCAGCCACCCGGGCGCTCGATGCCACTTCGACAAGACCCGGAGCCTGGACTGCACCCGAGACGTGGACCGTGATAGTTGCCGCTGTCAACGGTGCCGACCGCTCAGTTTGCTCGACTGCCTCTGTCGGCTGCGTCGAGTAGTAGAAGAAAGCGACCAGGGCGACTGCAGCAGCCGCGACGACGCCAGCCACGGACATCGCGTTCGACCGGTACCTGTTCAGATCGATGGCCCACCTCAGTCCGCCACCGCCGGCTCCGCCCTATGAGTTGTAGCCGAGCGGCAGGCCGAGATCTAGACCCTTGTGACCATCACAGCCAGAGGAGCGGGGCGATCACCGACTCCACGCTCTCCGACAACTCCTCCAGCTCGTCGGAGAATGTGAGGAGGAGGACGGCCAACCCGTTGACACCAACATGGATGTAGATCGGCAGGCTGAGATTCTTCGCATACAGAGCGGCGTACCCAAGCACTACGCCAACCACAAAGAGCCCCGGCACAACCAGGATCGCATTGGTGTCAAACAGGTGAGTTGCAGCAAACGCGGCGCCCGATATCAACACCGCGGGGTGGCGGCCCATCGACTTGGTCAGCCGGCCCAGCAACATGCCGCGGAACACAATCTCCTCGAAGATCGGCGCCACGACTGCGACAAAGATGGCGAAAAAGAAGATCTCCGATCCGGTCAGCGACGTCGCCAACCGCGCGATCTCCTGTTGGGGGCCGTCGTCTTCGGCAAACCACTGAATCAGCGGATATGTCAGAAGAGCCACCGCTATCTGGAGGCCCATGCCGAAAGCAATCCCCCAGGCGAACTTGGCCTTCAGGCTGAACCCGTAATCGTTCGGCCAGGACCCGCTCCCGCGAAATCGGCTGAGATAGAAGACGATTCCCAGGCTCGACACCGCCTGGGCCGCCAGAAGGAGAAACGTCGAAGCGTCTTCGATGGCATCGGGGCCGTCGACGATCGTGAGGATGCTGGCGACGGCAAAGGGACCGACCAAGATGCCGACCAGCAGGGCCAACACCGTTTGCCCGTAGCTCCAGTTACTGAACGGCAGGTAGACACCGACATCGCCGGCGGGTCCCGGCCACGACGGAGGCGGCAGCGCACTCAGATCAGGATTCTCGGGAAGGCCCTCATCGATCATCTGGGTCTGTCCTCGGCGACGAGGGCAGCCACTTCACGAGCTTCTA
>JAAELU010000431.1 GCA_024226255.1 bacterium | reverse complement strand
TTGCTGGTGTAGCCGACGAATGCAGTGTTGTTGAACGCTCCCTTGATATCGCCTTCGGTCTGATACCGGCCCACTGGAACACAGGTCAGACGCTCCACCGTTCTGCCAGCCAGGCCAGTGGCATCCAACCGGTTCACGGTCATGTCGCTCACGATGGCTCCGTCAAACGAACCAGAGACGAAGTCCACAGTGAAGCCGCTGAGGTTTGCCTCGGTGAAGTCACTGTTCAGAGCCGCTGAGCGCTTGCCGAACTTGGCATCATTCAGGTCCGCCCCGACGAAGACTGAGTCCGACAACTCAATCGCCTGGTTCGCACTGTTGCGTTGGCCGTCGGCCACCAGCCCCGCCAGGTTGGCGTCGGTAAAGTCAAGGCCGCTACCGCTCAGACTCCCGATGTGTGCGCCGGACAGGTTGGTCCCGACGAACGACGCACGAGAGGCCGCGTTGAAACGCGCACTCAACTCTGCGCCCGACAGGTCTGCTCCGTCGAACACCGTCTCGACCATGGACACGTTCAGCGCAGTCCCACCCGAGAAGTTGACTCCCGTCAGATCCAGTCGATCGAGATTGGCGTTGCTGAGGTCGCACGAACGCAGATCGGCGTACGGAAGGAGGTCACACGTTGCCTCGACCGTTTCGACATTGAGCCGGAGATCACAGCTCGGATCGGCGACGTCGGCACCGCCGGATCCATCACACGCATCGTTGTCTCCACCGCCGTTGAGTCGATCATCTCCGGCGTTTCCGATTAGCCAGTCGTCGCCGTCCTGACCTTGCAGCGAATCGTTGCCGCCGCGCCCGCGGATGACATCCGAGCCGGCCCCGCCAAGGATTCGATCACTGCCCTTGCCGCCGGCCACGACATCGTCGCCGTCGCCAGCACAGATGATGTCGTCACCTGCCTTGCCCTTGATGACATCGTCTCCGCCGAGGCCCACGATGACGTCATCGCCAGCCGTTCCTTCCAACACATCGTCGCCCACGGTCCCCACCAAGGTGGCGTTGGCTCCCTCACACTTGTGGTCCGAGGAGTCGGCTGTGTCATCCGCCCCTGCTGCCCCTACCGGCAGCAGGCTCGCTGCCAACAGCAGGGCGAACGTTGCGATCTTGCTTCCCACCATGTTGTTCCCTTCATCCGATGTGGCGAAGGTAAGGAAAGGTGGTTAGAGGGCGGATAGAGCCGCCCGCCAAGGGTTAGCGCATGGTTAGCTCGAGCCGAATCGCAGTCAGCGGCACACTTGGGGAGCTTGGCCCAAAGCCTCTTCGAGTTCACCATCTGCCAGGTACGGGGCCAACCATCCACAACGCTGAGCAGGCAACGTCCCGTACTCGCGGATAACAATTACCCCGTCGTCGCTGCCCGAAACCAATTTCGTGCCGTCAGGACTCCAGGCAAGGCCCCACACTCCACGGACCTGACGACGCATCGTGACCAGGCTTTCGCCCGTCGCGGCGTCCCACAAACGGATAGTTGTGTCCTCACCGCTGCTCGCCAACACGTTCCCATCGGGATGCCATGCGAGCCCGCGGATTCCGGAGTCGTGAGCTGTCCACGACAGCGCTACGTCGTACGTCGACAGATCCCAGACCCGAATCTCGCCATCGCCCGATGCGCTGGCGACGAACCTTTCATCGGGGCTCAACGCCAGCACGCGGACCTCGGATTCGTGACCCGGCAAATCGTCGAGCTTCGTTCCCGCGTCGATGTCCCACACCTGCGCCAGATTGTCGCCGCCGGCGACAATCGCTCTGCCATCAGACGTGGCAACAACCCAGCGGACACCCTCATCACTCGCCGGGAGCTCACGCAAGAGCTGACGGCCCTCGTACTGGTAGACGAGGGTGCCGCCCGTGGCGGTACCAACCAGCAACAGCGATCCGCTCTGATCGAACGTCAGACCGCGCACGGAATCGCCGGTCTCGATCGTGCCGAGCGAACCGCCGCCGTGCTCGAAGAACTCAACGACGCCGTCTTGAATGCGTCCGACTGCAAACACATCTCCGGCCTGGTTGTACGCCACGTATTGCGAATGTGCTTCAGCCGATGGCAGTTCAACGATGACGTCGCCCGAATCCACTGAGAACCTCGTGGTCGGCAATGCTCGCATTGCAGCGACAAACGACGCTCCGTCCGGGTGGAACGCGATCCCGCGGGCGCCGCGGGCAAACCCCACCGACAGGTCGATGTGGTCCTCAAGTGCGATGGCTCCGCGGCTCGGTTCCGTATCCCACAGGTTGATGGTGCCCCCGAGTCCAGCTGATGCGATCAATCGGTCGCCGGGAAGAAAGGCGACATCCCAGATGAGTCCGGGATGGCCGGACATCACGGTGGTACGGCTCAAGCTCCCTGCATCCCACAGGTGGACCTCGCCCGAAACGCCTGCAGTCACAATTGATGCCTCGTCACTGCTCAGCGCCACAGAGCGCAGCCCTGCGTCGTGGCTGAGGCGTCGGCCAAGGCGTGCCCCGGTGACGGCGTCCCAAACGGCAGCGTCACCGTCGTCGCCAGCCGACACAAGCCGCTCACCATCAGCGAACCAGGCAATGTCTTGAGCTGGCGCCGTGTGAGCCACAATGGTCAATGCCTCCGCGGCGGAAGCGATATCCCAGATCCGAACGAAGCCGTCCTCTCCCGCCGTCGCCAGCCTCGAACCGTTGGGCGAGAAGCGAACCGACCAAACCTGCGAGATGCCAGAGGCATCGGGATCAGCCGCCGCGGGAGTCACGTCGATTCGGGTCAGCAGTTCACCCGTGGCGGCGTTCCAGACGCGCGCGGTGCCATCAGTGCTGCCTGTGGCGATTCGTTCACCGTCGGGCGAGAAGTCGACCTTCCACACCTGGTTCGTGTGCCCCACCAGAGTGAGCAGAAGATCGCCCGAGGCCAAATCCCATACTTTGACAGTGTCATCGAGGCTGGCCGTAGCCAACGTCGAGCCGTTAGGCGACAGCGCTATCTCGCGCAGTGCCTCATCATGGAGCTCGCTCCACTCGGCCACCCGCATCCGGGTGTCGACGTCCCAGATCTGAATGCCGCGCTCGTCGTCTGTGGCTGCAACCAACTGAGTGCCGTCCTCGGTGACCGCCAGCGACCACACCGTGCCTCCGAAGCCAGCCATGGAGCCAGTCAGCAGCCCTTCGGTTCCGGCAAAGGACTCGGTAGCCGCAGCCAGGGCTCGCAGTGTCGAGTCGGTCGCCGATTGTGATGCGGCCTCGATGGCTAGGCCGAGGCCAAGCGCGGGATTCGAGTCAAGAGTCGCCAGGGCCTGGCTCGCGACAGCCTCGACGCGGGCCTTCACAGCCTCATCACGTGCCTGGGATGCGTCGGTTCGAGCAGAGTCGGCCTCGGCTGCCCTTTGTGACGCAGTCGCCGCCGATTCCGCGGCCTGATCGGCCTTGAGGTCGGCATCCGCCGCGGCCGCCGTGGCGGCGTGAGCCGCCTCGTCAGCCCGGCGGCTCGAGAGAAGCGCCAATACAGACACAACAGCCAACATCATGGCGAGGGCAGCCAGCGCCGTGACGCCAATCGCGTTCCGTCGGCGGCCCTTCGCCGCCGCGTTTCTGCTGGCATCGAGGAAGACATCAATTGCCGGGTCGGACACGCCGTCGGCCGCGGCCAAACGGCTACCGCTGAGAAGGAAGCTGTCATCGCGACCGGACTTCTGCCACTCCCTTGCCTGTTCCTCCAGACGGCGGACCGTCCGGAGATCATCCCGACTCGAATCGATCCAGCCACGTAGTTGCGGCCACTCGCGGATGAGGGCCTCATGGGCCACCTCGGTGGTAGGTGTGCGGGTCGCCGGATCGCGGTCGAACTGCAGCAACCGGGCGTCACCGAAGCCGGCAACAGCCTGACTCAGATCCTCATCGCCCAACCGCTCGAGATCGGTCAATCGCACTCGGCGACGGGTGTCCTCGGTTCCCTCTCCCAGTTCCACCAGCTCGAGGAACATCCGCCGGGCGGCCTGGCGGCTATCGGGGCCCAACCCCGAGAGAACCCGCTCCGCGCTCTGTGTCAGCGCTCCGGACACTCCCCCGATCGCCTCATAACCCTCCAGGGTCATGGAGCCATCGGTTGAGTTGTCGAACAACTCGGTCATCGCAAACTGCATGAGAGGCAGCGCTCCGGGTTGATCGGCAACGTCGCCGAGAACCTGACCCACGACCCCCGGCTCGATCACCGCTCCAGCCAAGTCAGCGGGCCGCACGATCGCTTCCTCCATCTCGGACGGCGACAGCGGAAGAATCGTCAACGTTGTGTCGCTCATGAGCTGGCCAAGCTCCGAATGCATCAGCGGGCGGTCGTAGAAGTCTGCGCGTAGCGTCGCCACGACTCGAAGCTGGCTGCGGGGGTGGCGAATGGCGGCGACAAGCCCATCGATGAACGTGCGGCGTGCTTCCTCGTCGGCGCGATTGAAGAGCTCCTCGAACTGGTCGATCAGCAGAAATAGCTCCCAGCTCTCATCGGGAAGGGCGCGTCGGACCGCATCGTGAATGCCTTCCTCGTCGCGACCAATCCGAGTCTCGAGCTCGTCGGGCGACCGGGACGTGACCGCCGCCAACGCCGTGGCCAAGTTCGCAAACGGCCGCTCCCCAGGGAACATGTCGGCGACAAGCCATCGCTCGGATCCGCGCACAGCGCCGGAACGCAGCGCCGGGATCAATCCCGCCCGGGCCACGCTCGACTTACCGCTACCGCTGGGTCCTACGATCGCCAGGAACCGGCTGGCAACGCCGCTCGAATCGAGTCGCTTGACGATCGTCTCGACCAGCGAACTGCGACCGAAAAAGACCGCGGCGTCCGCCTCGTCGAAGGCACTCAACCCCTTGTAGGGGTTGTGGCTGGCCACAACAACCGCCGGTTCCAGACCGCCCACGGCTCCCCGCAGCTCGCTCACGAAGGTCTCAACCTCGGCGTACCTATCGACGAGCGCTTGGGCTGCGCCCTTCGACAGGACCTTGTTGAGAGCATCCGGGAGATCCTCAACGATCTCTTGAACAGCCGGCAGCGGGAGGGAGAATCGGTCGCCCCAGTTGGCTGCGTCATAGGGATGCTGCCCGGTGAACAGTTCGAAGCCGAGGAGAGCCAGTTGATAGACATCGGTGGCCTTACCGGCGGGCCCGCCCGCTACCTGCTCGGGCGACGCGTTGGGCGCCGATGCCATACCTGTAACACCGTGTGCGGCATCGAGGAGCGCCGCGTTCACAAAGTCCGTCAGATACGGCGTGCCATCATCGTCAATGAGAACATTGGACGCCTTGATGTCACGGTGGGTAATACCGCGCCGATGGGCATAGCTGATGGCCGAGCCGAGCTGTTCCAGAAGAGTCATGGCATGCTCTGCGGCGAGCGGCCCGCGCTGCAGCAGGTCTTCTAGGTCGCCTCCGCGGGTCCAGCGCGTTGCAATGTAGGCGTTTCCCGGCTCCCTCCAGTAGTCGAATGTTGGAGCGATGTGAGGGTGTTCGAGCCGTGACACCAGCTGTGTATCTACCTCGAAGCGCTGAATGAACGAAGCGTCATCAGCTAGGTGAGAATCAATGACCTTGAGCGCCACTTCTCGTCCTGCAGCACGCTCGTAGGCGCGATGGACCGCGCCGAGACGGCCGGTACCGACGTTCTCTCGCAGCTCGTATCCGCGGACGGCCCTGGCCGAGCCCGGCCTCTTCGAATCGATTCGAACATCGAGATCTGGATCCTGTTGCAGGATTTGGTTCTCCAAGCGGACGAGTTCGCTCGTGGGATCGGCGCCCAGTTCCTCGACGAGTCGATCCCGCAGCAACTGAAACGTGAGCAAGGAGTCGCGCTGGCGTCCCGACCGGTACAGAGCGAGCATCAACTGCGCGGCCATCCGCTCCCGGAACGGATTCTCCGCCACCAAGGCCTCGAGCTCGCCTGTCAGATCGAAGTGGCGGCCGAGCGCCAACTCGGCGTCAACGCGGTCTTCGAGTGTGGCCAGTCGAAGTTCATCGAGGCGGGCAACTTCAGCAGCAGCCCAGTCGTCATATTGGAACTCCTCGTAGGGCTTACCCCGCCACAGCCCAAGGGCCGAGTGGAGGCGCTCGACCGCCGTCACCGGATCGGAGCCGAGCTGACCCCGGGCCGAACCGACCGAAGCTTCGAACCGCATGGAGTCGAGCGTCCGAGCCGTCGCAGTGGCCTTGTAGCCGGGCGACTGGGTGACGATCGGCCCCTCGCCATTGTCGATTTCAATCGCAGATCGCAGCTTGCTGACGTGAAAACGAAGCGCCTTCAGTCCGCTCTCTGGCTGCTGATCTCCCCACAGCGCCTCTTGGATCTGATCGGTTGAAACGGTCTCGTTGGCGTGGATCAGCAGCAGTGCCAGAAGGGCACGCTGCATGGGCGAATCGATCGGGAGGCGTGTCCCCCCGCTCGACACCTCTAGGGCACCGAGAACGCTGAACTCCACGTGTTCCAACCTAGCCAACTCACCCTCCCCGATGCTTGCTCCCCCATCTGCGGATCCGAAGTGGGTGAGCTCCTTGGGAGAACTCACCCACCTCCCCCCGTCGCGGTCGGCGTGCACGTCCACCGCGGACTGCCCGGTCGGATCCTTCGTCAGATTGCCTCGGGCTGGATAGCGGGTGGATAGCCCTGCGAGTGTGCCTTTCGACCAGTTGGCGAGGAACGGCCGCAACACCTTGAGACACAACGGCTAACCGCGCTCTAACTCCCCACTGAAACGATGCCCAAAGCAGATTGATGGAGGGCGAATGACGAATGGCAAGAAACTCCTCGCAGGCTTAGCTGGGCTATGGCTAATCGGAACATTTTCGAACGCAATGGCCGAGGACACAGAATCGACTGACACTCCTCCGGTGACGATCGCGACGTACGCCGATATCGACGCCGCCGAGTCGCCGACCACCGTCGCCCCAACGGTCCAGGAGACCAGCACCAGGCCTCCGACGACTACAACGGCGGCGCCGACAACGACCGTGACGTCGACAACGACTGTGGCAACGACCACGACCACTCGCCCGCCAACGACCACCACGACCAGCACGACGAAGGCACCGCAATGTCATCCGT
The DNA here is from genome assembly GCA_024226255.1 of bacterium. Classification (GTDB taxonomy): domain Bacteria; phylum Actinomycetota; class Acidimicrobiia; order Spongiisociales; family UBA5794; genus JAHEJX01. The sequence goes on along the minus strand of JAAELU010000431.1, from coordinate 4,237 downwards.
CCTACGTGGGTGAGTGCGTCCCCGCCAACGTGAGCGATGTCGACTGTCGCGGTGGCAGCGGCAACGGCCCGTACTACGTCGGTCGAGTCACGGTCGTCGGCCCGGACGTCTACGGCCTAGACCGCGACAAGGACGGCATCGGATGCGAGAACTCTTGAATCAGGAAGCGACGCCACAGAGAAGAAGGGGACAAAATCAATGAGCCTGCGAATCGTCGATGAGAGCTGCAGCGCCACAGGTACGGTCGAAAAAGACGTCCTGACCCTGAGTGGCCTGACAGTCACCGATCCTGACATTCTCAAGGAGGCATCGAACCTGAAAGACCCGACCGCGGTTGGTGCGATGGGCCAGGCCACCCTTGACCTCGGAGTGGCGGCGCGGCGGCTGGCTCATACAGAAGGTGACCTCCGACGCGTGCAAGAGGCCAGCGAGCACTTCGGAAGAGCGGTGGAGCACACCGTGACAGAGGCAATCGAAGCTGTGAGCGGTGCAGTAGACCGTGCCGTCGACCCCGATGATGGTCTCATCGCTGAGGCGGTCGCCCGAGAACTGGCACGGGTCCTCGATGGCCTCGAAACGGCGTTCGACGAGGATGACCGAAAGAGTGTGATCGCGAGAATCGAGAAGACCACAAACGATGCTGTCTCAGCGCGCGCCGCTGAACTCATCGTCAGCATCCGCAAGATCGTCGATCCGGGACGGGATGACAGTCCAATCGGGCTGCTTCGAAACAGCATCGTGCGGGATCTGCAGGGGCCTCTCGATCAGCTCTCAAAGTCGGTCAGCCAGATGGAGAAGCAACTTGGCACCGAAAGGGCCGTCGCCGAAGAGGCAAGGAAGGGCACGGCCAAAGGCCGCAAGTTCGAGGATCTCGTAGGTGAAGTCCTGACGAGTATCGCAGCCGGTTACGGCGACTCATTGGAACCCCTCGGCAATACAGTGGGCGCCGACGGATCGAAGATCGGTGACTTCGTACTCACGGTGGACGAGTCTGTCGCCCCGGTAAGGGTCGCGTTCGAGGCCAAGGACAAGAAGAGCCTCACGGCGACGAACGCCGTCCGAGAACTCGATAGCGCGGCAAGTAACCGGGACGCCAGCAGCGCTGTGATGGTCGCGTCTGAGTCATGCAAAGTGACGAATGGCGCGCCCTTCGCCAAGCTTGCCCGTGGACGCTATGCCGTCACTCTCAATAGGCAGTCCCTCGACACCCTGGCCCTTCGTGTTGTGTATCAGATAGCTCGTCTCGAGGCTCTCGCATCGCTCAATGGCGACGAGGCTTCGTTGGATCCTGCTGCAGTCGACGAGAAGATCCAGGAGGCTTTGACCATTCTCGACAGGATCAGCACCGTCAAGCGGGATCTCACATCCGCCGCAAAGGGCATCGACAGCGCGCGTGATCACCTCGACGACATGAAGAGCGACCTCCTCAATTGCCTCGATGACGCCCGATCGCTACTCGAAGGCTGATGCCCGGAGCTGCGGCGGTCAACGACCACTAAGCGCTATCAGAACCCTCGACGACGGCGAGTCAACCGCGACTGCGCGTCGCAAGCGGCTCAGCTCCAGCGAACCCTCTGGGTAGCCCGCCAGCGTTCCATGAGGCCCGTGTCACCGCTCAGTTCGAGCTCGTCGCCACGGTTCCAGAGTCCCAGGTAGACGGCGGTTGCCGAACCGCTGACTACAAGGCGCGGCGGTTGGGAAGGACCATCAACGATCGTGAGGGATTCAGCGACGTCGATGTGCCATTGCCGATCGCTGTCGTCCGCTGTGACCAGCATCGTGAATGGTTCGCCATCGAACAGTTTGCTTCGGCCCCGGGTGAAGAAGCCGGACAGGAGCTCATCGATACCATCAACGGCGAGGCCGCGGTCGATGGCGGCCTCGTCCGCCCTGGGCATCCGGCCGACCACAGCAGCTAGGGCGTCGACCATGTGCACGGTTGTTTCGTGGGCCTGGCGCCGAGCCCAGAACTCTCGCGCCGCTGGTGCGTCATTGAGGAAGACCATCGCGTCGAGGTCGGGAGGCGCCTTCCCGATTGCCTCCAGAAGACCCCGCAGACCCTCGGTGTAATAGGCATTGAGATCGTCCTCGGATCGGCGGATTGAAGTCTGACTCGGGACCGCGGCAGGATCGGTACCTGAGACGTGAGCAGTGGCCCATCGATGCACCATCGCCTGGTGAGCAACAAGCGCCCGCGCATCCCACGCCGGGCATGTCGGCACCTTGGTCTCCGCGCCCGCAGCAGTTGCCAGCTCCGCCAGCCGGCCGCCCGCATTCTCGATGGCAGAAAGATGATCTTCGAGGCGGAGTGAGGTGGGCACGAGGCTCTCCAGTCGACGGCTTGGCGGGTGCAGGGCGTGGGCCGGATCGTGACGCACACCTGCGGGTCAATGTAGTCGAGCCCATGCTCAGCTCGCCTAGGTGGCAGCGCGGCAGTCAGCCGCACGACTCGGCCAATGCCGGCCAGGCCGCGGCCATCGCACAGTGCGATAGGGTCTCCGGATGCCTCCTCAGATCCCTGCGCCCATGAACCTCGACTCCGACAAGGTCGGCGCCGACTTCGCCTATCTACTCGATGCCTTTCGTGAGGTGCTCGACGAGCTGGGCGAGGGAGCCGTAGCTGCCGCACTCCCCTGGGGTGATGCCACACTCGAGACAACCCAAGACGTGGACCAGCGCCGCCTCACCCAGGCGCTTTCGATTGCCTTTCGACTCGCCACTCTGGCGGAGGAGAACGCCTCGGCACAGCATCGACGGCGGCTCGAGGACGAATCCGGGCTCGACTCGGTATCCGGTTACTGGGGCCGCATCCTCGCCGGTCTCCGGGCGGCCGGTCACGAGGGGCCCGCCATCGCCCAGGCCCTCGGCGACATCGAAGTGGAGCCGGTACTCACCGCGCATCCGACCGAAGCCAAGCGGGCCACAGTGCTCGAACAGCACCGCAACATCTACCTGAGCCTGGTCGCTCGGGAGAACCAGATGTGGACCCCCGCCGAACGTGGCGCAATTCGAGAGGACATCAAGGCAGGGCTCGAACGGCTGTGGCGGACCGGGGAGATCTTCCTCGAACGTCCCGAGGTCGCCGACGAACTGCGCAACATCGTCCACTACCTCGTCAGAGTGTTCCCCAACGTCATCCCGCAACTCGACGAACGGCTGCACTCGGCTTGGGCCGACGCCGGTCTCGACCCGTCGCTGCTCGAAGACACCGCACTCCCCCAGGTGTCGTTCGGGACCTGGGTCGGCGGCGACCGGGACGGCCATCCGTTTGTGACGGCGGAGGTGACTCGACAGACGCTCGACCACCTCCACGGGCAGGCGGTGGCGCTGGTCGACAAGGCACTCCTCGATCTCGCCGCACGACTCAGCCTGTCTGACCTGCATCACGAGATCCCGACCGATCTCACCGCCTGGATCGATGCGACCGCCGCCGCATCCGGCGCCGCCGGTGAGCACGCCGTCGAGCGCAATCCCCAAGAGTCGTTTCGCCAGGTCCTCAACCTGATCCGCGCCCGCCTTCCGGGCAGCGATGCACCGAACGCCTATAGGGAAGCCTCTGATGCCCTCGCCGACCTCGCCCGGCTCCGGGGATGGCTCGATGACGTTGGCGCCAATCGGCTGGCCCGCCACGACCTTGACCCGGTGATCAGGAAGGTCGAGACATTCGGATTCCATCTCGCCAAACTCGACATCCGCCAGAACAGCCGCTTCCACGACCTTGCCGTCGGCCAGCTGCTCGTGGTCGCTGGAATCCCCGAGGGGGACACTTTCGACGAGTGGGACGAGGACGCCCGCCTCGAGCTGCTCGCCGCAGAGCTGGCATCGCCACGACCCCTGGCGGCACCCGACGCCCCTCTCGGTGAGGAGGCCGAGGCCGTGTTGTCGTGCTTCCGGGTGCTCCGCGACCACATCGACGAGCACGGAACCGATGGCCTCGGCTGCCTCATCGTCTCCATGACCCGCTCCGTATCGGACCTCCTCGTGGTGTATCTCCTTGCGAAAGAGGCCGGACTCGTTGTGACCGACGACTCCGGGCTGCGCTGCGTCCTGCCGGTGGTGCCTCTGTTTGAGACGATCGACGACCTCGCCGCAAGCCCCCAGATCCTCGGCGATTTCCTCCAGCACCCAGTTACCCAACGCACCCTCGCCGCTCGAACCGGCAATGGGACCCCGTCGCAGCAGGTGATGATCGGATACAGCGACAGCAACAAGGACGGTGGCATCCTCGCAAGCCTGT
>JAAELU010000430.1 GCA_024226255.1 bacterium | reverse complement strand
TCATATCTAGTGATCCAGGGCGCAGTTGCTACGCCGAGCTGCGGAATCGGTGTGAGCCGGGCACGGTGCCACAACTGCGAGCGATGGACCGTACTCATCGGGGTCGTTCGGTGCCGAGAAGCTCCGTGGCAGGGGCCTTCCCGGGGCATTCCACTGTGAGCGCCTCGCCGAGTTCCAAGGCAGAGAATGAGATATCTGCGGCCTGAACAATGGCGTCCTCGACAATGGCGGCATACGAGAGCACGCCAGCGCTGAGATCCGCGCACACGCGTGTAGTGAGCGCTTCAAGATCTGCTTGGGATCTCGGAGATTGAGTGGTGGTCGAGACTTCACCGGGAGAATTCCCTCCGCAGGAGACAACGACAAGAGCGACAAGAACGCACGCTGTGGCCGCACGAAGAGAACCGTTGACATACTGCAAAGATTGGGACACTGATACCAACTCCTCACTACCACTTCAACGACCCCCCAAAGCGAGAGCCTCGACAACTGCTCAAGATACCCCATCGTTCAAACTGGCCGACCAACCGCGCCCTCAAGTTGGCGATACTGAGCAGTCGGGGTCCGACGTTATAGCGAAGTGTTTGTTGATAGGTGCGCACATCGATCGCTGGATTCCTGTTTGCGAGGCCGACTGTCACGTCTAGAGAAGGTGTACCGCCTACGGCGTACCGACCCATAACTCGGGAAGGAATCGCGGCAGGAACTGGTCACCCCCTTCACCTTCGACTCGGCCGCCAACAAGTCGGATCGAGGACTCGCCAAGCGCGATTCCCGTGACGCCGAAGCCGTTGCCGAAAGGATCAGTTGTTGAGGCGTCGAGCCAAGTCTCTCCGTCCGGTGAGATCATGACAGTGGACTTCGTGTTGCTCATCAGCCCGGGCTCACCTGCGGTATTGGAGGTGGATAGAGCAAAGCCGCCTCCACGCCCAGCGGCAAGAGCCCCCACTTGGGTGTCAGGCTCGTATTGGCCCACCTGAGTCCAAGTGTCCCCCTCCGGCGAGAACCACACAGCCGAGCTCCCGAGACTGTCGTCGCTGTGCTTGTTGGTTGTGGTTACGAAGCCGTCGGGACCCCCGACAAGGTTTCTCACGAATACGCCGTCATCGAACTGATGGCGCAGAGACCAGTCATGGCCGTCGCTGCTGGCCCAAAGCTCGCTGCCCCTGTCGGGGCGATGGATTGCGGCCACGAAGACCGAACGGTTGGCGGCAACGCCGCCTGTGGTAGACGCTCCGCGCCATCCCGCAGGATTCACGCCCTCCCAGGTCACCCCGTCCGCGGAAATCCAAGCCAACGGTCGCGAGATATGGGCGGTACCGGTCTCTCCCGGGTCTACACCAAGCTCATCAAACGTAGCTGTCCAGATCACCGCATCCTCGTCGCCAAGCAGTTCGACAGCAATGTCGGAGCCGCTCGTACCGGAAAGGAACCTCACTCCGGACTGCGAATCCATCGGAGCTCCTGCCGCGCGAAGCATCGCCTCAGTGATCACCGGAGTAGGTTCGCCAGAGCCTTCGTCGATCTCGTCACCGACCACGATCATGAGCCGCTCATTGCCGGCCGCGGAACCAACCCAATAGGAAACTACGGGCCCGAGCCGGTCAGCTATGTCAGGCAAAGGGAGCAACGTCTCAGACCACGACACCGCGTCAACTGAGAACCACGCGGCCGGGACAGCGCCCTCAGCAACGTCCACGCCCGTAGCGAGATAGCCAAATCCGCCAGCTTCCAGATCCCGCACAACCGAATCCGACTCGAACACCTCGGGCTGCTGCTCGACCCAGCCATCCTCATCCATCCATAGCCACACATGAGTGCGCTGCCCATCTGTCCCCTCGGCAACCCATCCAGCTGGGCCTTCAACGATCGACTCAAACGATCCAGGTGCCGCATCCAGAGATCTAAGCTCCCAGTCCAGCGTGGCTATGTCGGCATCAAACAGCAGCGGGGCCATATGAGACCCATCTGCGGTCACCGGTGTGGCCGGATCTCCCGATCCCCGTCCTGCCCAGATCGCCACTGGCGCAATCACAGCCACAACCGCCACGAAACTAGCAACAGCCACAACCAACCGAGACCGAGTTGCCGCTTCGGTCATCCGCGAACGGCGCTTGGCTAGATCACCGCGCTGAGTCCGCGCCTCGAGCTCTGAGATATCCCGCCCGTACACGATGGTCCCAAGTCCGCTACGCACCCGATCCACCGTGTCTTCGAATCCGTCAAATTCACTCATGAGAGACCTCCTGTCCCGACAGCTGCCGACGTAGCGTGGTCAGTCCACGGTGGAGATGGGCAGTAGTCGTGCCGGGAGCGATGCCAAGGATCTCTGCTGTCTGAGCGGTATCAAGGTCGGCGACCACCCGCAACGCAACAACCTCACGCTGACGTCTCGGCAACGACCACAAGGCCTCCAGAAGTGCCCTATCAACCGGCAATCCCGGTGCAGGCACATCATCAGAAACCAGCCGACGACGGACATCCCGGCGACGGGTCTTCCGCCACCGATCCCTATGAACGTTCATCGCGGTATGAATCACCCACGCCGAAGGCGCCGGATGTGCCGCCACACTGTCCCACCGGGACAGCGCCCTAGTGAACGCCTCCGCGACACATTCATCCGCCTCATCGACACCGCCGACCGCGACCAACAACGAACGGAAACACACATCTCGGGAAGCCCGATAGAAAACTTCGAAATCGTCGGTACCCATATCACCTCATTAACGCACAAGCACCCAACCACACTTACACACCAACCAGAAAAACAGCAGCAACCTGCCCGCCCATAACACCAGCCGCCCCGCGCGTTATCGAGCGCTACCAACCGAGAGATAACCGGCAGATAGTGCGCATGAGCCGAAGGCCCGTCGGCTACGGTCGGTAGCCGCGACGGGCTCATAACGATCTGCGCTGCTTATAACGGATTCGGTTATGAGCAGCAGGTGGCATCGGAGAGCACCCCACGACCACAACCCCGTTGTGCTTGTCGGAGAGCCGCCGTCACACTCTGAATATCGACTCCCCCGTCCGGGTTAGCGGCTGGCTCCGGCTAGGTAGGTGGCGACGATGTAGGTGGCGTGACGGTCCAGCGATTGGCGGGCTCGGTCGTAGCGCATGGTTGTTCTTGGGTCGGCGTGTGATGCGGCTTCTTGGACATCCCGCAACGCCACCCCGGCATCGAGTGCCGCGGTGATAAACGAGTGCCGTAGTGAGTGTGGGGAGATGTTCTTATCAATCCCACCGGTCTTGGCTAACCGTTTCACGATCCGGGTCGCTGCATGCCGATCCAACCTACGAGTACCGTCATGGTTCAACAGGATCGGTCCTGCCTCTCGTTCCCCGATACACAGATCGATGGCGCGTGCGGTGCGTGGCGCTAGCGGGATGGTGACGATCTTGCCTCCCTTGCGGGTGATCACCAACGTGCGGTGTCCGCGTTCTAGGCCGAGGTGTTCGATGTCGGCGTTCAACGCCTCTGAGATCCGCAACCCGTTCAACGCCAGTAGACACGCCAATGCATGATCCCGACCGGCGCAGAGTCCGGCTTGGACCAAGAACATGCCTAGTTCGTTGCGATCCAACCCAGACACACGGGATTCGTAGTCGACCCTGGGACGCCGCACATGAGCCGCCGGTGATCTCGAGATCAGTTCTTCTTCGAAGCAGTATCTGTAGAACCCTGACACCGTTGATAGGCGCCTCGCCACCGTGGCTGGTGCTTTGCCGTCTTGTTCCAGGCTACGACCGAACAACTCGATGTGGGCACGTCGCACCTCAAACACACGTAGCTCGTGTTCGTCACACCAGCGGAGCCACTGGCGCAGATCCAAGCTGTATGCCTGACGGGTCGTATCGCCATAGCCAGCCAGGAAACCGGCAACAGCCTGCCGCACCGTAAACGAATCAAAATCCGGCGACACGATCGCCGGCACAAACGAAGTCGTCTCTGTGGTTGTCATCATGGTTCCTTCCCCTCACCAGGAAACGAACCGACCTGCACCCCACACAGTCAACACCTCCCGGCTCCAATGCGGGGAGCCGCGAAAACGTACCAGGTAGGTGCTTGAATGAGGGAATAGAAGGAGAGGAAATGGTCAAGACCCAAGATCGGCTTCGGTTCGACGTTCCGCTGTACACCGTTACAGAAGCGGCACGTATCGTTGATGTCCACGCATCAACCCTGTCGACATGGGCACAGGGCTATGTACGGCGGTTCCCAAAGCGCCCCGATGTGGTTGGCGATTCGATTATCACCTACCTCCAACCAGCCGGCCCGCGGCGGCCCTCAATCCCCTTTGTGGGTCTCACCGAAGCAACTGTCCTCGCGGCAATCAGACGCAGCGGAGTGCCAATGCAGCGGATCAGGCCAGCCGTGGCAGCGATCAAGAGTGGCTTGGGCATCGATCACGCCCTGGCATCGCAACGACTGTATACCGACGGTGCTGAACTGCTATTTGACTATGCCGAAAGCCACCAGGGCACAGCCGAGGGACAAGCGGCCAAACATCTCATCGTGATCAGAAGCGGACAACGCGTCTTTACCGATGTCATCTTGGAATACCTCCGCAGAATCGAGTATGCCTCAGACGGCTACGCCGAACTGATCCACGTCCCCTCGTATCAACATGCAGAGGTAGTTGTCGATCCGACACGTTCATTTGGCGCACCGATCTTCGAGAGGGGCGGGTCTCGCCTCGATGACGTCCTCCAGAGATTCTGGGCAGGCGAATCACTAGACGAGCTCTCCGACGAATTCGGGGTACCCGCAAGCCAGCTAGAGGACGTGCTCCGTGTCACATCCCGACGGGCTGCCTGACCTCTTCCTCGACCGAAGCCTGGGCCGGATCAAGGTCCCAACACTGCTCAGATCCTCCGGCCTCCGCCTCATCACCCTTGCCGAGCACTACGGCATACCCGCAGACGAAACCATACTTGACGAAACCTGGCTGGAACTCGCTGGAACCGAAGGATGGGTCGTCTTCATGAAAGACACCCGCATCAGATACAACCCCGCCGAACGAGAAGCCGTCAAGAGCCACCGAGTCCGATGTTTCTGCCTATCAAGCCAAAGCCTCACCGGCGACGACATGGCCACCAGGTTCCTCACCAACCTCAAACGAATCGCCGCAGCCTGCGACCAACCCGGACCCTTCATCTACGCAGTCCACAAAAACCGCATCGAAAAGCTCACTCTCGGTGACCAATAGACCGAGCGGATACGTGCCGATACCGGACGGTCTGCGGAATGTGCGATATCGCTCACATCTAGTCATCTGCGCTGGCTGTGTAAGTGTGACGGCGGTCTCATTCGTTGGTTGGTCGTGGTTGACCTAGGTAGTTGCGAGTCGTTCTCTTGGCGGACCCGTGATGGTTTGCAATAACCAACACACCAATTTTGAGTCGATGCCCGGTGGTTCTCGGTTAAGCATCTATGTTGCTTCTCAGAATCGAACCCTACGGGATCGTTCCGAGAACTTCTATAACTGGCTCCAAGGACTCTATCGCAGCGTCTTCATCAGCAAGGGTCGCGACCCAGATCGCGACCGGGCTACGACCAGTATCTGGCACGTAGATCTTCAGATTGTCTGCTGCGAAGATCGTGGGGCCCGCACCGTAGCTGATCAGTGTGAAAACGGTGTCAAACGATTTGAGCCGGTTCTCGATTTCGAGTTCCAGCGTTTCCGGTTCCGTTGTGAAGTACGGGACGGCCGTCTCGACGGGCAACTCGTCGCCACCCGGCCTGACGCCACCCCCACGAGAGATAGTGCCGTCTCCGGTCCAGTCGATGGTGGCCAAGGCAGCTTCCAATCTCGGATGCTCGTCCCAGGACGGGTGGTGTGGGATCGTTCCGAGTACTTCGACGACCGGGTCCAGAGCTTTCACGGCCCGGTCATCATTGTCAACGGTGCCCACACCAACAGCCACTGCCGGTGTGCCATCTCCGAACCGACTGGTCGCTACGTAGACGTACCAGCCGTCCCCTTCGAACCAGGCATTCGTTGCTTTGTCGCGAGTGATGGCAAAGACCGTCGGAAACGCCTTGAGCCGTTCCGCGATCCTGACCTGTAGCGCTGTACTGTCGGACGCTGGATACTCGATTTCTGTCCTGATCTGCAACTCGCTGTCACCCGGCAGGACAGCCACACCGCGCGGTGCTGTACCTTCTCCGGTCCAGTCGATCGAGGCCACAAGCGCTTCGAGGTTCGGGTAGTTGCCATCAGCTGGCTCCTGTGGCGGGCAGCCGCTCAAGAGAACAGCCGCGGCAACGGCCAACACACCCATGGTCAAGCGATGCCGGGCTGTTCTCGGTTCAAGCACCAGGGTCATCTGAGCATGATGGCAGCTGTCTTCTCGACCTCCCAAAACCGGCAGATCGGACCCAACTAGAGAATGGCGCAGCCACCGTGGGTATTCGGCCCCCGCACTTGGAGGTGCCGATACTGAGCACCCGCGGAAATGGTCGTTATGGCGCCATATTTGGCGATCTGGGCGTCATACCAGACCTGGGTCAACACAACAGGTAGGCGGTGAGTCGGAGCCCTTGTCGTCTTGGTAGTTTGCGAGCGGAGCGCTTAGAAGCCCCGGGGGTCGCCCGCGATTATCTCCCCTAAGGGGCCAAGCGCCTATCCACCAATGGCCGTGGCGAACTCGGCGCGGGTCATCGGTTCGGCTGTTGCGACGGGTTGCCCATTCGGGTCGAGCGACACTTTGACGGATATGGCGTATGCGTTTTCCCAGCGGATGGCGGCGATGTTCCCGATGAGCATTGCCCTCGCTGGGTCCTCAACGACGAGGGTTATCTCGAACGGATTGCCCGGGGACCCGAACAGGGTGTCGGTGCCGTGGAATAGAGCTGCATCTATTGACGACGTGACGCCGAGGTTGTTCCTCACTTGAACCGACGAGCCTGGGTTGGCGTCTGGTACGTGGCCCGAGATGGTGTAGACAACCGATAGCTCGGGCAGCGTGTCCAGCAGCTCGTCTGGGGCGGTTCCCCTCTGAAGGGCACGCGTCAGTGGGTCTGACGCTTCCCAGAGTGCCTCGGGACTCGTGGCTTGTGTTGCTGATTGCGCTTGTCCGCTTGCGGCTCGCAGTGCCGGGCCGAGTGAGTCGTTCCGGTTTGAGCCTTCACGCATGAGCTCGTCTGACGCGAGCAGTTCCCGACCAATGGTGACGAATGCCGTTTCCAGATCAACATCGAGAGCCTTAGCTACTGTCTCGAGTTCCACCATCAGTAGGTTGGTGTCGTCGCCTACCAGGCCGAAGCTTGGTCCGGTCCCGGTGCCGATCGCGGTCGTGATCCATGGAGGATCGAAGTTCGAGTTGTGTGCAACGATCAGAACAACTCCCTCGCCTCTAGCGAGATCGACCCCATCAGGGAAGCGGGAAGTGATAACGATGATTTCGTCACCAGTTGCGATCACTGGTGGCGGCTCCTGGACCCCGGGTGAGTCATCGCCTAGGAACTCGGGGTGGTCTACTTCGACGATCAGTCCGACGTCGTTGCCGACGCTCTCAATGCTGGTTTCGCCCATGTATGTGGCGTCGATGATGTAGGCCGACCCTGACATCTGAAGGAAGGACGTAGGGCCGCCGCCGGAGTAGGGAACGTCGATATGAATGTCGCTGTCCACCGACGAGCAGCCAGCCAGCGCGGCGGCCGCAAGTGTCGCAAGCCCAGCTACGACCCAACCAGCCATTCTTGGCCTGCTTCGTCTGGCAGTAGTCATTGTGAGATCCCTGGAGATTCCTTGCAGGAGGATATCGCGGTGGCGCACGTAGGCAGTGACCTCGATCTGGAACGTTGCTGCAGAAACGCCACTACGAGTGTTCAACTCCCCGCACTTCGAGGTGCCGGTATGCGTGGTTGGGCGACGTGCTCGTTTCTGCAACAGACTCGGCGGTCGGAGCTGTCGTCCACGGGAGACTTGGAGTCGTTGTGCAGCGTCTCAGCTGCTTGTGTCATCTAGTCACCTGAGTCGAATGCAAACTCGAGGCAATCAGTGCCGTCGCCGATGTTGCAGACTCGATAGTTGCCAGGGGCCGCGTCTACCGGTAGCGACAGGTTCCCGCTTACGCCGACAGGTTGGCAGAACTGCTCGCCGCCCCTGGGAGGTCCCCACACCCCCTCGCTGGCGTCGTCGAATGTTGAGTAGGCGATTCGGTCCCAGTGTGAACCGGTCCAATGCTCAAGATGGAAGCACTCTCCTCCGTCCCACGATACGGTGCCCGAGGATGAGCTGAGTTGCGGTGTTGGCGGTGTGGTGTCGGGACCGCTCCAGTCGACGCCCCAGACGAGGATGATGGCCGCGGTGACAAGAATCGCCGCTATCAATCCCCACACCGGGCCGTATTCCCTGACTGACCGCAAAGCCGAAGAAGCCATGGGAGACCATCGTCGACGGAGGTCAGTTGCTTGAGGCAAGTCCGAGACTCGCATCGTGAGGCGCCGTATCTCACCGCGTATCTGGGTGATCCTCTGAGTGACAATTCCTCGATGCCCGGCGGGGTACATGAACTGTGTCCGCCGAAGCTCCGGTGGTTTAGAGACCTAGAGTCGTCCGTTGTGCCAATCCCACCGATGGCGCACATAACACTCACCAACCTGCGCGTTATCGCGCACCCACACCCGCCCGGGAACCGGCAGATAGTGCGCATGAGCCGAAGGCCCGTCGGCTACGGTCGGTAGCCGCGACGGGCTCATAACG
>JAAELU010000429.1 GCA_024226255.1 bacterium | reverse complement strand
GGAGTCCCTTCGAGCAGCCAATAGGCAATTGCACGTTGGTAGGCCGTTGCGTCGTTACCGAAGCCAAGATCGGCGCAGAGCTGCCCGGTCGGCTCGCCTATGGCTGCGTTGAGGAACGACTCAGAGTCCTCCGGGTACACCGTTTCACAGGGGATGCCATTGCCGTCGGCATCCATCCGGGCGGGTGCCCCCTCAGCCATCCAGTACACAACTGCAGCGGAGAATCCGTAACCCATGCTTGCTAGATCTCGGCAGAAGAGCCCGCCTGCAAGCCCGGTGACGTTGTCATCGGGAAGCGATGACCCACCTCCGTCGGGAAGGAAGACGTTCTGCCAGCTAGGACGGGGCGGCTGGGTGCTCGCCTCCAGTTCGGCGCGCCACTCCTCGTCGGTGAGACGTTCCGTGTTCCAGAACTCGTAGTACGAATACACCCCGCCGGTTGCCACCTGATAGCCGCCCCTATCGTCGGAAACGATCACGAAGATGTAGTCGACGTAGCCGGTGCCGAGTTCGAG
>JAAELU010000428.1 GCA_024226255.1 bacterium | reverse complement strand
GGAAGCGCCCGATCGGGCATCGGAGGCTGACGGAGCTCGGCTGCAACCAGCTTGAAAGCGGCCCCGAGGTCCGTCACTCCCCCGGCTTCGACATCGGTCCACGTGAACTCATGAACCCCGGTGGGCTCGGCAACATGCCAGTCGGCGCCATCGGAGAAACGCACCACCCGTACGTATACGTCGGCGTTGGCGTTGTCATCGGCCGCTCGCCGCATATGTGGAATCGCCTCACGTATCGACGTGTTGAGGGCCTGGATCTTCCCGTCCATCCGCATAGATCCGGAACAATCGACCAGGAAATAGAAATGCAGAGGTCGTTTCGCGAGTTGACCGCCGGGGCGTACCGTCATCACATACAGCAGACTAGTTGCCCTGCGGCGCGCAATCGGGAGAGAGTAAACTCAACCCGTGAGCGAGGCCCGAAATTCGTGGGCCGGACTAACCACTGGAACGGTGCTGAGACCCGAGTTCGGGACTATTGAGTACCGCACAGTTGAGCTTCTGGGTGAGGGTGGCCAGGGCCAAGTCTGGCGAGTGGCGGCGAGTAGCGGCGCCGGGCCCGACTACGCGTTGAAATGGTATTTCCCCGACACGGCCACCGACGAGCAATGGCACGCGTTGTCGCGGCTGGTAGAGGGAGGGTCGCCCGACGCTCGGTTCTTGTGGCCTCTCGAGCTTGCCCGTTCGCCGGGCACTCGTGGCTTCGGATACCTCATGGGCCTACGAAGTGAGAACTATCGCAGCATGGTCGACGTGATGCGGCGCGCAGTTGAACCGAACTTCCGCACGCTGGCGACGGCCGGATTCGAGCTCGCGGACGGGTTCCTTCAGCTCCACTCCCGCGGTCTGTGTTACCTCGATATCAGTTTTGGGAACGTGTTCCTGCAGCCGGACGACGGCAGAGTGCTGATCTGTGACAACGACAACGTTCGAGTGGACGGTCAGCCGGCCAGCATCGCCGGGACTCCGAAATTCATGGCTCCCGAGGTCATTCGTGATCTCATGGCCCGCCAGATTCCTCACCCCAACCGCAGGACCGACCTGTTCTCGCTTTCGGTGTTGCTCTTCTACATGTTCATGATGCATCACCCATTTGAAGGTCGGCGCGAAGCGGAGATAGCGTGCCTTGACGCCGACGCCCAGAACGGGCTCTATGGCACCGACCCCGTGTTCATCTTCAGCCCCGACGATGAATCGAATCGTCCCGATGCCAACATCCACCCCAATGCGGTGACCTTCTGGCCCATCTACCCCCAGTTCTTGCGTGACCTCTTTGTCCGTTCCTTTACCGCGGGGGTCCAGGATCCGGAAAACGGTCGAGTGCAAGAGAGCGAATGGCGCAAGGCAATGGCCAACGTACGCGACGCCATCACCACCTGCCCGGGGTGCGGCCTCGAGAACTTCCTCGACCCGGCCGGCGCCGACGGCACGGCCGCGGGAACGTGTTGGAACTGCGGCGCTACGCTCGCCGATCAGGCTCGCCTCCTGATCGAAGGGAGCGGCGGATCGCTGGTTGGTCTCAATGCCGACACGTACCTCTTCCCTCATCACATCGAAGGCGACCGCTATAACTTCCGTCAACCGGTGGCAATGGTGGACCGCCACCCCCAGATTCCCGATGTATGGGGTTTGAAGAACATGTCAACGAACACCTGGAAGGTCATGATGCCGGACGGCCAGAAGTGGGAGGTACCCCCGGGCCGCAGCGTGACGGTGACACCCGGCGCCCACATCCGGTTCGGTCGCAGGAGCGGTGTAATCCAGGGACGCGTTGTGGCGACCGGGAGTACCCCGTGACTGGGGAGAGGAGGAACTGACCATATGTCGACAACAGCACTCCACATCAAGATCGAAGGTAGGGACCACGTCGTCAACCCAGGTGTCGTTGCCACCATCGGACGTGACCCCAACTCCACCATCTGCGTGGATGCCGACGGCGTATCCCGCAGTCACCTCCAACTCCGATTGATAGACGGCCGCTGGGTCCTCGAGGACGTAGGCAGCCGCTTCGGCACGTTCACAGAAGGGTCCCGCATCGATCGGCTGATCATTAGCGAGCCGATCGCGCTCCGCCTCGGCGACCCACACTCCGGGGTTCAGATCGAATTGACGCCGCCCCAGAGCCACTCGGCGCCCAGCCGTCCCCGACCGATCAGCACCCCCGTCGAGGCTCAGGGGCCCGACGCACTCACGATCGGCACGCTGCGCGGTGCCACCAGGGTGCATGCCCCGCGGGCCCTCGTCCGGATCGGCCGGGCCCCCGACAACGACATCGTGCTCGACGATCTCGTGGTCTCCCGGTACCACGCAGAATTGCGGGGCACCGCAGACACCGGCTTTGAGCTGACCGACCTTGGAAGCTTCAACGGCACCTTCGTGAACGGCTCACAAACCGACCGGGCTCGCCTCGGCGACGGAGACGTGGTGAGCATCGGCCACCACCGGCTCCGATTGGCCACCGGGACGCTCGAAGAGTACGTCGAAACGGGCGACGTCTTCCTGGAGGTATCGAGGTTGGGCGTCACCACTGCGGCCGGCCAACGGATTCTCGACGACGTGAGCTTCGCTCTTCCCGAACGCAGCCTGTTGGCAGTGGTAGGCCCGAGCGGCGCGGGCAAGTCGACGCTGCTCAACGCCCTCACGGGATTCCGGCCGGCCCACGAAGGGACCGTCCTCTACGACGGTCGCGACCTCTACCGTTCCTACGCAGACCTGCGCCAGCGCATCGGGTACGTTCCGCAGGATGACATCCTCCACGTCGAGCTGACGCCGCGCCAAGCGCTCAGCTATGCCGCCAAGCTCCGCTTCCCGCCCGACGTCACTGCCGACCAAAGGCGATCTCGGGTCGAGGAGGTCATCGCGGAGATGGGCCTCAGCCATCGGGCTGATCTACCGATTTCGAGACTGTCCGGCGGGCAGCGGAAACGGTGCAGCGTCGCGATCGAGCTCCTAACCAAGCCGTCGCTGCTTTTCCTCGATGAGCCGACCTCCGGGCTCGACCCCGGATACGAGCGGTCACTCACCAAGCTGCTTCGGGACCTTGCAGACGGTGGTCGAACCGTCGTCGTGGTAACCCACAGCGTCCAGAGCCTCGACCTGTGCGACCGTATGATCTTCCTGGCTCCTGGGGGCAGCACGGCCTTTTTCGGGCCTCCCGATGAAGTCGCCACCTACTTCCAGAAGCCAACATACGCCGACGTATTCGAGACGCTGGAGTCGACTCGGGATTCGGACTGGAGCGGGCAATTCCGGGCCCATCCCGCCTATCAGCAGTACGTGCAGGACCCCCTTTCGGCAGCAACGCACAGCGCCGAGGAGGGTGAGCGCGAAATCGCCCAGCCGCTGAAGCGCCAAGGGTGGCTTCGACAGTTCTCGACGCTGGTGGAGCGCTACGCAGCCGTCATTCGCAGCGATCGCAAGCTGCTCTTGGCCCTGATACTGCAGGCCCCGATTCTGGGAGCGATCATGATGGTTGCCCTCCCTCCCGGTGAGTTGGCGCCGCTGGCGGAGGGGGAGTTGACCCGTTTCTCGCAGGCAACGGCCGTGCTGCTGGTGCTCATCGTCGGCGTGACCGGGCTCGGCCTGTCCGCCTCCATTCGCGAGATTGTCAAGGAGGCTGCCATCTATCGGCGCGAGCGATCGGTCGGCCTTTCCATCTCCGCGTACGTCACTTCCAAGGCGGTCGTCATCGGAGCCATTGTCATCATCCAAAGCACGGTCCTGGTGCTGATAGCGGTGTTGCCCCAAGGAGGCGGCTGGGGGGCGGCACTGCTGCCCTGGGGGCATCTTGAATTCGTCATCTCCTTCGGCTTGGCGGGTCTAGCGGGCATGTCACTCGGCTTGCTGATATCAGCCATCTCCAAGAATGTCGATCGAGCCATCTCGCTGCTGCCGCTCCTTCTCATCATTCAGCTGGTCCTCTCGGGAGCGTTCCAGAACGTCAATGAGACGCCGGGCATGCGCGAGGCAAGCTATCTCGCCAGCGGCTCGTGGGGTTACTCGGCTGCAGCGTCGACGGTCAATCTGAATGCACTTCAAGCTCTCAACGACTGCCTGAACGAGGACACCAAGATCGACTCGCAACAAGACGTCGAAGACCTCCTCAACTGCGCGCTGCTGGAACGAGCCTTCGCCGAAGATGACACGACCGACCGGATCGAAGCCGCCCTCATCGAATTCGGGATCCTGCCTTCGGAAGCCTCCGCTCTCGTCGATGAGGTCGCCCGTGCGAGATCGGAAGGGGCGCCGTTGGCGGCTGACGACAGCGGGCCGCCGTTGCAGTTCTGGGACCAGACGCCCCGGGATTGGCTGATCAATGTCGCCGTCCTGAGTGGCTTCGTCGTCGTGGGGCTTCTCGGTGCAGCGCTGGCGCTCAAGCGCAAAGACGGCAGCAGCGACTAGGAACCTGCTGATTGATTGCTATGAGTGCATCTCCGAGAGATCGCCGTCAGCTGCCACAGGCCGAGAATCGAAGGACTATCAATTGCGATACTTCGAGATTGCCGGCCGCAGGCAGGGGCG
>JAAELU010000427.1 GCA_024226255.1 bacterium | reverse complement strand
GGAAAAGCGCGCATGGCCATCGCTCCGGTATGCCGACGTCTTCTTGGCGTCACGACTGATCAAGTCGGTGTGACCGTCACCGTCGAGGTCGATCGCAACAAGATCCCCAGAGAGATCTCCCGGCAGGTGCTCGCGATGGGAGAACTCCTCGAACAAAGCCTGGCCGGGGAGGGCTGACAGTAGAGCGAAAGCAGCGAGCGCACACTTCCCGAAGTGTGACGCGGGAGAGGAGTATGACATAGCGAGGAGTCGTGGCGGAGAGCCGCCGGCAGAGTAACCGCAATCAGCGCTCTCGCCAGTGCCGCAGATCGACCAGCCGAAGACGCTCAACCGTGTAGGCTCATCTCATGGCAAGCACCCACTGCCCGATGTGTCCCGCCCAATCACTCTCACTCTTGATTCCCACCAGCACAGTTGTCCTGGCCCAAGGCGACCAATCGACTCCCCCCATCTGTCCTGGTCAGCTATTGACCCCAAAATGAATGATAACCCATTCGCACCTTGAAGCCAGTTGCGCCTGCGACCAGTCGTCCATCACGACCGACAACGGTGCCGCTGAGGTTCCTACCCGAGTCAATCAAGATCAAGACCTCTATCTTGCTCACCGGCGCGGATCATCACATCCAGCATGTCTTCGTGGCCGAGGCCCGGCTCTTGCCATCGATAACGCGCAGCTCGAGGCCGGCAGTAGGCTTGGCACGGCTAGCGCTCGGTACGATTGACGAGTACCGGCTCTCGGCGACACAGCACGACGTGGTCACGCCGGGGATTCAGACCGGCCTCTAAGAGATTCGCGGGCCCAGCCAAGAAGCAGTCTGTCCCCATCGGTCGCGGTCCAACGACTTCGATCAACGTGCCGGTCATCGATCCCCAGACACATACACGGTCATGGCCGATGACAGTCATCTCGTCTGATCAGTTCACGGTGACGACGGACGGCGCGGAGAACTTGGCTCCACTCGACGGCATAGCGATGGCCTGGAAGGCGAAGGTCATGCCGCGAAGCACCGAATCGTTGGGGATCGTCGTCTGGTAAGACCACCAGCCGAACATGCTGATCTGAGCCGTTGCGATGACGCTGAGGCTCGCCGGGTCGAGGAACAGACGTTCGCTCCCCCATGCCGTCGGTGCTTTCAGATTGCCGATGCAGAGCATCGCCTGAGAGTAGATATCTCCTTCGATCGTCGCACGGAACTGGCCACCAACCCGCGGCGGGTCGACCATCAGCGATGCCATGCTCTTGCGGACGACGGCCCCACCACCGGTGACACCTGGGAACGACAGCTTGCGGCTATCCGATTCGGCCGTCACCTTCGTCGACACCGCCAGGATCCCGGCACTCGGAGCCGGGCCACTGCCGACCTCGAGGCGCGAACGTCCGACGATGCTGCCGGCGAGCGTGAGCGTCGAACGCCACGCCTCGATCGCATAGCCAGCTTGACCGCCGGAGGCGTCGCCGCCACGCAGAATGCAGGACTGCGACGTCACGTCGCTATCGATCACGGTGAGTCCGGCACCTGCCCGCGAGCCGCCAGCGGCACCCTTCGTCTGGACGCGCTGAAGGATCACCATGCTACGCGACACCTTCACTGCAGCAGCGTGGCTGGCGTCACCGGAGAAACGGGACGTGGCGATGACGACCAACTTGCTGTTTCTTACGTCGAGAGTGAGGCGGGCCCCACCGTTCGACAGCAAGGGAGACAGGTCACTCAGGACCACCCGGCCCGCACAGCCCTCGATGGTGACGCGACCGGCACCCGAATCGAAGCGCAGCCCTTGCACGCTGACGTGATCACTGGCTCTGAGGCCACGGACGGTCAGCGCCGCCGAGTTGCGAATCACACTGTTGGGCTCACCGAGGATTCGGATGCTCTTGTCGAGTACGACACCCCCGGTGTAGCTCCCCGCGCGGACCAGGATGAGATCCCCGCGTGCGGCGCTCGCAATGGCCGCCGGAAGGTCCCGACTCTGCGTGCCCGGCCCACCGGCCTGATCGACGATGATCGTCCGTTGAGCAT
>JAAELU010000426.1 GCA_024226255.1 bacterium | reverse complement strand
GCCAGGCAGCTCGGATCCGATGCGGCGGTGGCTACCACGTAGTCACTCATCAGGCTGGGAACGCGGTCCGGGTCGACCCCGAAGGGATGGCCCGTACCGAAGGTCAGGGAGATGTTGGCCAGCCCGCCAGCGCGCTGATGGCAGTAGCTCATGACGGTGCCGCAACCCGCGCCTGGGTTGGCGCAGGGCAAGCTGGGGGAGCCGCAGAAACAGCCGTTTTGCCCACATTGGACCGCGGAGCACTCATCGACGGGGTTGGCGTTGCCGCCGATGCCGCCGTAACAATGGGTGTGCGGCGAGTCGAAGTTGTGTCCGATCTCGTGACTGGCGACCATGATGTCCCACACGATGGACGGATTGTCGATGTCGAAGTCGCCGTCGATCGTGCCGCTGTAGCCGTAGGCGCCACCATAGTTGTCGGTCTGCGGCGTCAGTGCACAGCTGCCGTCGTGGCTGGTGTTGAACTCCCCCGCACAGAGGACCCCGAGCCAGGCGACTCCGCCGCCGTTGTTCTTGCCGCTCAGAAAATGGGCGAGGCTGCGGTCGACGCCGGCGTTGTTGTCGTTCCAATAGCGTCCGAACTCGAGAAGTCCGCAGAGAGTCGAGAACTCGTTCCAGGGATCGGCACTGTTGGACCACAGAGAGAGGTGGCTGATCACTAGATCGGTATTGATCTCGCTGGCGTAGATACCCGAGCTGAAGGCGATCAG
>JAAELU010000425.1 GCA_024226255.1 bacterium | reverse complement strand
TCATGAGCTCTTCTCCTCCCTGTCAGTGCACGGGCGGAAGGGCGGAGGCAGCGGTCTTCGACGGTCAATGATACAGTCTGAAGCTACGCCTATTAGTACGTCTTGACTCAGACTCGAAACTCAGCGACCCAAGGAGACCCACCATGCATGCACAACGAACAAAACGGATCATCATCGCTGTCGCGGGCTTCCTCCTCATCCAGGCCCTTCCCTCCTCAGGCGAGAACTGGTTTCTGCCGTCAGCCTGGGATCAAAGCGGTGTGTGCCACAACGACGCGGACGGCGACGCGATGCGGGACGATTGGCTGCCGCTGGTGACCGATCCGGCCGAATGGGACTCGGTGCGCGATCGTATTGAGGTGTTCAAGATATTCTACAACATGCTCAGAAATCACCCCCTGTCCGACCTGTGCGTCGTCCTGCACGACCCGCCCAACCCGCCCACCGCACCGACCGAAATGCCCCTGACCAACCTGGAGCTTGAACTGCTCGTCGACGCCCTGCAAACAGGGGACGATCCCCTGGCCGTCGGTTTTGAGGTCGCCGGAATCCGGCTGGGAGATCCTACACTTCCGAATCTGCCTGAGGATTACTGCGATTGGGTACACGACGACCCGTCGGGTGTCCCGAATATCGAGGGCGTCGGAGCCTGCCAGGCAGATAAGGACATCATGGTATTGAACCGTTGGGAGGACGCGAACGGCACCGTTGACGTCCTCAACCTCGACCATGCCATGGGCAACAACTGGTGCCGCGAAGATCCGCCTTACGCCGTCCCCAACTCGTGCAGCATTCCTTGGCAGGACTTGGTGAGGGAGATGGCGGACTACCTCGCCGCGATGCACCTCGAGTATCCGAACGCCCGTCTCGGCATCTACGAAGGGCCGGCGTTGTTCCACGTCGTCGGCCCGGACGGCACCTACCCCGCCCGGGGCCCCGCGGAGGATGAACCCACGTTCGAGGAGTTCATCGACGAGCTCCTGGACCAGATCGCGGACAGGCGGCTCTTGCCCGGCCTGGAGAATCTCTATCTCAACCACTACGACATCGATCACGCTTCGCATGCCGTCTATGCCGACGGCGGCTTCGACGGCACCTGGGACTTCGGCCGCGTGACCCTGGTGGAAAAGAAACTCTGCAGCCGGGACGTGACGGTAGGTCTTCTGGCCCATCCCGGCAACGGGTTCATGGGACCGCGGAGCACTGATCCCGACGCCAACGACAACGCGTACGGCACCGCCATGCGTTATCTTGCGGAGTATCGACTTGCGGATGGCGACGCCGACAACCTGGTGATGGGCATGTGGCACACCCACCCGTACGTCACCGGGCCCGAAGAGGCGCCCAGCTCGATCATGAACCTGGCCCGCGATCTCCTCGGTCTCGACGAGCACCTGCTGCGAACCTATCGGAGCGACGAGTTCGACGACTCCGCGACAACGGCGGCACTGTGGCAGCTCGAGGGGCTGTTTTCCGTGTCCGATGGTCGCCTGGAGCTCGAGAATGAGACCGGCGCCCAACTGGCCGCTCTCAACGCCCCTGCCGCCCTCGACTCGGTGATCGCCTCGTTCACCGTGCAGCTGGGAGGCGCCTGGGCGGGTCTCCAACTGCGCAAGAGCACGGCCGCGGATCTGCCCTGGCAATCGGGATACCTGGTGTTGATCCGCGCTGACGGTGATGGTGGTGAGGTCCAAGTGCGCAGGGCCGATCCGGGCTCACCGATGGTGCTGCTCGATGCCACGCCCTTCTCGCCCAACCCCACGGTCGACGACGTCGAGGTCCGGGTCGAGTTGATCGACGATCACTTTCGGGTCTATGTGAACGACGTCATCGAGCTCGACTTCGACATCCCGCCCGGCGATCTCATCGCCCCGGGCGCCGACCTCGCCGGCCTCATCACCTTCGGCGGACCGGCAAGCTTCGAGCGCTTCGACATCGCCCAGGCCCTGTCGCCATCTTTCGAAGACACCTTCGACGACGGCTGCGGCGGGTGGTGGGTTGAGGGATGCGGAAGCGGGTCGAACGGGTGGCAGGTGGTAGGCTCCCCCGGAGCCGAGCGCCTCGAAGCGCCGAGCGTCGCTAATCTGAAGCTCCAGACCCTCAAAACGTCCGAGTTACCACACCTCCCCGAGTATCCGTCCTCGTTCGAGCTCTCAGCCCGAGTCGTTCCCCATGCGAACGCTTCGAATTGGGCCGGCGTGTTCCTGCGCCACTCAGGGCCGTCGTTTTGGAGCAGTGGCTATCTCGTGTTCCTCAAGAGCAATGGTGAGGTCGGACTGAGAATCCCGGGTCGGACTTTCCCCACGAAATCGATCGCCATCGATCCTGTTGCCGGAGCGGATCTGACGGTGCGCGTAGTCGGCGACCGCATCACGGTCTCTGTCGATCATTGCCAGGTGTTTGACGAGATCGACGATGTATTCACCGCCGGCGATCTCGGCCTGGCGTCCTTTCGGACCAACAACTCCGGAGCCAGCGCGTCGTTCGACGACGTCGAGCTCACCATCCTGCCCGACTGACCGGTCAGAACGCTTCG
>JAAELU010000424.1 GCA_024226255.1 bacterium | reverse complement strand
CGCTTTCCACCGAGGAGTTCATGCGCGATTTCAACATCGCACCGCGCGAGGCGATTTGGGAATACTGGCGATCGGGCGGCTCGACCGGCAAGCCGCTGTTCTATCCGCGCACCTTCGAGGACATGCCCTATATGTACCGGGGCTTTGGCCGCGCCCTCGAACTGATCGGCCTGACCGAGAAGGACACGGCACACATCTCCTTCCCCTTGGGCATTCATCCAGTCGGTCATCTATACGCCCGGGCCGCTCAGCAATTGGGCATCGGCGTCAATTGGGCCGGATCGGGCATGTCGACGCCGTCGGCCATGCAGGTCCAATTGATCCACGACCTCAAGCCGACCGTGTGGATGGGTATGTCGAGCTATTGCCTGCACCTCGCCAACCTGGCCGAGGCTCAGGGCATCGACCTGGTCAATTCGAGCGTCGAGAAGATCATCTCCTCCGCCGAGCCGCTGTCCGATGCCAAGCGCAAGAAGATCGAGCGCATGTGGGGCGCGGAAGTCTATGACGGGTTCGGCATGACCGAATGTTGTTTGATGGGCATCGAGGACGACGATCATCACGG
>JAAELU010000423.1 GCA_024226255.1 bacterium | reverse complement strand
TCGAATGATAGCGGTTCCACTCCCATCCGAGCCACTGAACGTACGCCACGGGCCTCCTCCTCATCGACAACGATGCCCGAGGTAGCACGACACTCGACACGAAGATGGATCTGCCTCGCTCCGGCCTGGTCAGAGGCGTCGTGCTCATCCCCAGTCAGCACGACGGAGTCCCGAATGCGGGGAATGCCTATTTTTCGGTTCAGCTTCGCGGCGGCAAGGGTGGTCCACACGTCTCTCTGAGCGGGCATCGAGCGACGGGAATCTGCAAAGTCACTCGCCAACTTGACGGTGAGCCTGCCAGCCCGATCGAACTGGCGGGTGTGCTCTGCGACGATGTCTGGATTCCGTGGCAAGTTGCCTGGGAATGGGACGGACGGAGCGCACAGGGACTCTGTCGCGTCGCCGTGTTCGACAAGGAGACCGACCCGCTGCCGTTTGATATGGAGCCGCTCGACCTGTTGCGGGTTGTCAGCGGTTGGAGCAATGCCGTGAACAGCAACGTCCTGGTGACGGATATCACGGTCGAATCCGCCCCAGAGGCGCTGCAATCGGCGTTCGGGGGTGAGGTTCTGCGGCGGCCGCCGTTTGCGGTTGCCGTGTGCAAGACGATTCTCTCCGACACGTTTGACACGGCCGATCCGGAGGACACCGAGTCGCCCCGGGGTTGGTATAACTGGAAGCCGGATAGCTGCTCGGGCCGCTTCATTTACGACCGCGAATACGGCCGCCGCGACAACTGCTCGGTGTGTCTGGCCGGTACCCGCACGGGAGTATGGCAGAATAAGGTCCCCGCCCGCCCCGGCGTCATGTACCGCTTCTCGGCGTGGGTCAAGGTCGAACAGGTGGAACCGAATGCGACAATCACGCTCTCGATGCAACCGAGGGGCATCTCGAAAGTGACGGGCAAGGAAAGCTGGATGAACGCCCGCGGCGTGCCAAACCGCGTCGTTGTTGAGCCTGGATACTGGCAATACCTTGAGACCTTCTGGACGGCCCCGGCGTCGGGCGAGTATGCGGAGGGCAAGCTCACGCTGATTGACGTCGAATTCATCTGCAAGGCGCTGCAAGGCAAGGCGTGGTGCGATGACGCGAGGTTGGAGGAAGTCGAGGTGACGGCACCCTGGCGAGAGGACTTCGAGAACGCCGCTGCCGCACACGACAACTGGCGAATATACGCTTTCCAGGGCCTGGAAGGCCAAGCGGAGGTGGTGCATGAGGCAAACGGGTTCGGCAATCCCGGCGCGTTGAGTCTCACTCATCTGCGCGGCCAGGTGGGCTTCAGCGCAGCGCACATACTGCAGAGGGAAACCTTCGGGCCGCTCCGCAACTGGGTCCTGCTGGTTCACGCCAAAGGGTCAGACGAAGGCGTGCCGGCCGTGAACGTGCAGCAACTCGACGACAAAGGAGAGATGCTGACCACGACCGGCGAGGAACCCGATGCGGTCTCCGATCCCGGATGGCGCGAGCACCGCCTCTCATTTTGTCTCCACCCCCGGGCTTCCCAGGTGCGGTTATTGCTGACCAACAATGGCCCCGGCAGGGCCCTGTTTGATAGCGTCTGGCTCCGGCCTGCTCAGGCCGACGAGCTTGCCGGTGCCCAAAAGGAGGCCCTGCCCGTAATGTTCCGCGTGTTCCCAACCGACGTGATCGCCGCTATTGACCAAACGCCGGCCATCTTCACAATTCCGTCAGGCCAAGCTGGCGCATTCAACCTGCACCTCTACGGCGACCGCGAGAGCAAGGCAGAGACGCGGGTGGAGATCGAAGCGCCGGACTGGCTTGTGCTCCGCACCACACAGATGGCATGCTATGGCAAGGAGCCCTTGGAATTCGCCAAAACGCCGGCCAAGGCCGCCGGCCGGAGGGTCTTCACACTTACCGACCCGTACCCATGGCAACAATGGCAGCGTGGGGACGAACCCAACCCTTATACGGGTCTGTTATGTGTTTGGCGAGCCGACGCCGAGCCCGGCGCCGAGGATA
>JAAELU010000422.1 GCA_024226255.1 bacterium | reverse complement strand
TCAAGAAGACCGGGGCTACCACCAATGTTCGCAACCCCCGGAGCACCTTCATCCTTGTAGCGTAGCTTGACCCATTCAGAGGTCTTGTGGGAGGTAGGAATGCGCAGACTCAAGCCGGACCAAGCACGGCGTGCCGCGCTTGGAGCGCAGGGGTTCAATCGGCAGGCTCCCGCGGGCCGCGTTGACCGTCGCCACTTCCGGCGGGTATTCGATGACATTGGATTGCTCCAGCTCGACTCTGTCAACGTCCTGGAGCGATCTCACTATCTGCCGGTCTTTGCCCGCCTCGGGGACTACTCCAAATCAGATCTCGATGGCTACACAGTCGGGTCGGGGGAGGTCTTTGAATACTGGGGCCACGAGGCGTCCTTGTTGCCCGTCGAGCTGTATCCCTATTTCCGCCATCGGATGGATAGCCACCAGCCATGGCGTCGGGTGCGCAAGCTCATGGACGACCATCCTGGCTATATCGAGACGATCTATGAAGAGATTGCAGAGAGGGGACCGTTGACGGTTGGTGACCTCGCTGATCCCGGTGACCGCAAGGGCAACTGGTGGGGGTGGGGAAACGGCAAGGTCGCTCTGGAGTGGCTATTCGGCTCGGGGCGAATCACCGCCTATCGCACGAAGAACTTCGCCCGGGTCTACGACCTGCCCGAACGGGTCATCACCGCGGACCACCGCGAAACAGAACCGATCCCGCGTGCCGAGGCATACCGCCACTTGCTGGCGCTTTCGGCTCGTCACCACGCGTTGGGGACGGCAGCCGATCTGGCGGACTACTACCGGTTGCACCTCCCGACCGCTCGCCCGATTCTTGCCGACATGGCAGCGCGTCGGGAGCTAGTCGAGGTAGACGTTGCCGGATGGAAGGGGCCGGTCTACGCCGATCCGAACATGGCGGTCCCGCGGAGCATTTCCACTTCGGCGTTGCTGAGCCCGTTTGACCCGGTTGTCTGGGCACGAGACCGAGCGGAGCGGCTGTTCGGGTTCCGCTATCGAATCGAGATCTACGTACCGAAACCGAAACGAATCCACGGCTACTACGTCCTGCCATACCTCATTGATGACACCCTCGTCGGCCGAGTTGATCTCAAGACCGATAGGCAGGCCGGCGTCCTTCGAGTCCAGGGGGCCTACGTGGAAGACGGCCAAGATGTGGTCCGTGTTGGCAAAGCCATGGTGCAGGACCTCGAATCCATGGCAGCGTGGCTTGGCATGGATCGGCTGGTGAGGCCGCGTCGCGGGAACCTCAAGCTCCCATAGCTATTGACGGATGTACGCCCCACCCAACTTGATGTTGCCATCGAGGGGGAGAGTGAATTGGGCGCCGGTGGGCCAGTCAACGGCCACAAGCTCGCCCGCGTCTGATGAATAGGCAAAGAACCGTTGCCCGTCGGCGGAGAAACCGACGGTCACTAGTGGGAAATCAGTCCGAATCGGCACGACGCGCACCGAGAGGGTCTCGAGACTCTGTACGACCAGGGACGTCGATGTCGCCCAGTTGACGACGCGGCCTGCCCAGTCGCCGGTCGGAGACAGGCTCCAGCGGCCGTCGGCTGAGAAGATCGACTCGCCGTCGGCCAGGGCCTCGCGAATCGGAATCTGGCGCACGGTGAAGGGCCCATCGCTTGTAGCAGCTGACGTGTCGAGGATGATCAACTCGTTGGGAGGAATCAGGTCGGCGGCCGGCTCCAAGCCAGCCGCTGCGAAGGCGGGCGCGGTGCCACGGGCGACAATCGTCCCGTTCACGCTGACCTTGAGTGGCTCCGCGGCGGCGGTGCCAATTGTCGCTCCGTCGATATCGCGCAACACGGTCAATGTTGGTGCTGTCGTGTGAACCGCACCGGTCTCGCTGTCGAGAATCACAACCGGAGGTCCGATGGATTCGGCCATCACCAGGCCCTCGAATGTCCACTCGAGTAGGAACGACGTAGCGGGAACATCGGCGACTCGCGTGATTGGGTCTCCGAGGCCTTTCATATAGAGCGCCGTGGTACCTGTGATCTGGTCGGTGCCTACCCAGGCGAGAGTTGCTGAACCGAACGGGTCCCACGCGAATCCCTGGCTGCCTATGAAGACCGGCTCCTGAGTTTGCCAGCCGCCGAGATAGAGGCTGCGCACCGATCCCCGGGTTTCGTAAGCCAGGTTGTTCAGCGACTCGGGTTCAGGGCGCACATCGACCGTGTTGGTTGCACTGAGCCGATATTCCTGTGGGCTGCGATTGCTGTCGATCCACAGGAACATGCTGTCGCCCTCATTGGTCTGACTGAACATGACGAGACTGCCCCGCAGCCAAGGGAGTGCTTCGCTCAGTCGAGGCGGCGGCACAGTTGATGGCGGCGGTGGCGGAGTAGTCGAGGTGAGGCCACGTTCATCCAGGGGTGCCAGAGTCGCCGATGTTGCACCCGTGGCGGCTACATCGGAGCCTGGATCGGTAGCTGATCCTGCCAGCCAAAGGGCGAACGCCACTAGCCCGCCAAGGGCGAGCAGTGCCGCCGGCCAGGGACGCGGGGCGCGTCTTAGCTCGCGGCCGATGCCGTCCGGTTCGGGCGGCGGTAGGGGAGTTATCCCACCGCGGCCCTGGGGTGCCTCCATTGCTGCTCGATGGTAATACCGGTCGACGCCTGAGGCGGCGAGAACGCATCAGTCCGGTGGTCCCGCAGTAACGTGGCTGGCAACAGAAGGGAATGTCGATGGTTGATTTTTCGGATCGGGTGGCAGTCATCACGGGCGCTGGAGGCGGTCTGGGGAGATCACACGCTTTGCTACTGGCATCTCTCGGAGCGGCGGTTGTCGTCAACGATTTGGGTGGGTCGGTAGGCGGCGATGGATCGTCGCACAGCGCCGCCGACGCGGTCGTTGCCGAGATCGAAGCAGCCGGCGGTACGGCGGTGGCCGACTACAACTCGGTGGCGGCACCCGAGGCTGCCAAGGCCATCATTGATCACGCCATTGCCGAGTTTGGATCGGTCGATGTACTCATCAACAACGCCGGGATCTTACGGGATCGCACATTTGTCAACATGAGCGTCGCCGAGATCCACTCAGTTCTCGATGTACATCTGCGTGGTGCCTTCTATGTGACTCAGCCCGCTCTGGCCCACATGAAGGAGCGTGGCTACGGGCGAATCGTCATGACTTCGAGCGCTTCCGGGATCCTGGGCAACTTCGGTCAGGCGAACTATGGGGCAGCCAAGATGGGTTTGGTTGGGCTGATGAACGTGATCGCGCTGGAGGGAGCCAAATACGGTATCCGGGTGAACGCGATTGCCCCGATTGCATCGACCCGAATGACCGAAGGCCTGTTGGGCGAGGTTCTCGAGTACTTCCAGCCGGAGCAGGTTTCGCCCGCGGTCGCCTACCTGGCCTCAGAGGCCTGTGAACTCACGTCTGAGGTGTGGTCCGTCGGCGGCGGCTCGGTCAGTCGGATATTCATTGCTCTGGCAGATGGATACTTCAAATACCCCAAGGACGGTCCTCTCACGGTGGCCGATGTCGTCGACAACCTCGGTGAGATCCGTTCCGAGGACGGCTACATCGTGCCCTATTCGTCCCAAGACGAATTCGCCAAACTCGGGCCAAAGTTGCTCGACGGATGAAGTTGCCGACGATGCCAGATCCGTCGGCGTCCAAGGGCACATGGCGTGATTGGGCGCTGGAGCGTCGCACGGGTGTCGACTGGGAGGCGGCTTCGGCGGCCATCCGCGACTCCCTGCTCGCCTGGGGGACACTGCATTCCTCCGCCAGCGTCTTGACCTACCTTCCCCTTGCCGAGGAAGTGAATCTGCAATCGCTCAATGACAGCAGCCTCGAGTGCCGCTGGCTCACCACCCGGACGCCGCCGCTTGACGAGCTCCTCACGGTGCATGAGTTGGACGGGCCGTTGGAAGTTCACCCTTACGGGTTTCTGCAACCCCACAGATCGGCGCCAGAGGTTCACCCCTTTGACATCGACCTGCTGCTGATTCCCGGTCTCACCTTCGACCTGTGGGGAAACCGACTGGGGAGAGGAGCCGGCTACTACGACCGGCTGCTGTCAATCGTGCGCCCCGAGGTGCCGCTTGTCGGGATCGTGCCGGTCTCGCTTGTGGTCGATCGGCTGCCGGTAGAGGTCCACGACGTACCGATGACGCATCTGGCGACCGAGGAAGGCGTCATCGAAACCGCTCGCGGGTGATCGAGATCGCTAGGTTTGCGTGCCATGAAGGGCTATCCGGCGGCAACTCGACGTTTCCTGGATCGCGTCGGCGATGTTGGCGTGACGATCGAGCCCGTTGTGTTTGGGGCCGACACGAAGACCTCCCAACAGGCAGCTGACGCTCTGGGATGCGATGTTTCTGAGATCACGAAGTCCTTGGTGTTCATGGCAGACGATGCCCCGCTGATGGTCTTGATGGCCGGTGACCGTCGTGTCGATGTTGCCGCGGTAGCTGAAACCGTTGGAGTCCAACGGGTTCGCCGCGCCCAGCTCGATGAAGTGCGTGAATTCAGCGGATATGTTGCCGGCGGAACTCCTCCCTTCGGGCATGTAAAGGCGATGAAGGTTCTTGCCGATCGTTCCATAACCGACAACGATGTCGTGTGGGTCGCCGCCGGATCGCCGAGGACCGTCTTTGCGATCGGAGTGGACGATTTGGTGCGGCTGTCTCGAGCCGTCTGGGTCGATGTAGCAGAAGAGGTATAAGGCGAATGGGAAATTGGCAAGACGCAACAGCCTTGGTCATCGTTGATGTTCAGATGGGCTTCAACGACACCGGATATTGGGGCGATCGCAACAACCCGAACTGCGAAGGCAACATTGGTGATCTACTCGAAGCGTGGCGCAAACAGAGTTGGCCCATTGTCTTCGTGAAGCACAATTCCACCGACGATCGTTCGCCTCTCAACAGGAACCATCCCGGCAACGCATTCAAGCCTGTGATGGACGGCCGCCCCGACCTGTTGGTCGAGAAGTCCACGTTTTCGGCATTCTTCGGCAGCCCGGACCTGCATACCTGGTTGCAGGAAGAGCAGATCACGAGCATTGCGATCTGCGGAATCCAGACCAACATGTGCTGTGAATCCACAGCGCGGATGGCCGCCGACCTTGGCTATGACGTTCTTTTCATCATCGACGCCACCCACACATTTGATATCACGCCATCCGATGGTCAGGGCATTCGGGCTCGTGACGTTTCCCGGACGACGGCGCTCCAGCTAGACGGCGAGTTTGCTCGGGTTGTCCACACCAAGGAGCTGATCGGCTAGCGCCCGGTCCTGGGCTAGCCCTCGACGACCAGAAGCGCCGTCCCGTCGATATCGAGCGCAGCCGGTCCCAATCTGACCCCGTGCGGAGCAGCCGCCACAATCTCGATGCCATCGAGATCGGTGACGGCTTGAGTCGCTCCATCCTCGAATCGCTGCGCTCTAACTGTCACCGGCACGGTCCCCTCTGCAGTCACCTCGGCAGCCCCGGGCGGTATTGCCAGGTTGTGCAGTCCATCGGTGATCCTGACCGGAATCTCGGCACCCCCGACTAGAGCCTTCCCGCCACTGACAAGAACGTCGGTGAGTATCGGGAAGCCCAGAAGAGTGGCGACCGCTTTGTGTTCCGGGCGTTGCCATAGGTCGGCGGGTGCAGCCTGAGCGACCTTGTCGCCTGATTCGAGCACCACAACCTCGTTGGCTATGGCGAAGGCCTCGTGATGGTCGTGGGTCACGTAAAGAGCGGTCACACCCAGTTCGGCGAAGATTCGTTGCATGTCCCCTAGGAGCTGGTCTCGCCTGGCTCTATCCAACGCCCCGAGCGGCTCGTCGAGAAGAACGAGATCGGGTTCTGGTGCCAGAGTCCGGGCCAGTGCCACCCGCTGCTGCTCACCGCCGGAGAGTTCGGGCACGGATCGGCGGCCCGCTCCGGCGAGCCCCACCATTGTCAGCATTCGGTCCGTTGCGGCAGCCATATCCTGGTCTGATGTGCCCTGCATCCGCAGGCCGAAACCGACGTTGTCGCCGACGCTCAGATGGGGAAACAGGGCGTAGTCCTGAAACATGAACCCAAAATGACGAAGGTGTGGTGGCTGCGCGCTGATGTCGTGTGTACGCCAGGAGACCGATCCTGAGTCCGGAGAAACCAGTCCCGCGATCACCCTGAGCAGGGTGGACTTGCCTGATCCGGACTCACCCATCACGGCAACAACCTGTCCCTCGGCAACGGTGAGGTCCACGCCGTTGAGCGCGACGATGTCGTCGTAGACAACCTGGAGTGACATGCAACGCAGCATCAGAACTCTTGCGCTGTCGAGCCGCGGAATCGCTCAACGACGAGGATTCCGGCTGCAGTGACGGCCATCAGGACGGTTGACAGCGCCATAGCTTGGCCAAATGTTGCCGAGCCGGGCCGAGTTAGCAGCCGGTAGATCGCGATTGGGAGTGTTGGTACGTCGGGTCGGGCAATGAAACTGGTCGCTCCGAACTCGCCCATCGACACCGCGAACCCGAACGCGCCGCCCACGAGAAGTGCTCGACGAACAATGGGTAGGTCGACCTCGCGCCACACGCGGCGTGGGGCTGCTCCGAGGACCGCGGCGGCTTCGCGTAGCCGCGGTTGGATGCTTCGCAGCACCGGCAGTGAGGTCCGCACGACGAATGGAATCGCGACCAGCGCATGAGCAATCGGCAGAAGCCAGAAGGAGGTCCGCAGATCGATGGGGGAGTCAAGGGCCAGCAGGAATCCAAACCCCAGAGTCACCGCGGACGTGCCGAGTGGCAACATGATGAGCACATCGAGGGAGGGGCCCGAACGGGCTCGTGCCTTGCCGATAGTCCATGCAGCCAACATGCCGACGATGACGGCGAATAACGTAGCCGGCACGGCTATTCGCACCGAATTGCCAATCGCCTCGGCGGCAGGCACGAACAGTGTCCCGCTGGGACGCCGGAGCGCCGCATAGTTGTTCAAGCCCCACCCGTCGGATGTTGAAATCGAACGGACTACGACAGCAGCCAATGGAGTGCCGAGCAGAGCGGCCATTGCCAGGAGATTGACCGTGATGAACGCACGTTGCCGGCCGGTGATGGGGCGAACTGTGGCCCGCTGGACAGAGGCAACCCGGGATTGGGTTGCCCGCTGGGCTTGATATCTGGCGTAGAACCACAAGATGGTGGTGATACCGACCAACTGCACCACGGCCAGTGCCGCGGCAGCCGGCAGGTTGAGCAGGTTGGTGGCCTGCCGCCATATCTCGACTTCGATGGTTGAGTGCACCAGATCGCCGAGGATCAATACCACGCCGAATGAGGTGAAGCTGAACAGAAACACGATCGAAGCCGCCGAGGCGATAGCAGGGAGGATGAGCGGCAGCGTGATGTGGCGAAACACCCGCCATCGATCAGCCCCCAAAGATGCGGCCGCCTGAGCCAGCGTCGGGTCGAGCCGTTCCCATGCGGCACCCACAGTGCGGACAACAACGGCGTAGTTGAAGAAGACGTGGGCAATCAAGATCGCCCACACCGTGCGTCGCAAGTCGATCCCCAACGGACCGTTGGGTCCCAGCACGGTGAGGAACGCCCCGCCCACAACAACCGTGGGCATGATGAAGGGCACGGTCACTGCTGCCTTGACGAGCGATTTGCCTCTGAAGCTGTAACGCCCCAGAACGTATGCCCCCGGCAGAGCAATGGCGACAGTCAACAGCGTCGAAGCCACCGCTTGCCAGAGCGTGAACCATGCGATGCGACGTAGCGATGGACGAGTCAGGACATCGAGGACGTCAACGGATGAACCGGCTGAGGTGAATCCGGTCACGAGGATTGTTGCCAGCGGGTAGACGAAGAAGTAGCCGAGGAATGCGATAGGGATCGCGGAGAGCGACCATCGCAACCATTGGCTGCCGCTGTCCGTCATGAGCGCAGGATCTCCGTCCACTCCTCAATCCAGCGCTCTCGGTTGGCGTCGATTCGTGTTGGATCCAGCCACGCGGGCGCGCTCGGCACTTCTGTGTGGTCGATGAACTCCTGGGGGAGAGCCGCGTCCGCCCGCGCTGGGAAGACGAACATGTTCAGCGGTAGGTCTTCCTGGAATGCCTTGCTCAGCAGGAAATCGATGAGTTGCTCGGCATATGGCTGAACGTCGGTACCGGCCATCACTCCGGCATACTCGACCTGGCGGAAGCAACCGGGCAGAACAACGCCCGTCGGTGCCACTTCCGGAACAGGATCGGAGAACATGACTCCGGCCGGGGGCGACGAGGCGTAAGAGACCACGAGGGAGCGGCTACCGGCGCCGCCCCCAGAGAACTCCGAGTAGTAGGCAGCATTCCAATCCGGAGCAACCAATACGTCGTTGTCACGCAGATCTGCCCAGAAGTCCTGCCACGGGTACGCGGTTTCTTCCGGAAACGACACAATCGTCGCCAAGAGGAAGGCCAGCCCAGGCGACGATGTCGCCGGATTCTCAACCACGAGTTGCCCGGCGTAGGACGGATGGACCAGCGCGCGGAGGTCTTCGGGAACGGCCAAACCGGCATCGGCCAGGCCGGACTTGTCGTAGTTGATGCACACATCGCCGTAATCGATCGGAGTTACCCGGCCGTCGACGTCGAGACCTGGGATTGTCTCGGCAATCCCTTCGGCTTCGTACTCCAGGAAGATCCCGGCATCGAGTGCTCGCGTCAGGAACGTGTTGTCGATGCCGTAGAGCACGTCTGCGATCGGTACGTCCTTGGTGAGGACGGCCTGGCTAACCATCGTGCCAGCATCCCCACCGTGCAGAACACGGACTGCCACCCCGGTCTGCTCTTCGAACTGCTCGAGGATGCCTTCCGAGACTGCGAAGGAATCGTGAGTGAGGAGAACTATCTCGTCGGGCGTTTCGGGCGCCGCGTCATTGCCACATCCGGCCAGAAGTGCTGCGACTGCAACCAGGGCGACGGTGATCCATGTCTTCAAACGGGGGGCCTTTCGTGAATGGCGAGCAGGGTGCCGTGCTCGACAGAGAGTTGGGTTTGGTCGGTGAGCATCTCGTTGCTCAGGCCGCGGGTCGCGGCGTTCGTCAGATCATCGTGATCGAGTGACCAGCGCAGCGCGGTCGCCGTGACCCCGCCGCACGCGCCGCC
The DNA here is from genome assembly GCA_024226255.1 of bacterium. Lineage (GTDB taxonomy): Bacteria > Actinomycetota > Acidimicrobiia > Spongiisociales > UBA5794 > JAHEJX01. The sequence goes on along the minus strand of JAAELU010000422.1, from coordinate 67,845 downwards.
GAGCGGAATGAGCGACAGAAGGTCGCCGGATTGACCGGAGACGACGGCCGGCTGCAAGGAGTTGACGACGTGGATGTCAGCCCCCGGCAGAAGCCAGCGAATCGTCATGTCGGCATACTTGGTGCTGCCGAGTAGGGCCGCGTTGCCGAGGAAGTGCGAGACACGGCCGCCGGCGCCTCCAATGACGATGATCGACGTGGCTCCGTCCGAGCGTGCCAAATCCAACGCCAGCTCGAGGTCGGTGGCGTCCTTGTCCCTCGGGTGCCGATCGATGCGAGCGCCGCCTCTCTGGGCCTCCGCCAATGACTCGGGAGACGCCGAGTCCATGTCGCCGATGACAACGGAAACGGGCAGGCCAAGCTGCAGTGCCAGTTCGACACCAGAGTCGGCGGCAATAACTCGTGAGATCGAGCTTTCCAAATGGGGGAGTGGACCAGACCAAGGATCCCCGCCGGCTATGACCAGGACACTGTTCGTTTCGGTGGGGTTCGAGTCCACGCACTTCCTCCGCTGGATTTAGCCAGTTCAGGTTCCACGGGTCGACGGTCCTTCGCATTAGCTGCGATTACCGCCCTCTCAGCCCGCACAGGCGCGAGCTCCCCGGGGTGGGTATTGCCGCAGATTGTACTGCTCTGGAGGAAGGTGCGGGAGCGGTCTAGAAAACCTCTTGACATCTTGACATCAATATGACATCATGCAGACATCAAGACGCCACCAAAGTAATGTCTGGAGGGACACAATGATCTGGTACAACAACATCGACGCAGTAAACGCCATCCGCAACGGAGTCGCCGAAGACTTCAATTCCACCCGCCGAGGTCTCCGGCTCGTTACAGTCGCCGACCACGCAACCGCTTAGCAACTCGACAACACCATCCAGATAGGACCCACCTTGCAGACCGACGCAATTCTCGACTCGATCGAAGAAGCCTTGGAGAGTCAACTGGCTCTCGGCGACGGTGGCGCAGCGATTGAAGACGCCGCCGTCGCCCTTATGACAGCACTGCGCCCCGCGATGCAGCGGGCAGCCTTCCAACTTGCCGAACAGGCGGCCCACGAGGTGGGCGCCCAGCTAGCGGGATATTCCGTGAGTGTCGTTCTCGAGGACGGCGAGCCAACTCTCGTAGTACGTGAGGGCTCCGAAGCGCGGTCATTTCCGGTCGACGACCTCTCGGCTCGCATCACGCTGCGCCTCCCCGATTCACTCAAAGACGATCTCGAGTCAGCGGCCGGCGAAGCCGGTGACTCTGTAAACGCCTTCGTTGTCAAGGCTCTCTCCAGCCGATCCGCCCGTCGCTCATCGCGTCGCATCACAGAAACCTTCGAGACATGAGACGCGACTCCTTTTCCTTTGTAGGTCGATTGACGGCCGAGGTCATTACGACGTCGGGCGACGTTGAATTGCTTCCCGGCCCCGACGGAGAGGTCGTGGTTGAAATCCGCGGCGGCCCCGAAGACAGCTACGTGGTTGAGATGAATGGTTCAGACCTAATCGTGCATCCGCCGGCCAAGCGAAGCGGCAAGCGACGTTATGTCAGTTCAGACATCAAGGTGCATCTGCCGCACGACGCGTCCGTCAACGTCCGTGTGGCATCAGGCGACATCACCGTCGCCAGCCCCCTGCGCGAACTCATCGTGGCCTCGGCCAGCGGTGATCTGCGAGTCAACGAGTCCATCAGCCAGGATCTCGAGGTTCGCACTGCATCAGGCGATCTGCGGCTGCGAAGTGTTGGCGGCAACCTCACGGTGACAACGGCATCGGGGGATATGACCGTCGACTCGGTGGGCACTGACCTCAAATTCCATAGCGCCAGCGGCGACACGAGGGTTTCGTCCGTGCGCGGGAACGTGGAAGCCAAGACGGTGTCCGGTGCCCTAATAGTCGACAACGTCGAGGGACACTCGGTCCGAGTCCGAACGCTATCGGGCGATATCAGGCTGGGAGTTCCGGCCGGCCGCACTATTGACCTCGATCTGCAGACTCTGTCCGGTTCGCTGGTCAATCGCCTGGAAAAGGGCGCTGACAGTCCGGTGAGGCGCCAAAGCCTCGCAGTTTCGGTGAAGACCGTCTCAGGCGATCTGAAGCTACAGAACGCTTAGAGGACCGGCGGGTCGGCGCGCGGTCTGTATACACCTTTCATCAGGGGAGGCCATAGGGACTATCTTGAAGGTATGAAGCGGGATTCTTCCACAGAGGGCTGGCCGACTGACGGCGAAACTCGTCCCATGGTCATCGGAGTGGCTGGAGGCTCCGGGTCGGGTAAGACGACGATCGCCCAGGCAGTCGTTGCCAACGTCGGCGCTGACCGCATCTCGCTGATTCAGCATGACGCCTACTACCGGGACTCGGCCCACCTGGCCCTCGAAGAGCGTCAGAAGATCAACTACGACCACCCCGACAGCCTCGAAACCGAACTGCTCATCCATCATCTACAGGAGCTCCGTGCGGGCCGCGACGTAGAAGTCCCCGTCTACGACTTCTCGGTCCACACCCGGACCGGGGACACCGTTCACGTGGCCGCCGAGGACGTCATCGTCGTCGAGGGCATTCTGGTGCTCGCTGAACCCGAGCTTCGGAAGCTGATGGACCTGCGCATCTATATCGACACCGACTCGGACCTGCGGTTCATTCGGAGGATGATGCGCGATATCACGGAGCGCGAACGGACCGTACAATCGGTGACCGAGCAGTACCTCGACACGGTACGGCCGATGCACCTCCAGTTTGTTGAGCCGGCGAAGCGGTACGCCGACATCATCGTTCCGGGGGGCTACAACCACTCGGTGGTTGGAACAGTCACGTCGATGATTCGAGATGTGCTCGTCGGGCGTTGATTTGCGGTTCGAGATTCACCAGCAAGTCATCGATCACGTCGAACCATGCCGTGGCGAAGAAGGCGTGTCCTTTACCGGAGGCGTGGAACAGGTCGGCGGCGTACATACCGTTCTTGTTGTCAGGGTCCACAAAGGCCTCCCACACCGGTCCCCATGTGCTGGTGCGCGGTATGTCGAGCTTGTGGGCAACACGTGCGATCGAGCGGTCGAAAGAGCGGGAGCGGACTCGCGCCCAGGCTCGGCCGATCGTCGGCAACCGCGGCAGTGGGCCGAGATCGCCAATGCCGGTGATGCCGACCGCGGCGATGTGCTCGGCAAGCTTTGTGAGGATCTCAGTGAGATCGCGTTCGTAGTCGGTGACTGCGACCGAGCGGAGAGCGTCGTTGGCGCCAACACTGACGAGTGCCATGTCCGGCGAGTGGGCGATTGCTACAGGAACCTGGTACTTCAGTAGATCGGCGGCCCGGGTTCCCCCAGACGCCAGGTTGATCAGCGTGACGTGATGGTGCTCGGCCAGGTGATGGCCGACGCGGCGCGCCCAGCAGTTGTCAAGGGGATGAACGCCTGGCGCCGTTATCGAGCTGTCGCCAAGCAGAACAACCCGCAACGGTGGATTGGAAGGATCGCCGAGCACCGCGCTTGGGTTCTGATTGGTGAGGCTGGGCAGATCGGGCCGATGACCGGTGTGCCACACCTGGCTGAGGAGGATGCCAAGAGCCGCCAGCGGCCTTTTGGTGAGGCTTTGGAGGAACAACGCGCGCCTTCCCTCAGATCGCGGAATCGAATCTCGGCACGACGCTACACGTTGAAGCGGAAGCGGATGACATCGCCCTCTTGGACGATGTAGTCCTTGCCTTCGAGTCGCCACTTGCCCGCCTGTTTGGCGGCGGCTTCGCCACCGAGTGACACAAAGTCGTCGTAGCCGATGATCTCCGCCCGAATGAACCCCTTCTCGAAGTCCGTGTGGACCTGGCCGGCGGCCTGCGGTGCCGTCGCTCCCGTGCGGTAGGTCCACGCCCGAACCTGCTTCTCGCCGGCCGTGAAGAACGTGTTGAGGCCGAGGATCTGATACGCGGCTCTGATGACTCTGTTGAGTCCGGGCTCGTCGAGTCCCAGTTCCTCGAGAAACTCAGCGCGGTCCTCGGGCGGTAGTTCGGCAATCTCGGCCTCAGTTTGGCCGTGGATCACAATCGCCGCGGCTCCTTCGGCAGCGGCGTGGTCGGTAACGGCAGCAATCTGTTCGGGGGAGGTGCCGTCATCAACGTTGGCGACATAGAGCAGCGGTTTGGCGGTGAGCAGATGTAGCTCGCGGGCATAGGGCTTCTCGGAATCGTTGAGCAAGACCGATCGGGCCGGGTCGCCTGCGGCCAATGCGGTGTGGAGTTTGGTGATGACGGCCACTGCAGCGGCCGCGTCGGCGTCACCGGATTTGGCCCTGCGGCTTTGCCGGTCGAGAGCCCTCTCCGCGGTCGCGAGGTCGGCGAGCGCCAGCTCGGTGTGGATCGTCTCAATATCGGCAACGGGGTCGACCTCGCCACCGACATGGCTCACGTTGGGATCGTCGAAGACTCGCACGACGTGGGCGATGGCGTCAACGTCGCGAATGTGGCCAAGGAACTGATTGCCCAGCCCTTCACCGCTGGAAGCTCCGGCTACGAGGCCTGCGATGTCGGTGAATTCGATCGCGGTGGCGATGATCGCCTTCGGGTTGACAATGTCCGCGATTCGATCGAGACGAGGATCGGGTACGGCGGCTACTCCAACATTGGGCTCAACGGTCGCGAACGGGTAGTTGGCTGCAAGAGCCCCGGCGGCCGTGAGCGCGTTGAACAGCGTGGACTTGCCCACATTGGGCAGTCCGACGATTCCACACGTGATGCCCATGGTTCTCCAGTCGGCGGTCGGGGGAGCTGGTGGAGGATAGGCCTGTCGCGGCCAGGGAGGATCGCGCGCTAAAGACACAGGAATCGAGGGGTCAGCGCGTAGGGTGCTCGCATGCGCTTTCGGGCCTCCGCGCTGGGAGGATTTCTATTTCTTGCGGCCGTCCTATCGGGACCCGCCACACCAAGCGCAGCTACCTCCGTGACGGGGTTTCCTCGGTGCGATCTCGTCGGCGACACCGTCGATTACACATGGTGGGCTGATGGCGAGAATGTGGCGATAACGGAGGAACCCCAGCTCGAATGGGACGGCGACATTGTTGACGCCACCGAAGTCGACTGTCTCAAGGCCGTGGCATGTCTGGGCGAGTGGCCGGAACGGTCCGGACAAGCCGCCACCATTGTCGGAACCGGCGCCGGGGAGGTCCTGGTCGGCACCGACGGTCCCGACCTGATCGTTGGACGTGGCGGCGCCGATGTACTCGATGGACGACGCGGACAGGACACGCTGTGCGGAGGCAGCGGAGATGATGTGCTCCTCGGTGGGCGAGGCTCCGATCGGCTGTTCGGTCGCTCTGGTCGAGATGAACTTCGCGGCGGGGCGAGTCCCGATGTGCTCGACGGCGGCACCGGCAGCGATGCCGTGTTTGGCGGAGTGGGTGACGATCTGTTGCGAGGGCGGTCCGGTCGTGACGCTATCTATACGGATGCCGGGATCGACATCGCTCGCGGCGGGAATGGCCGCGACGTCTGCTTCGGCGAAGACGCCGACGATACCTTTAGGTCGTGTGGCGTGGCAGCCGTCGATGGCATCGAATACGGGTCGGGGTCACTGCGCACCTTCCGAGTCCAAGTCGACTCATTGCTCGATGAGTCGCCAACGCTCTTCGCAGCCGATGTCGACTGGATCTTGTCGGACGAGCGAAGCTGGATTGGGGCAGAGAACGTCACCTGGCGGAGGGTTGCTTCGGACGAGAGCGCGGACCTGACCATCATTCTGGCGGCACCGGCCACGGTCGACGCGATCTGCCATCCGCTGAAGACGGGCGGGTATTTCTCCTGTCGCAACGGGGATACCATCGGTATCAATATCAATCGCTGGAACACAGCAACGGATTGGTGGCCGGCGAGCCTCCAGGTATATCGGACATATGTGATCAACCACGAGGTGGGGCACTTCTTGGGCAACGGCCATGTCAGTTGCCCGGGGCCAGGCGAATTGGCGAGGGTGATGCAGCAGCAGACGAAGACGCTTGGTGGGTGTATCGCCAATGGGTGGGTCTTCCCAGAGGGTGCCCAATGACCCGGCGGGCCGCGGGGGCGATCGTCGCCTTGCTCAAAGAGACCGCCGCAGCTCACCATGAGGCATACATCGCAACCGACGGGGCGGACGATGAATGGCCTCTTTGGTACGCCTCCTACCTTGTGGATCGCCTGCCCGAGGTTTCGGCCTTCATGGGAACCCGCTCGGAGTTGGTCTACTGGCTAGTGCGACTCGAGAGTGAGTACCTCGAGACCAATTCTGAAATCCCGTGGACTCGTTTCTATGCAACGCGTCTTGCCGCGCTGTAGGCGCCAACATGGGTGACCTCCGGGAGCTGATCGAGGCCAGCGACCTCAATGGGTTGGTTGAGTTCGCCGACGGACTGGTTGCCAATCGTGATTGGGCGGGGCTGGTCGACATGCGGGACCTGTGCAACGAGGCGACCGAACGGGGAAAACAGGTTTGGGGGGCCGCCCATTTTGCCGAATACCGGCTTGCTCTAGACGCTTCGGCCGAATACGCGCTTCCTGTTATCAAACCCGGTGCCGGGCGTTTCGCCCAGGGACCACTGTGGGAAGTGGCGGCGTCGACTCACACATGGCCCGAGCTCAGTGCGATCGAAGACCCAGCCCTGAGAGCCCTCGTCGCGCACGAACGTCTATTGCGGGGTGACGATATGTGCGATGTGGCAGTCGGGCGAACCGCAGTCGATGCTCCATTGGCCTTGGCCCCTTGGGAACCCGTGTATCCGGTGGCGGTGTACAAGTCGGATCGCGCCGATTTTCCCGAACTCGAGGTGCTGTCGGCTACTGCCTGGGTCGATCTGCCTAGCGAGATCGACGTCGCTCCAGAGCAGGACCCGGCGGTGGAAGTTCTCCTGGACTTGGTGCAGCCGTGGCTGGAAAGCTCCAACGGTCGCGGCGAGGGTGTCTCTGTCGTCGGCAGTCCGATCCAGGCCATTCGAGCGCTGGGTCCGCGTCGAGTTCGTATGGAGCAGATCTCCCTGCAGCAGGCGATGGCCATCATGGCGTGGACCGGTGCGTCCGGCGGTGCCTACGGCCGGCGCCGCGGAACACCGGTAGGGCGCGCGCTGGCGTGGTGGGTGTTGGCAGTCGTGACCGGGCTCGATGAGGACTGGCCGATCGAAGCCGACGAGCTCGGTGAGGCCGGCTCCGAGTTGCGATGGTATCTGTGGGACCCGGGGGACCAGATCGGTGGCTGGCACTTCCACCTTGCCGTGGAGGATCCGATGGACGGACTCTCTTGGGCGGTCAGCGCCGTGGACGCTACCTAGGCGCCGTGCCTCGGGCTGCTGCCAGCTCGGCGGCTACATCGCCTTGTCCACCGATTCGCTCGAGTTGGTCCTGGAGCATGAGAATGTTGGGACCGCTCGGGGCCGCAAAGAGCCAAATGAGCACGATCGAGACGACTAAACCCGCCAGCAGCATGGCCACGTTCGCCAGGTCCCAGAAGAACAACATGAAGCCGGCAACGAACGTCAGTTCGCCGATCGCGATGCGCAAAAAGACGCCGGTCAGAACCGCTCCGGCTATGTGGCTGGGGGGTCTGGTGAACCATCGAGGTCGCAACACGGTGAGAGTTACCACTTGAGCCAGCCCGACAAGGCCGAGGACTATCCAGCCGGTTGTGGTGTCGATGTCATCGCCGGGTCCGATGACGATCGCGACCAGCGCCGTCGTCGCTCCGAATCCCAAGAAGGCACCGAGCAGGATCCATATCGAACGATGCCAGGTCATGACCCCGCGGGGTCTATCAGACATGTGGGCTGACTTCTGCCGCGAGTCGGTCCATCAGTTCCGTCTGGGCGCCGTAGTGCAGCGTGTGGAGGTAGGAGCGTGCGATGAAGTCGATGGGTACTCCGGCGCGCTCACGGAGATCGAGGAGTTGCTCGACTATCCATTCTGACGGTCCGACGTAGACAGTCCTCTGCTTGAGGTCATCACGGCGATCGGGCGTAAGTAGCGGTGCTGCGGGAATCGATCCCTGTCGGCTCGCCGAGGCAACCATGTCGCCGTACTTCCATATGAGGTGCCAGATGTGCTGACCGGCAACGTCCCAGCCGCGTCGGAAATCCGCCGCCGGATACATGATCGAGTAGTGGAGCCAGCGGAACGTCCGTGGGTCGCGACCGATCTTTTCCATCTCGTCGGTGGCCCACCGCACCTGTTGGATTAGTTGGTCGGCTGGAGCGTTGCTGAAGAACCCTTGGGCGTATCGCGCTGCCCGGCGCACTGCCGGTTCGGCACCGCCACCAACGACCACGTCAATCGGTCGCTGCGGTGTGGGCCGGACGCCTAGGCGGGGGAGTTGGTAGACATCGCCATTGTGCTCGAAAGGGTCACCGCTCCATGCCTTGGGGAGAATCTGCAAGATCTCGCTGGTGGCCCTGCCCCGATGGCGTTTCCCGGGCCCGAACGCGCCTAGTTCGACAGGTGACCAGCCAAGGCCAAGCCCGAGAGTCAATCGGCCCTTCGAGATCAGCTGCACTGTGGCGGCATCTTCAGCAACACGAATGGGGTCGTGGAGCGGTGCCAGCAGGACCCCGGTTCCAATCTCGATCGTTGAGGTGCGGGCGGCCATCGCCGCGCTGGTCACGAGCAGAGACGGCATGTAGCCATCGTCGACGAAGTGGTGTTCGGTGGTCCAGACGGAGCTGAAGCCGGCTTCCTCGGCGTGCACCGTGAGGCGCAACGTCTCGTCGTATGCCTGTTCCCAGTCCTTGGACTCGCCGGGGCGAAGCTGGGCGGAAAGCAACCCGAATCCAAGACCCATCAGGTCACCCTTTCCAGCGGCGGCTTCTAGAGGTGAGCCCGAGCCGTCTCGTGGTCATCGACCGCGACGGCGAAGTGCAGGCCTTCGGCGGAGGAGTGAAGGAGGTACATGGCTTCGATATTCACGCCGGTGTTTGACAGCGCCTCAGCCATGTCGGCGAGCACTCCAGGCTCGTCATGGAGGACGGCGCTGATGACCCGCCGCTCCTCGAAGCTCATGCCGGCATCGTTGAGCACGCGGCGCGCGGCTACCTCGTTGTCGACGACGAGTTTGACGAATCCTTCATCTCCCAGAGTGATGGCCGCGAGCGCCTCGATATTGACTCCGGCGGTAGCCATCTCACGAGAAAGGGTGGCGAGTTGGCCCGGGCGGTTTGAAACCTTCACTGAGAATTCGATCATGGAACCAGCCTACGCCGTTTGACGGGCCGACGGCTAGTCGAAATCTGGCGGGCGTCATCTACTATGCCCTGAACGAGGAAAGGACCGCAGTGCCCGAGAATGCTCCCCCAGGTTGGTACCAGGCAGAGACTGACGCGCCGGGAACCGAACGCTATTGGACCGGCACCGAGTGGTCGGCCGATACGCGCTCCGCCATGGCTCCGCCGCCTCAGGCCAGTGCAGGGGCACCCGGCGATCGTATGACGCCACACGGCCGCACGTTGGCTTCGCCTTGGGCACGCATCGGCGCACGTCTTCTGGACGGCATCATCGTGGGCATCGTTACCGCTCCGTTGGTATTCAGCGAGGTGGATTTCGGCGCCACCAGCAATGCGTTTGGCACCGGTTCGTTTTCGTCAACCAAGCTCATCATCGCCGCCCTCATTGGAATCGCCTACGAAGTTGGTATGACGGCGTTGAAGGGTGCCACGTTGGGGAAGATGGCAGTTGGCGTCGAGATCGTGCGCCAGAGCGACGGACAAACACCGCTTGGGTTTGGTACTGCGGCCCAACGGTGGCTGCCGAACGCAGTTGGCTTGTTGCCGGGCGCGCTCAGCGGCCTGTCGGGCCTTATTGGTTTGGCGTCGCTCATCATGGTCTTTGCCGACGACATGAGGCGTTCCGTCTATGACTTCGTGGGTCAGACCTACGTTGTCCAGAAGGTTCGCTGATACTCGGTGGCACGGCGGCGACCACAACCACGAGGCTGGTATGTCAAAGACGGTGATCCCCCGGGTACGGAGCGTTTCTGGGATGGTGAGCAGTGGGGGCCGAAGCCGCGTCAGAAGAAGCTGGCGCCGGGGGAGAAGGTCGCCGTGGCCAAGCCCAAGGCTCAGCTGAAGACAGACCCCGCCGAGGCTCTGAGCCACGAGCAGGGAACTATCTGGGCTCGGATCAGCGCCAGATCGGCGGATATTCTGCTGCTTGTGCTGCCCCTGTACCTCCTGTTCAGCCAGGCTTTCACGACTTCTGACGCAGTTAATGCTGAAGGTGTGATCGAGCCGATCACCGAGACGAATCCGCTCTACCTGTGGCTTGCTGTGGTGATCGCCATTGTGTACGAGGTTGGCTTCACGGCAACCTGGGGGCGGACTCCGGGCAAACGAATGATGCAGTTGGCGGTGGTTGATCGGGAGACGGGAGCCTCACCGAACTGGGTCCGGGCGTTCATGCGGGCGACTCCGCTGTTCCTGGTGGCGTACGTGCTGTTGATGCCGGTTCTCTATGTGGCGAGCGTGATCTTGATGAGAGTCGATCGATCGCAGCGCTCGGTGTTCGACTTTGCTGGAGCCACTCTTGTGGTGGCCGCTCCTCGGTCCGGCTAGCAATCGAACATATGTTCGATGTAGTGTGTCTCTCCTATGACGCACGTCCAATATGCCGAGCTGCATTGCCACACGAACTACAGCTTCCTAGATGGGGCTTCGCACCCTTTTGAGCTAGTGGCCCGCGCCGCCGAGCTGGGTTATGAGGCCCTCGGAGTCGTCGACCACGACGGCTTCCGCGGAGCCGCCAAGGTTCACCAAGCCGCGCGGCGCGTCGGGATGCCGGTCGTCTACGGGACCGAGATAGGTATGCCGCTTGGCTTTGCCGAGGCGGCCCGAGAGACCAAACGGCCTGTCCCGACGACACCACCTGTCGAGAGACCGCGGCGCGGCCGGATTCGGCGGATGCACGGTTCCAAACCCACGTCGAAACCGCCGACCGACCATCTGGTCTTGCTGGCACCAGACCCGGCCGGTTATGCCGCCATCAGCCATTTCGTCACTAAAGGGCAGTACCGCGGAGCCAAGGACGCCCCTGAATACAGTTACGCGGAGCTAGAGACGGCATCCCGTTATGGCAACCTGGTTGCGCTCACCGGTTGTTGGCAGGGGGCAGTGCCCAGAGCGGCTCAAGCGGGTGATTTCGAGGGAGCGCTGCGGGCGGCAGCTCAGTTGCGAGATGTCTTTCGTGATCGGCTCTATGTGGAGCTGTGGCACCACTCGATGCCGGAAGATGACGCCCGCAATGATCTGCTGGTTGAGGTGGCCCGTCGCCTGGGTCTGCCGACGATGGCGACCAACAATGTTCACTACGTTGCCCGGACCGAGGCTGATCTGTCGGAAGTCCTGGCTGCGATCGGGGGTAGACGCAGTCTCGACGTCGCCGATGGGTTCCGCCCTGCCACCGACGAGCGCTATTTGCGCAGCGGGGAGGAGATGGCGGTTCGATTCTCCCGCTATCCGGGGGTGGTGTCACGGTCCGCCGAGCTGGGGAGAGAATTGGCCTTCGATCTCGATCTGCTGTCACCGCAGCTTCCTGACTTCCCAATGCCGGGGGCGTTCACTACTGAGGACGAATACCTTCGCCAGTTGGCCATCGACGGTGCCCGCCGGGTCTATCCGGGGGACGGGCCTGGCGGAATCGATCCCCGTGCCATTGAGCGGATCGACCACGAGCTGGGGGTGATCGAGAACCTCGGGTTCGCCGGATTCTTCCTAGTGGCGTGGGACATTGTGCAGTTTGCCCGGAGCCGCGACATCTATTGCCAGATCCGTGGCTCTGGCGCCGACTCGGCTATCTGTCGTTGCATCGGCCTCACTCGGGTCGACCCCATTCGTCTGCAGCTTCCTTTTGAACGGTTTCTGTCCTCGGAGCGGGGTCGCCCACCCGATATCGATATCGACTTCGAGGCGGAGCGTCGTGAAGAGGTGATTCAGTACTGCTACAGCCGGTACGGGCGGGAACGGGCCGCCATGGTTTCGAACGTCATCACCTATCGGGCACGGTCAGTGCTCCAGGATGTTGGGAAGACATTCGGCCTCACGCAGGCACAAGTCAATGCGCTCACCAAGTATCTCGATAGTCGTAGCCCGAAGACGTTGCGCGACGAGCTTGACCTACCCGAGGGTCTGACCAGCGAGCTGATCTACGACGTGTGCTGGCGTCTCGATGGCTTCCCCCGCCACCTTGGAATCCACTCTGGAGGCATGGTCGTTGCCAAGCGACCGCTGTGGGAGGTAGTCCCGATGGAGTGGGGTCGGATGGAGGATCGTTCGGTACTGCAATGGGACAAGGACGACTGTGCCGCGATGGGGATCGTCAAGTTCGACTTGTTGGCTCTCGGGGCTCTGAACGCCCTGCATCTATCGGTCGATGCCATCAGGGAGGCCCACGGTGTGGACATTGATCTGGCGACTATCCCGCAGGAACCGGTTATCTATGACATGTTGACCCGGGCGGACACCGTAGGCATCTTCCAGGTGGAGTCACGAGCCCAGATGGCGACGCTACCGCGGATGAAGCCCAAGACCTTCTATGACCTGGCTGTCGAGGTGGCGCTGATCCGGCCCGGTCCCATCCAGGGGCATTCGGTCCACCCTTATCTGCGGCGTCGTAACGGCGAGGAAGAGGTGCGCTATCCCCATCCCCGGGCTGAACCGATACTCCGCAAGACACTGGGGGTGCCGGTCTTCCAGGAGCAGCTGATGGAACTGGCTCGGCTGTGTGCCGGGTTCAGTGCCGGCCAGTCGGACAGGCTCCGTCAAGCTATGACGCACAAGCGCTCAGACGAAGCCATGGCAGAGCTGCGCGACGAGGTATTCGCCGGCATGGCCAACAATGGGGTGACCGGTGCGGCCGCCGAAGAGATCTGGGAGAAGCTCCAAGGTTTTGCCTCATTCGGATTCCCCGAATCGCACTCGGTTTCATTTGCCTACATCGTCTACGCCGCTTCTTGGCTTCGCTATCACTGGCCGGCCGAGTTTCTGATGGGGCTGCTCAATGCCCAGCCGATGGGGTTCTACACCCCAAACACCCTGGTCAATGATGCAATGCACCACGGTGTGCTCGTATTGCCGCCAGATGTGAACTACTCCGAGTACGACTGCACGGTCGAACATATCCAGGTCGACCGCGATGACATCGCGGAGTATTTGGGGATGAAATGGCGGCGGGGAAGAGGTGCCATCGACGATTCAATTCGAGCCGCGGTCGCGGTCCGGTTGGGGCTGCGATATGTGCGCAACCTCGGTGATGCCGAGATCGCCCGGATCGAGGCCGCCCGTCAGGTCGGTGGGGCGTTTAGCGGGCCTGAGGATATGGCGCAACGAACTGGGTTGCCGCTGGACGCTCTGGAAGGCCTGGCTGCCTCCGGAGCGCTGCGGTCTGTTGAGCTCGACCGACGCGAGGGCATATGGGCGGCGGGGGCGTTGGCCGAGCTAGGGCCGGGAAGGTTGGCGCTCGCTCCCGGGGCTCGTCCACCTGAGATTGCCGGTATGGACCGCTTCGAGCAGGTCCAAGCCGATCTGTGGTCAACATCGATCTCTGTCACTCATCCCGTGTCCTTTATTCGTGATGAGCTCACCGAATCTGGATGTATGACTATCCGCGACGCCCTGAACCTCCGCAAACATGGGACCAAGGCGCGGGTCGGCGGCCTCATCACCCATCGGCAACGCCCCAGCACGGCCAATGGCGTCCGCTTTCTCAACCTCGAGGATGAGACCGGCCTGCTCAATGTGGTGGTACTGCCACCGGTGTGGGATGCCAACTACGAAATCGCTCGCAAGTCCGTTGGGATGGTCATCGAGGGAGTGCTCGAGTATCGCGACGGCGTTACCAATCTGGTGTCGCATCGTTTTGAAGGCTGGCCGGTTCTGGAGGTTCGATCACGCGACTTCCGCTAGGCGCGACGCGGGTTCGCTGCGGCCGCCATCCAGCTCCTAGGCTTTGACCATGGCAACCATGGTTCTGACGATATATGGCGACGATCGAGCTGGGCTTGTGGATTCCCTTTCCGAGGTGATCGCGAAGCACGGCGGCAACTGGGACAAGAGCTACCTGGCCGAGCTGGCCGGCAAGTTCGCCGGAGTGGTCATGGTCAGCGTTGTCGATTCCAAGGTGGCAGCGGTCAGGGCCGGCTTGGAGCCGCTGTGCAGAGACGGGCTTGAGATCACAGTCCACGAGGTTGATGACCAGCCCGAAACTCAGGCCCATCGAGAGCTGTCACTTGAGCTCGTTGGCCCGGATCATCCCGGAATCATTCATGACATCTCTCATGCTCTTGCCGGCAGCGGTGTGAGCATTGCGGAACTGAGCACCGAGACAAGCGACTCCCCAATGGGTGGAGGGATGTTGTTCCGGGCGCGCGCCCTGCTGCACTCGCCATACGAGTTATCTGCCAGTGATCTGCTTGCATCGCTGGAACCACTGGCCAATGAAATGATGGTTCACATCGAGATCAGTGCCGACGTCGCGACCTAGGTTCTGAGTACGGCTGCAGCTGCTTCGAGCGTCTCGTCGATTCCCGACATTGTCACCCCGAGATGGGCCACGGCCCGAATTCGCGTCGGGCCCATCGGCAACATGGCAACACCTGCGGCATACATCCTGTCGCAGAACTGGGCAGCAAGCAGGACAGTCACGTCGAAATAAACGATGTTGGTTTCGACGTGGTCGGCCTCGAGGTCGATTCCGGGCATCTCCGCCAGTCCGGCTGCCAAGCGGCTGGCCTTGGCATGGTCTTCAACGAGTCGTTCCCGCTGGTTGGTGAGGGCGTGTAGGGCTCCGGCCGCGATCACTCCGGCCTGTCGGAACCCACCGCCGTACATCTGCTTGAAACGTCGGGCGCGGCCGATGAAATCCTTCGAACCAACCAGGGCAGATCCCACGGGGGCGCCAAGTCCTTTCGAGAAACAGACGCTGATCGTGTCGAATCCGGCGGCGTAGGCGGCTTCGCTGACGCCAGACGCGGCCGAAGCGTTCCACAGACGGGCACCGTCGAGATGAGCGGCAGCACCGCCAATGTGGGCCGCCGTAGCTACCGCGTTGAGTCGTTCGAGTGGCCAGATAGTGCCTCCCGCTCCGTTGTGAGTGTTCTCGCAGGCCACGAGAGTCACCGGCTGGAACAGATGAGCGGGCATCGATGCCGGTGGGTCCGGAAAGGCCGTGGTGACTTGGTGCGCCTCAAAGGTGCCACGCTCTCCCGGAAGCTGGCGGATGGTCAACCCGGCAAGAGCGTTGGCGGCGCCAAGTTCGTGGCTGTCGATGTGGGCATCGGCAGCGGCAAGCACGGTGTCACCAGGCTGGGTGTGGGTACGCAGGGCGATCTGGTTGGACATGGTGCCGGTGGGCACGTAGACAGCGTCCTCTTTGCCGAGGAGTTGAGCCACCGTCGACTCCAGCTCCAGAACGGTCGGGTCATCGTGGTACACATCGTCGCCGACCTCGGCGGCCGCCATAGCTTGGCGCATCCCTGCCGTGGGTTGGGTGACCGTGTCGGAACGAAGGTCGATCATGGGATTCCTTGCTGGAGCTATTCGATGAGCCGGGAGATTGTGCGTGGTTGCAAGAGAAACAGCAACTCTCCGTGAGCGTCGGAGGCGTCCGCCCAATCACGAACGTACAGCTCGATCGCGGCGACGGTGGCGGTCTTGATGGCGACTGAACCTCCGGTGAGCTGTGCAACCAGCGACGACCAAGTGGGTTCGTGGCCGACGAGCATCACAGACGCGGCCGCGGGGTCGGCTCCCATCAGCACCTCGAGCGCCCCGCGAACGGAGGTTGCATAGAGATCGTCGGTGTAGCGGATCGCAGAATCCCACTGGCCACTCTCAATCGCCAGCTGCGCAGTCGTTGCCGCTCGCGCCGCGGTCGAAGAGATGACCAAGTCGGGCGCCTCTCCCATACGCGCCAGAACTCTGCCCATGGTTTGCGCGGCGCGGTGCCCACGAGCGTTGAGCGGTCGATCACGGTCGGCAAGACCCGCCGACCAGTCGGACTTGGCGTGGCGCAAGATGAGAAGCTTCTTCACCCGGTGGAGACTAACTGGGCGCGGCCGGGTCTCGCCGACTACATATGGAGGCCAGCGATGAAGGTCTCAACCAAGGTGCTTGGGGCAGCTGCGGAGCGCACCGCGGCGACGATCGGGCGGGCGGCGACGTCCGATTCGACGCGGGGGAGTCCAAGCGCTGCAGCCGCCACCGACTCGGGCAGGACGGTGAAACCTCCGATCAGCAAGGCCAATTCGCGCAGCACGGCCGGATTGGCGCTTTCGACCGCGACCCGCGTCTGTATGCCTCTAGCGGCCAACCCCAGGTCAATCGCGTCTCGGGTACGCGAACCGGAGGGGTACAGAGCCCATTGACCTGCGTTCGGGTCCTGGCCGGTTCCGTACAGGTGCATCTGTTCAGTGAGCACAGGGATAGCCGTCACCCGCTCGGTAGGGCCGATGAGGATTGCAACGTCGTCGCGAAAGTCGACGAGTCGCTGCTCCAGTACGGACGAAGCGGCAACCGTGATTGACAACGCGGCCGCCGAATGAGTCTGCTGAAAGTCAGCGATCTGTTCCCGAAACAAGTACAACGCCGCGGCGTCGATCATTCCGACACGAAGCCGCCCGGCCGAGCCGTCGCGGTGAGAGTCCAGATCACTGGCCAGCGTCTCGCTTTCACCCAGCACTCGGCGGGCATAGGCGGCGACAAGCGCTCCGGTGTCGGTCAGGCGCCGCCGCCGACCGTCGCGTTCGAGCAGGCGGGCGCCCGCAACTTGCTCCAGCCGGGCGATGCCCTGAGAGAGAGCGCTCTGCGAGATTCCGATGATGTCGGCGGCATCGGCAAACGTCTCGCCCTCGGCGACCGCGTTGAAATAGCGCAGCTGCTGGAGGGTGAGGCCTTCGAGTTGGAATCGATCAGGGCGTTTCATCAGATTAACTTATAGTTTACATCAGATAGTTGTGCTTGTCTGCACAAATGCGATCGGATAGCGTTCTGATCTAGCGCTTCGAAAGGTTCACAAATGAGCAACGCTCCAGCAGGCAAGCTGCGCATCCTCACCCCCGGCCTCGGTGCCGTGTCGACCACCCTCATTGCGGGAATCATCCTGTCGCGCAAGGGACTCGCCAAGCCGATCGGCTCGTTGACCGAGTATGGCGACATCGACGGAGTCCCGGTCACTGACCTCGTGACGAGCCTCGACGACATCGAGTTTGGCGCGTGGGATGTCTACGACGAGTCGGCATACGATGTAGCTGCCCGGTCGGGAGTGTTGTCCCCGCTGCACCTCGCCGCCATTGAATCCGAATTGCGCGCCATCAAGCCGCTTCCGGGTGTATTCGATCCGGTCTGGGTGAAGGCCCTCGCCGACGCCGATCACATCAAGCAGGGCGACAACCTGATGGAGATGGCGGATCAACTCGTTGACGACATCGAGTCCTTCCGGGCCAACGGCGAGCGCCTCGTAATGGTGTGGTGCGGTTCGACCGAGGCCTATCTCGAGCCGACCGAGGTCCATGCTGATCTGGCGTCCTTCGAGCGGGGCCTCAAGAGTAACGATCCTGCCATCGCCCCGAGCCAGGTATACGCGTACGCGGCGATTCGCGCCGGCGTGCCATATGCCAATGGCGCTCCCAACCTGTCTGTTGACATTCCGGCACTGGTCGAGATGGCTGAGCTGCACGGTGTTCCCATCATCGGCAAGGACTTCAAGACCGGCCAGACTCTGATGAAGACCATCCTGGCTCCCGGGTTGAAGTCGCGCCGCCTCGGTATCCGTGGCTGGTTCTCAACGAACATCCTCGGCAACCGCGACGGGCTCGTGCTCGATCATCCGGACAACTTCAAGACGAAGGAAGTCTCAAAGCTCGGTGTGCTCGACTCGCTCCTCGAACCCGAGAAGAATGCCGACCTATACGGCGACATCACCCACGAGGTGCGGATCAACTACTACCCGCCGCGTGGAGACGACAAAGAGGGTTGGGACAACATCGACATCTTCGGTTGGCTCGACTACCCGATGCAGATCAAGGTCGACTTCCTATGTCGTGACAGCATCCTGGCGGCGCCGATCGTGCTCGATCTAGCTCGCCTGCTGGATCTGGCGAACCGCAAGGGCCGTGGTGGAATCCAGGAGTTCCTGAACTACTACTTCAAGAGTCCCCAGCCGATGACTGAGGGCGCCCGGGTCGAACACAACTTGTTCACCCAGGAAGAGAACCTCTTCGACGCGATTCGAAAGATGGCGACCGGCTGAACGTCGAGACCTACAGGGGGTCTGCTCGTTTTTGGACAGGATGTTGCCTCGTCCCCCCTGGGGGCCTGTTGGCCGTCCTGAACGCCATCAGCGCACCGTCCGGCCGACAATGCTCAGTCGTCGGGGAAGTTTGCAGCTAGGTAGGCGGCTTCGTTGCGGAGCCATTGGCGCGTGGAGTGCTGAGCGAAGTCGATACGCCCCTTGCCGGCTGCGATGATCATGCCCGCTTTGATAAGCCGGTGGCGATACACGCCGGCGTATCCGTTGTCCACCTCGAGACGTTCGGCGACTGTTGTGATCCGAGACGGTCCGTCGTCGCGGGCCATTGCTATCAGGAATCGTCGATCGACGTCGGAAAGACTCCGCCAGGTTGGCGCGAGGACCAGTCGCCCAATGCGTCGTTCCGCTTCGGCGATACCGACTGCCACATCGTCGGCAGTGACGACAGCCGTAGGATCGGGCGCAGCTTTCCAGCTGTAGAACCCGACAAGCTGCACCATGAATGCGTACCCTGACGTTGCCTCGACAGCCGTCGTGAGTGCTTGCTCGTCGATGGTCCCTCCACGTTGTTGGATCGGGCCTGCGATCGCAAATTCTGTGGCTTGAGGATCGAGCCGGTCTATGTCGTATCGGGAGCATCGCTGCAGGAATGTCGCCACGTCGTCGCTGAGTAGGGTCTCCTCAATCTGCGCCAGGGCCGCCCCGGCGAACGCAACGGGCAGTTGCTCACGACGGGTCACGTGCTGGAGCACCGCCCCGAACTGCCGGATCTCGTCGAGGTCACCGCTTTGGAATTCATCGAGCGTAATGATGAGGCCGGTGCCGCGTTGGTCAAGAACACGTCCGAGTTCTGTGAGCAGCGCCCGGAAGCTCTGGGCAGTGTCCGTGCTGGGATCCAGCTCAAACTCGACGCCGAAACCGGCTGCTGTCACACCCTTGAAACGCGGATCTTTTTCCGGTGTGCCGTGTTCCTCCAGGAGATGAGCCACGGAGGTTGTGAGCCGACCGACGAAACCGGTCGGGGAAGCGTTGTCCGATATCGCCAACCACCCACGCTGGCGGGCAAGATCCTCGACCGCGTTCAGCATGACCGTCTTTCCGGCGCCACGGACACCAATGAACAGCGTCGTGTAGTCCGGATGGGTAGGTCCAGTCTCAAGGGCATCGTCGACGTCCTCGAGGATCTCGTCGCGTCCAGCCAGCACCGGTGGCGACGCCCCGAACGTTGGTGAGAAAGGATTTCGCTCAACCATGCCCCACCCCCTTTTATTGTCCTTTATTGTTTTTGGGGGCTTTATTGTACCTCCGTGGCCGCAGCGCCGGCGCTACCTGGGGCGGGACTAATAAGATGATCTCGCGACCGAGCTATTCGACCAGACTCACCAAGAAACACTGGACACCTACGCAGACGACCTGGCTCAGCTCACCGCGCTGCGGCTCGAGGCGCTCGAAGCCGCGCACGACATCCTGAGCCAACGACCGGATGCGCCGTAGGTCTCAACCGGCATGAGAACAACCGCGGCTGCTTCGGGAAGGCTCTCCATCGTCAATGCACCCGGCTCGCCGCCGTCAAGTGCACAACGGACCGCGGTCGTCACTCGCTGGCGTACCTAGGCGTTGCGGCCTCCCATGAACGCACTTCTTCCATTACACCATCAATGATGCTGCCGACATCCGAATTCGGCGCAGCATTGCGACTAATCAAGTTCACCCCTAGCACGGCGACACTCAGAAAATCGTTGCGTTGTTTGATCTTTGCGCGGTCGAGTCTGGCGGAACTGGAGGAGCGTTCCAGTGCGAGCTCAAGACCCGTATTGAGCATTTCGAGGTAACGGGCTGAAGCCTCTGGATTGCTGAGTGCAGCCATGTCGTTGACGATGAGACAACCGGGAATAGCATCCTCGGAAGTCAGACCTGCTTGCAGTCTCGCGAGAAAGTCAAGAATGTCGCCAAGCCCGTCGGCTGTTCCGTGATGCAGCGGCTCGAACAGGTTCTGTCGTGCACCGTCGAGATAGGCGTCGGTTGCCAAATCGTAGAGACCGCGCTTCCCACCGAAGCTGTTGTACAGCGTCGAGCGGTCGACACCCGTCGCTGTCTCAAGATTCTTGAGCGTCGTCGATTCGTATCCGTCCACCCAAAATGCTCGGACAGCGGCTGCGATCACCTTGGCGGAGTCATACTCAGTCGGTCGCCCAATTTGAGGGCTTGCCTTTTGCACCATACGGTGTATATTACGTGTAAAGTTCTACACTGTCTAGTGTAAAACAGCGAAAGGAATCCAACATTTCTGTACAACCCATCGTTGTCGGAACCCGCCGCCCTGACTCCGATTCTGACTACAACGCCTACGTTGGCATTGCCGGCAAGCTCCTGTTCGGCGCGGGCGGGACGATCAATGCTCAGTACGATCGACTCGGTCAGCTCGCTGGCGATGGTGGACCCGAACAGGTCCTGGTCATGGACTTTCCTGATGAGGAAACGGTGCGAGGCGTCTTCGACAGCCCTGAATACCAACTCGGGATACCACACCGAGATGCGGCCTTCGACGTCTCAGCATCATCGCCGCAGCCAAAGCCTCCCCGCCAGCGCCCAAGTAACCGAGCGGTGAGATGATGGACACGCGCATAGCTTTCACACCTGACCCGACTCTGTATCCGTTTACCTCTCGATGGTTCGAGAGTTCCGTGGGCCCGATTCATTACATCGATGAGGGCGAAGGACGACCCTTGTTGCTCATGCACGGGAACCCGGATTGGAGCTTCCTCTATCACAAGATGATCCCACTGCTGAGCCCCCATTTTCGATGCGTTGCCATCGACTATCCAGGTTTTGGATTGTCCGCGCATCCAGCGGGCTACAGCTACCTGCCCTCAGCTCACAGCAAAGTGATCACCGAATTGGTCGAGTTTCTTGACCTTCAAGACTCGCTCATGCTCGGACAGGACTGGGGAGGGCCGATCGGCCTTGACGTTGCGTCGCGCAGTCCCGAGCGTTTCACTGGGTTGATCATTGGGAACACCTTCGCCTGGCCAGCTGATCATCCCGGTCAACGCATCTTCAGCAAGATCACAGGTCTCGGATTCGTCCAACGCCAGATCATGCAACGCAACCTGTTTGTCCGGCGCATCATGAAGGCCCTACTCCAGGCACCGATCAGCGATGCGGCCTTCGCTCACTATGTTGAAACGGCGCCAACGCCCGAGTCACGCATCGGGCACGCCGTATTTCCGGCAGCCATCACGGGCGAGGAAGCGTGGCTGCGTGATCTCGAAGAGCGAATCGAAGCAAACCTACCTGACCGCCCCATGCTCTTCATCGTTGGTATGAGGGACAGAATCCTTGCCTCTAAGTCATTTCTGAAGAGATGGGAAGAGAAATGGCCGGACGCCCACTGGGTCAAGCTCCCAGATGCCGGCCACTTTTTCCAGGAAGACGCACCAGAGGATGCAGCCGCGGCCATCATCGATGCCTACGCCCAAGCCGTACAAACCTGAAACCCATATGGCCTGGAAGGAGACCCAATGCATCTACTACTCGAACAACGCATCAACGCACCAGCCGATTCGGTCTGGCAGGTACTCGGAACTCAATTCGCCGATATCGCTGAATGGGCGACATTCGTCAAGAGTTCCCGTGCAATCAGCCAGAAAGAAGTGCCAGCCTCGTTTACTGTGCCGGCGGCAGCACCCGTGCCGGGCCGCGAAACGATGACCAAGGTCAAAGTGGTCGAGGTGATTACCGCCTTCTCCGACGAAGATCGATCGCTCACCTTCGAGGGTACCGGGCTGCCAAGGATTATCCGGCGGGCGCAGGACATCCAATCGGTCGCAGCCGAGGGCGAGAACACCAGCACCGTTACCTTCGAGATCGATTTCGACTTCGTCGGACCGTTCGCCGCTTTCAGCCCGATCTTGCGGCGACGGATGACCAAAACCTTTGGCGGCATCCTGGTCGATCTCAAGCAACACGTCGAGGCTGCAAACTGAGCTCCAGAACGGCCACACCGGCATATCAAGAGGCCAACCAAACCCACTCGAACCCGACTGGTACATGTCAACACGCGACAAGTTCAGAAGTTGGCGCTGGGTTGCTGCGGCTGGTCGGGTTTGTTCGGGGATACTCCGGCTGGCTCGAGCTGGATACGGTGTGTGTTGGCGGAGACTATCCGCCGTCACACATCACCCGGCAAGCCGATCCATCACCGCAATGATGCCGCCATGCCTGGCCACAAGCCTTGAGCCAGACATCGATAGCATGGCCTACCTGTCTGCGGTGGATGCTCGATCGATGCGATCAAAGAGGTCGACCGCGCGTTCGATCGCCAACCGCGCCATACGTGGTTGGTACTCAGTCAGCGAGGCATCTGTGAACAGATGAGCTGAGCCTGTGTACGCGAAGATCTCCGAATCAGACACCTGGCGAGCAAGCTGGTACGTGGTCGCGGCATCGCACCACTCATCGTCTTCCATTCGGTGAACCTGCAAAGGGACGTGGTCAGCCGTCTAGAGGACCTGGAGCAGCGAGTGGGTGAAAGCTCGCCTCCGGCGACCTACACCGACCGAAGGGCTTCGCCGCTCGCCCTGATTTGGCCCGAGAGGCCGGCAAAGCGAAACGAAAGATCAGTTAGTACGTCGACTCACCTCCGAGAAGCATCCCGACTGTCACCGCTGCGGCGAGGGCAGATCCGTTCACCGCCCTGGGTGAGTTTGCCGAGGATTGCCAACGTCGCAACGATCGCAAACGCCAAGCCAACCAATCGCCCGAACGGACGGGCCGCCTTTGATGTTTTGCCTGCCAATCTCAAGCCGAAGCACCTCATCCCTCTTGGGCGGCATACGCCTACGTCGGATTCGGCGAAGAACACTCGCTGCGGATAGTCACGGGTCCGGAGCCGCAGAAGATGCTGAACAGCAGCGCTCACCGCGAGCCGTACGTCGGAATCGTTCACGGGGCGACAATGCGGCGCCATGTAGAGCGGGATTCAACTCGCGGAAAGCATTTGCTCCGGCGCCCTCAGCCCGTCAGAGCGACTTCGCACCCGCCGCCGCCCTATCCCTGGCAAGTAGGGCTCATACCAGGGCGGAACGACGGCGGCACATTGTGCACCACATGTTTCTCCCTTCCCGCGATGACCGACCTTTACCTCACCGAGGCGTTCAGCCAGTTTCTAAGCTCGCTCAAGGCCGCTAAGAAGTCGTCGCACACAGTGGCGGCCTACCGGCGGGATCTCATGACGCTCGATGACGTCACAGTGCCGGCATTGCGTCATGCGTTCGGTCTTGCGTAGATTTCGGCCAGTATTGGCGCTGATCTACGCAGGTTGGGGAGGGGCCGGCTAGAGGTTCTGGGCCACGAATTCGATGGCCTGAGTCAGCTTCTCGACGTCCTCGGGTTCCACGTTCGGGAAGCATGAAATCCGCAGCTGGTTGCGGCCCAGCTTGCGATAGCCGAACGTGTCGACGATCCCGTTGGCCCGCAGGACCGCTTCGACCGTATCTGCATCAATCGAGTCGTGCAGGTCGATCGTCACGGTCGTTGCTGACCGGGCCGCCGGGTCGGCGACGAATGGCGTTGCGATTTCGCTCGATTCGGCCCAGCTGTAGAGCGTTGCCGACGATCGCTCGGAGCGGGCGATAGCCCAATCGAGACCACCGTGGGCCATCATCATCTGAATCTGTGCCGCAACGAGATACAGCGTTCCGATGGCGGGTGTGTTGTTGGTCTGGTTCTTGCGGGAATTGTCCAAAGCGATCTTGAGACTCAGGAATGGTGGAATCCAGCGATCCGAGGCAGCTAGAGATTCAATGCGTTCGACTGCGGCAGGTGAGCACACCGCCAGCCATAGACCGCCGTCGGCACCGAAGGCCTTTTGCGGCGAGAAGTAGTAGACGTCATAGTCGGGATTGGAGACGGCCACAGCTCCAGCAGCCGACGTGGCGTCGACGAGGACGAGTCCGTTCGCCCCGTTGGGACGTTCGACCGGCAACCGTACTCCGGTGGAGGTCTCGTTGTGGATGAGTGCATAGGCGTCGACGGAGGCATCTGCTCGCAGTGCCGCCGACTGTCCATAGTCGGCTTCAATGACGTCAGGGGCTTCGAGGTGAGGCGCACCAGCGATGACCTTGGCGAACTTGGACGAGAACTCGCCGATGGCAACGTGTTGGCTGCGCCGCTCGATCAGACCAAAGGCGGCAGCATCCCAAAACGCCGTTGCCCCACCGTTGCCGAGAACCACCTCGTAGTCGTCGGGGAGGCTGTACATCTCGCGAAGGCCATCCTGGATGGAGGCGACCACCGCGCGGACCGCTGGACGCCGATGGCTCGTTCCCATCAGGGTCGTTCCCGTATCGGCCAGTCCGCTGAGGCTCGATGTCAAGACCTTCGAGGGTCCCGACCCGAAGCGCCCGTCACTTGGTATGAGGTCAATGGGGAGAGTGATATCCGGGAGAGCCGTCATGATCCTGCCAAGGGTTAGGGTTGGGTTTGACCAGTTACATTGTCCGGCGAAGAGAGTAACAACAATGAGCGAACCGTCGAGTTCGGGACTGTCGCAGCGGGTCGAAGCAATCGCTGAGTCGGCAACGCTTGCCATCACCGGTCGCGCTAACGCCCTGAAGGCCGAAGGCCACAGCGTTATTGGCTTTGGCGTCGGCCAGCCTGACTTCCCCACGCCGGCACCAATAGTGGAAGCCGCAATCGAAGCCGCGCGAGATCGGCGCAATCATGGCTACACGCCCGCTGCGGGCCTCCCGGAATTCCGCGAGGCAATCGCATCCAAGACAAAGCGTGATTCGGGCTACGAGATCTCACCGAGCCAGGTGGTCGTGACCAATGGCGGCAAGCACGCGGTATATGCAACGTGCCAGGTGCTGCTGGATCCCGGCGACGAGGTTCTGCTGCCTGCTCCCTATTGGGTGTCGTATCCGGAGGCGATCGCCCTCGCCGGCGGAACTCCGGTCATGGTGGCGACTGACGCCGCCGGCGGATTCCAGGCAACCGTCGAGCAACTCGAAGCGGCAACAACAGAGCGCACCAAGATGCTGATCTTCGTCTCGCCGTCGAATCCGACCGGGGCGATCTACCCGCCTGAGGCGATTGCCGCAATCGGCAATTGGGCTGCTGAGCGCGGCATTTGGGTGATGACTGATGAGATCTACGAACACCTGGTCTACGGAGATGCAGTCCATGCCTCGATGCCGGTTGTGGCACCCGCGATCAGAGATCGGTGCGTCGTGCTCAACGGAGTCTCCAAAACATACGCCATGACCGGTTGGCGAGTGGGGTGGATGGCTGCTCCTGATGCAGCCGCCAAGGCTGCGATCCGGCTGCAGTCACACGTGACATCGAATGTGTCGAATGTGGCGCAGCGCGCCGCCCTGGCCGCGGTGTCGGGGAGCCTCGATGCGGTCAACGAGATGAAGGCGGCTTTTGATCGGCGCCGCCAAACGATGCACCGGATGCTGAACGACATCCCCGGTGTCTCCTGCGTCGAACCCGAAGGTGCGTTCTACGCCTTCCCGGACATGAGCGGCATGCTCAATCGCCCGCTGTCCAATGGGAAGTCAGTTTCCACCACCCTCGACTTGGCGGCCCTCATTCTCGATGAAGCCAAGGTTGCCTTCGTGCCAGGTGAAGCATTTGGCGCACCGGGGTACGCCCGTTTCTCCTTCGCTCTTGGCGACGAAGATCTGGTGGACGGACTGACTCGGATCGGCCGGCTGGCCCGCTAGGAGACTCCTAATCCGCCAGCCATTCGGCGGCGGCTTGCCACTCGGACGAGCGGGGATCGATGACGACGAAGTGGTCCGTGTCCTCTGTGGCATGCAGCGTCACGTCGTCGCCGGCAGCTCGCGCTGTTTCGAAGTAAGCGAGCGACGGAGTCAAAGGCACGCGGTCGTCGGCCGCGCCGTGGACCAACAGCTGGCGACAACCCAACGGCAATAGGGACACCGGAGACGTGGCGGCGTAGCGTTCGGGGTCGGTCACGGGGGAGCGCCCCAGAAATCTCTCCACGGCGCCTGCGTCGAGGTCTCGATCGAATGCATCTGCCATATCGGTCACGGGGGCGAGCGCTACTACTTGCTGAGGGATCACCGTGGCACCAGCTCGGCCGGCACTCCACAACGCCAGCTGACCACCGGCCGAATGGCCGACGGCCGCCAGCCGGGCCAGGTCGAGATTCTGGTCGTCGGCGATCGACGCGACGAACTCGAAAGCGGCGGCTACGTCATTCATCGTGGTCGGCCAACCGCCGCCTGCTCCCACTCTGCGATACTCGACGTTCCACGCTGCCCATCCACGTTCCACCAGGTCGATGGCTATGCCATCCATCAGGTCGAGTGTCCACACATCGTGCCAGAATCCACCATGAAGCAGCACCGCGACCGGGTGCGGCCCATCTCCTTGCGGCACCCGCAGCTCCCCGTACTGTGACGTATCCGCCCCGTAGGTGAACCGCTGGTACGGGGAGGTCCCGCTGGCGACGATGCGACGCAGCCCGTCTTGGTAGCCGCGCAGACCGCGTCCATAAATTATGTGATCTGCAGCAACAGCCGTCACCGAGTTGTGGCGCCATGGCTCGCGGGCGTGGATGTTGGAAATGTGAACTTCAACGGTCACCTTGTCCACCGCAGCCAGCGCGTCGTACAGGGCGTAGCTGTAGTGGGTGAGCGCTCCAGCGTTGATCAGCACCGCATCCACTGATCCGCGAGCGTCGTGGATCGTGTCGATGAGGGCGCCCTCGTGGTTGCTCTGGAAGAAGGAACACTCCAAATCGAGTTCTGCCGCCCATCCAGCTATCTGGTGCTCGAGCTCGGCCAAGGATGTCGAGCCGTAGATCTCGGGCTCGCGGGTCCCCAGCAGATTCAGATTGGGTCCGTGAACCACCAGAACGTTCTTCATATCGATCCAGAGGCTAAGTCCGTGTCGGACCGGCTACAAGGAGGCGGCCCCAACTAGGTGATCCGGAAGCAATTCTCGGCCGCGGTGAATCAGTGCGCTGGTGAGCGTCGCCGCGCCAACTTCACCGACATCCTCGAGCTCAGCGACAACGGCGGCGGCGACTGCTGTCACCGTCAACGCCGGCGCGATGTCGGTCAAAGCTCCTGTCGCGCTCGGAGCGAACTCGACACCGAGAGCGCCATAGACCGGTTCGAGAACCTCGTTGATTGCTGTCGCATTGTCGACGACAACCACTCCACCGACGTGGGCCGCCTTTTGGGCCAGGCGTTGGCCCACCCCCATCACCTTGGCATTGTCGGAATGATGGACACTGAATCTCCCAGGGCAGTACTCGCCCGGGATCTCTCCGATCGAGGAGGTGACTCCCAGTCGGGCGAAGGCACGTACCAGTAGCGAGGACACCTCTTCGAATCGCTCCTGAATGCCTTGGCGCGGATTGGCGATCGGCAGAGTCCACCCGAATGCCAACGTGGACTCGTGGAAGACGGCCGCCCGCCCCCCGGCAAGTCTCACCAGAGGCGTATACCCGTGTTGTCTGGCCAGTTCGGCTGCCTCAGCAAAGCCAGGCCCGACAGCGTCGCGCTTTCCGAACGCCATAACGTGGCCTGGTGAGTAGAGCCGGAACGTCTCGCCGACCTCTCCGGCGGAGACGGCTTGAAGCAGCGCCCGGGCCAGGGTCGTGTCGAGTCCGGGTATTGCGAGATAGGAGTCGGTCACGAGAGAGATGCGGCGAGTCACGGGGGGAGCACATTACCCAGTGCCGCTCGGTCCGATACAGCTGACTTGTGCGGCAGCGCCGGTAACCTGGTCTGGTGGCTGTTTCCAGATTCGATCGATTGTGGTTCCGCGTCGCCGCCCTCTGCGCGTTCGTAGTGCTGGCGGCTGCCTGCGGTGATGGCGGGCTGCTCGACGGCGTCGGGACTCGGTCTCAGGATGCCGTGCTCGGTGACTTGTCCACCACGTCAACGATTCCGATCCGGGTCGACGAGCAGAGGACGTTGGGGGTCGTGATTTCGGCCGACCTGACGTGGTGGAACGACGGCATCGAAGGTGAAGCCGCCGGCGAAAAGAACTATGTCGTCGCCAAGGTTTGGGAGCGGAATCCACATCAGCGATCGCACCAGGCGAGCCGCAGGGAGATTCTGCAGGTTCTGCCCAATGTCGCTTTTCCGGGCGTCGTGCCCGAAGACGTGCGATTTGTCACTAGTCAGCTCAATTTCGACACCGCCTCGGCCACGATCGACGTGGAGTCCTCCGCGGCGTTCGGGCTGTGGCCCGTCGAGCCGTACAGCATCCAAGACGCCAGCCTGGCGGTGTTGCGGGTCGGCGAGGCTGGAGAGTTCCGCATCGACGGCATCGTTGCCGATATTGTCGACGCCGGGTTGAGCTTGAGTTGGACCGCGGGCCTATATCGGTACGAGTTGTTCTGCCGTACGGGTGTCAACGACGAACTCTGTTGGCAGATGGCCGAATCAACCGTCAGCCTCGCTTCGCAGATCCCGCCATCAACGTGAGCGACGTCGCAGGGCTCACCTAAGCTCGGGACGCTGAAGTCCCAGGAGGCTGACATTATCCATTCCGGTGGTTGGTGGTCGTACGTCCGCTACGACGAAAGACAGGATCGTCCTGAGGTCGATCGCGCCTTGCTGCGACGAGTCATCGGTTATGGAGGCCCCTATCGAACGCTGATCGCATTGGTTCTGGTCACGATCCTGATCATCACCGGCCTCAGCTTGGTGCCGCCGCTACTGATGCGCTCCCTCATCGACGGAGCCATCCCGGCAGAGGACATGGGCTGGGTGACTCGGCTTGGTCTGGCCATGGTGGTGGTGCCACTCGTGAGCGGTGCCGTGGGCGTGCTACAACGGTGGGCGTCCGCGTTCATCGGCGAGGGAATCATCTTCGATCTGCGCCGCCAGCTCTATGTCCACTTGCAGCGAATGTCCCTCGGCTTTTTCACTTCCACTCGCACGGGCGAGCTGATGAGCCGGCTCAACAATGACGTTGTTGGCGCCCAACAGGCCGTGACAGGAACCTTTGTGACTCTGGTCTCAAACCTCATTGCGGTAGTGGCCGTTCTTGTCGTCATGCTCCAGCTGCAGTGGAAGCTGACGTTGCTGGCGGTGGCCATCCTGCCACTGTTCATCATTGCTTCGCGCCGGGTGGGGCGAATGCTGCGGAAGGTCCGGCGCAGCCAGATGGAGCACAACGCTGAGATGACCGCCCACATGCAAGAGACCCTGAGCGTTTCCGGGGCGCTGTTGGTCAAGCTGTTTGGGCGAATCGGCTACGAGGAGACACGCTTCTCCGGCAACGCCGGGAGCGTTCGGGACCTTGGCGTGCGCCAAGCGATCATTGGGCGCTGGTTCTTCATGGCTCTGGGGCTCGCCAGCGCGATCGGCACCGCCGCAGTATTCTGGGCCGGCGCTGTCATGGTCATCAACGGGTCGTTGACCGTCGGAACCCTTGTTGCCCTTTCGGCCTATCTCGGCCAGCTCTATGGGCCACTGTCCGGCCTCTCGAATGCACGGGTTGAATTTGCCACGTCACTTGTTTCGTTCGAGCGGGTTTTTGAGGTGCTTGATCTTCCGCTCGACGTGAGCCAGCCGGCCGAGCCGATCACGATGAAGTCGGTCAGGGGATCCGTCGAGTTCCGCGACGTCTCTTTCTCATATGCCGCCGGCAACACCGGTGGTCTCGAGTCAGTGCAGCGTTTCACGATGCGCGGCGTGACCGAAGGCGACGATGGTCCGCCCCGGCCAACATCCGAGGCCTTGGCGCTGACGGAGGTTTCCTTCAAGGTCGAGCCGGGTGAACTTGTCGCTCTTGTCGGCCCGTCGGGCGCCGGCAAGACCACCACCACATACTTGGTACCCCGCCTCTATGACGTCACCTCCGGGGCGGTGTTGGTCGACGGGCACGATGTCCGCGAATGGGACCTACTCGAACTTGCCAGGGGCATCGGGGTAGTCACCCAGGAGTCCTATCTGTTCCATGACACGATCGGAGCCAACCTCAGCTACGCCAGCCAGGACGCCACCCCCGAGGAGATTCGAGCCGCCGCGGAGGCGGCGAACATCGCCGAGTTCATCGACTCCCTACCTCAGGGCTACGACACCCTGGTTGGCGAACG
Source organism: bacterium (assembly GCA_024226255.1). Classification (GTDB taxonomy): domain Bacteria; phylum Actinomycetota; class Acidimicrobiia; order Spongiisociales; family UBA5794; genus JAHEJX01. The sequence continues at coordinate 37,527 of JAAELU010000422.1, read as the reverse complement.
CGGCTATCGGTTGTCCGGTGGAGAGAAGCAACGGATGGCCATCGCCCGCGTCATCCTCAAGGATCCACGCATCCTCATCCTCGATGAAGCGACTTCGCACCTGGATGCGCAGTCAGAGCTGATGATCCAGGATGCTCTGGAGACGGTGATGCAGGGGCGCACCTCGCTGGTGATAGCCCATCGTTTGTCGACGATTCTCTCCGCCGATCGCATTGTTGTGCTCGACCAGGGGAGCGTCGTCGAGCAGGGCACCCACGACGAGCTGTTGGCCCACGGCGGCTTGTACGCCGAGCTCTACCGGACGCAGTTCCGAGCGGTCGAGGCGGGCCTTGCGGAGAATTAGCGCCCTGGCGCTGCTCGTGGCCTCGCTCACCGTGGCGTGCGGTTCGGCGCCGCCCCTGGCTGCAGCGGACTATTTTCCGGCCGTCGAGAACGAACTGGCCCGCCTCGATTTGGCGACCAGGGATTTGACGGACCGATTTGCCACCGAGTTGGAGAGCGAACTCGAGTCGCTGGTGGCGGCAATCGACGTGTCAGTTCCAGGTGCTGCGGATCGGGCTCTCGAAGAGATCGTCTCCGTGAGTCGGACGAAAATGCAGACAATCATTGAAGCCCACATCGCCCAGCTGGAGGTATTCGGAGACCGGGTCGATGTCTTGGTTCCACCGAAGCTCATCGCCACTCGGCACGCCGAGTTCGTCGATGCATTTGCCAACTGGGCTCAAAGCGGTCCGGCGACGGTCGCCTTGCTGCAGTCTGCGGCCGATTTGGAGGCTCTGGGGAGTGTCTTGGCGGCATCCTCGTACGCCGACGCCCAACTGCGAGTTGACCAGGCATGTCGCGCCCTCAACGACAACGCGGCAGGTGTCGAGGTACAGCTGACTTGTCCCGGGTCCGAACTGACCGTTCTCGATGTGGGAGGGTGACGTGGCAATCTTGGAGCGAAACAACCGCAGTTACTCACTCGGGCTCATAATCATCGGGTTCGTTCTTGTGGCATCCTCTTGTGGCTCCAGCGAGGAACCGGCGACCTCGGCGACAACGACGCTGCAGAGCGCCGCTCCCGCCGACCCGGAGCCGGCGACGACAACCCCCGTGACGACGTCGCCTGCAACGACGTCGCCTTTGGGTGCAGTCGACTGTCCCGAGGTACTGGCAGTCGAACTGATTGAGACCGCGCCGGGCGTCTTCAACGTCAATACGACGGTTCGATCAACCGACATCGAGGGAGTCAGCTACGCCGATGCATGGGAGGTTCGTGACGGTCAGGGCCAGGTGCTCGGCATCCGGGTCCTCACCCACCCCCACGCCAACGAGCAGCCTTTCACTCGGTCGCTAGCAAATGTTGCGATATCCCGTGACGTCCTCGAGGTCGAAGTCGCGGCCCGCGACTCAGTTGATGGTTTCTGTGGGAATGGACTTGTCGTTGCGGTGCCTCACTCGTGAGTGTCGACTACCCGGTGTGGACCGGCGAGGAATGGGTCGAGGTGCAGGTCCCGTCGATGGGCGGTGCCGGCCTCGTCGTGCCAAATGTCGCCGCCGTGGTGTATTCGGTCGATCGGGCGTCGATGCTGCTGCAGCGCCGCGATAAGCCCGGGGAGGTCGTCCGAGGACGGCTGGAGATTCCGGGTGGCCGGTGGAACGCCGGCGAATCGGCGGAGGCGGCTGTCACCCGTGAAGTGTTCGAGGAAACCGGTGTCTCAGTGACGGAGATGCTGTCCGGATTTGCGAAGTACGACTTTCCGGCCGGCCTGTCTTTGGAGGCTTCGCGCCCGGCGGCTGTCATTGCCGGGCTGCACGGTGCCTACCCGGCGGTCCTAGTCACCTTCGAGTGCATTGGAGAGGGAGTCCCACGTCCCCTCGTCGGGGAGTCCGCAGCTCCGGCCTGGTGGTCGCTCAGCGATGTCCGCGATCATCTCAACACCGATCAGGATGATTTCGTTTGGCAGACCGCGGCGATCCTGCGCGAGCTGCTCGGCGTGGAACCGGCGGACTCCTAGTCGACGACGGCCTCCGTCTTGTCGTCGATGGCTTCCTTCTGCTGCGGCGGAACCACGAGGACCGGACGCCCAGATTCGAGCATCACGCGGGCCGACACGCTTTCCCATGCAGATTGATCAAAGATCTGGCGTGTAGCGCCCAGAACGATCACGCCTGCGTCGATGTCCTTGGCGAGTCGAGAAATCGTCACCGCAGGGTCCTCCCCCTCGCGGTATACGGCCGTCGACTCGACTCCGGAGGCATCAAGCGCCGCCACCAGTGGTTCGGTCAGGCGGCGGCCTCGTTCGTCGACGTAGCGGGCGATCAGGGCGTCCTCCTCGTCCGTCCACGATGCGCTGGCGCCATCTTCGAGCGGATGCCACGTGTCACCGCGTAGCTCTTCGAGGAACGAGCGCGGAACCTCGATGACCGTGGTCACGGTGCACTTGCCGCTGCCCCCCAGCAGACGCTTGACGAATTCAACCACCGGGCCCGGGGTCAAGACCCCGGTGGTGGCGACGAGTACGTGCATGACGGCATATTAGGGCCGTGCCCGGCTCCCGCATCCTCCGATCCGGGGTAGATGCGCTTCTGAACAATCGATTAACGAGCGAATTCGTGCCCATAGTTGTTGACCGGCTCCGATACGATGGCGTCTATGACATCAACCGACGCCAGTCCCTCGCGCGTTCTCGTAGTGGACGATGAACCGATGGTCCTCGAGGTGGTCACCGCCTATCTCGAACGCGATGGCTTCCAGGTTGCCACTGCCACCAGTGGAGCGGAGGCTTTGGCGGCGATTGCGGAGGCGCGCCCCGACCTGGTTGTGCTCGACGTGATGTTGCCCGAGATCGACGGGTTCGACGTTCTCGGGAGGATCCGCCGGACCAGTGACACCCCCGTGATCTTGCTCACGGCTCGAACCGAGGAGCCAGATCGGGTGCTCGGCCTGGAGCTGGGTGCCGACGACTATGTGGTGAAGCCCTTCTCACCGCGCGAATTGGCGGCCCGAGTCCGTTCCGTGTTGCGCCGTTCCCAGCCGCGACGTGCCGAAGCAACCGCCGAGTTCGGGGAACTGAAGATCGATGGCGTAACTCGGGAGGTGACCCTCAGCGGAGAGGTAGTGCCAACGACACCAAAGGAGTTCGACCTGCTGGCCTACCTTTCCAGCTCTCCACGGCAGGTTTTCAGCCGCTCCCAACTGCTCGAGCAGGTGTGGGACTCTTCTGCGGACTTTCAGGATCCTTCCACTGTGACCGTTCACGTACGTCGGCTGCGCCAAAAGCTCGAGGCTGACGCCGAGAACCCGCGATGGCTCCACACGGTGTGGGGCGTTGGCTACCGATTCGAGCCATGAGATGAAGGCCGCCGTCGGGTTCTTGGGCATAGTTGTGTTCGGCATTGCCATGTTCGAAGTGACGATGCGACCATCGGGAACCGAGCGCTTTCAGATCCTGGCTATTTTCGCCGCGATGGCGATTCTGGCGGGTGCGGTGGGCTACTTGTTCCCGCGGTTCGTCCACTTCGGCTCACTACAAACTGCCGTCGTGGTCATTGCCGTGCTCACTGTTGGCCTCGTCGTACTGTCGGCCGCTCTGTCGGCGGCCCTGATGTCATTCACGGTCCACGACATGACCGTGTTGGTTGTTGTGCTTGCTTTCGGACTCGGGCTGGGCTTGGTTACCGCGATTGCGTTGGCGCGGCCCCTTGCGGCAGACCTCGTTCGGATTAGGTCTACCGCTGAGGCCGTCGGTCACGGGGACCTTGACGTGCGCACCGGTGTGGGGCGAAGCGACGAGCTGGGCATGGCAGCCGGGGCAATCGATCAGATGATTGATCGGCTCCAGGCTGCCACCGAGGAGCGAACGCGAGAGCAGGCGGCCCGCCGCCAGTTCCTATCGTCAATTGGTCATGATCTGCGTTCGCCGCTGGCAGCTTTGCGAGCGGCCGTCGAGGCTCTTGAGGACGGCCTGGCTCCAGACCCGCCGCGCTACTTCGGTTCGATGCGGGCGGATATCAATGCCCTTTCCCAACTGGTCGACGATCTGTTTCTCCTCTCAACGATTGAGGCCGGCAGCCTCGTATTCGATCGAATGATGGTGGATGTCGCCGAGTTGGCGGATGAATCAATCGAGGCCCTTCTACCGGTGGCCCGCCAGAGCGAGATCGACCTCATCGTGGAAGGGGACGGTCGGGTACCCGCCGATGCGGGTCCGGCCCAGATCGGTCGGGTCATCCGCAACCTCGTGGACAACGCCATCCGCTACTCGCCGGCGGGCTCCCAGGTGATCGTGGAGGTCAAAGACGTTGCGGGCGCTCGTGTTGCCGTAATGGATCATGGACCCGGGTTCGCGCCCGACATGATGGAGAAGGCATTCGAGGGTTTCGTCACAGGAGATCCCTCACGCAGCCGGGCAAATGGCGGCGCCGGTCTCGGCTTGGCGATTGCAAGAGGCCTCGTCGAGGCTCACGGCGGATCAATTTGGGCCGAAGCGGCCGATGGTGGCAAGGTAGTTTTCCAGCTGCCCGCCACGCCGCCTTCATGACGGCGTCAGGCTAGGCGGCCATTGAAGGACGTGGAGGCATCGTGGAACTGACAGCTGCCGGCAAGGTCGCAATCGTCACTGGAGCAAGTCGGGGCATTGGAGAGGCCACCGCCGCTTTGCTGCTCGCGAGCGGAGCCAAAGGTGTGGCAATCACAAGCCGCCGTGAGGAGAACCTGGCTGAAGCTGTTGAACGTATCGGCACCTCGGAGCGCCTCATTTCATTCGCGGCTCGGGCTGACAGCGAGGAGGCTGCCGACGCGACCGTCCAGGCTGTCATCCGCAGGTTCGGCAGCTGTGACATCTTGATCAACAATGCCGGCACCAATCCGTCGGCGGGCGATCTGGCGAGTGTGGACCTCGGTGCAGTCGGCAAGACGTGGGAGGTCAACCAGCTCGGTCCGCTCCTCTGGTCGCGGGCGGCGTGGCGGCACTACATGTCGGATCACGGCGGGGCGATCGTCAACATCGCTTCGGTCGGTGGCATGGCTCCCAGCCCGATCATCGGGGCGTACAACATCTCGAAGGCCGCTGTCATCCATCTGACAAGGCAGCTCGCTATGGAATTTGCGCCGTCCGTGCGCGTGAACTCGATAGCGCCGTCGGTGGTCCGCACCAAGCTGGCGGCGGCGCTGTGGGAGGGCATTGAAGAACAGGTGGCGGCCTCACATCCGCTGCAGCGAATCGGGGAGCCCTCCGACATTGCAGCTGCGGTGATGTTTCTGGTATCGGACGAGGCATCATGGATTACAGGCATCAATCTGCCGGTGGACGGCGGCGTGACCGGAGCGACGTCGGTGAGCAGCATCGGTGGCTGAGGAGATCCCAGAGCCACTGAGGATCGAGGTGATCGAGGGGGAGCACCTCGAGATCGCCTGGGCAGATGGGGCCACTACCAGGATGACCGGTCCCGAACTGCGCGCATTCTGTCAGTGCGCCGAGTGTCGCGAGCGACCCCCCGAGCAACGAACAGTCGCCGTGCACGAAGCCGCTCGGATCGTGTCGGCCTCGCTGGTGGGCAGCTACGCGATCAGCTTTGTTTTTGCGCCTGATGGCCACAGCGCCGGGATCTTCCTATTTGCCGATCTTCACCGGGTTCAGTCGGGCTGAACTGCGGTCCGCAGCGCCGCTCGCAATTCGTTGCGGCGGGTCTCGAGTTGATCGCGTTGGGGAGCGTCATTGTCTTCGATCGACTCGTTGATCCGGCGCCGATATGCTGAAGGGTCGTTGATCCACTTGTGACCCTCGACCCACGCCGGCTTGATCTGGGTCTCGTCCATTGCGGCGAGCCTGGCAACGACGTTGGCGAGTTCGGCCTCGAGCTGCGGCACCGACTTGGTGGCATCAGCCAGGGCATGGGCCTGCTTCCGGAGAGCCTCTCGTTTCTGCTCGAGAGCCTCTCTGGCGGCATCTGAGGGAGCGGATGCAATGAGGTCGCTGAGGCGGCGGATTTCGGCAAATGTGGCGTCAATGGCATCTTCCATACGACCGGCCTCCGTTAGGTGCGCCCTGGCATGGTGAGCCCTTTGTAGCCGGGCCTGAGGCCGGCACCAACCAATTCGGTACCGATGGCCGTGCCGGCTGCCGCCTCACCATTGATCGTTTCGAGAGCTCTGGGGCGGGCTTGGCGAGATATCAGTTCCATGAGAGCGGCGCTTGCCTTCTCTTTGGCGTCGCCGAACGTGAGTGCCTTGCGGCCTCCCTTTTCCAGATAGGCGACAAGTTCACCGTCGGCGAGGGCTACTGCGGCTCCGGCTCGTCGGGCGGGAGTGCCGACAGGGCTCTCCGGCCAGGGCAGTAGTGCCCCGTACGGGTTTGCCGGATCGACGGCGCTCATGACGACGATCCCGGTGTTGTCGATAGCTCGTAGTCGATCAACTGCGCCGGGAAGGGCGAACTGGGCTCCACCGCGACCTTCGATGAAGTATCCGCGCCTGGCCTTGCCGGCATCCTCGAGCGCAGTGAACACCGGGTAGAGCCCGGAGAATCCGCCGGGGATGCCTTCGCTGAGAACCGCGTCGCGAGTGACGATGCCATGGCGCGTCATCATCTGCTCGGCGAGTGCTGCCCCGCGGGATTCGTCGGCGATCATCTCGCCATGCCCCAGCAGGCCGTCCACCAACGACCAGCGGCCCGATGCCGCCGGGGGAGTGGCCGTTGATAGCTGCGGGCGTCCCCTGCTGCGGGACGTACGCCGTCCCCACAAGAAGGCACGGAGGGGAGCCAACGTGTCATTGGTGATCTCTCCAGCCCACACCAAGTCCCAGAGAGCAGTGACGACCTCGTTGGGATCGCCGCCATCGGCTGCCACATAGAGGTCCCGGAAGAACGACGCACCTTGTTCTGCCAGATGGTTGCGGAGTCGGTCGTGGATTGGACCGTCGGGACTGTCATTCCCGATTCCCCAGTGGAGCAGCGGGGCCTGTTCTCGCAGGTAGAACGTGATCCGACCGTCTTTGGCCCCGAGCGGCTGTCGACCCACCCACACCAGATCACCAGACGCCAACAGATCATCGAGCATCGCCGGCTGGTAGCTGAGCCGTGCCGGAAGGATGGAGGTTTCCAGCTCGCTAGCCGGTAAGGCCGCTCCCTGGAGCGAGCGGACAACGTCGAGCAGTCGACTCGGATTAGACGTCGTGTTGCCGATGCCGTGCCAGGCGGGAAGGAATCGACCCAAGGTGGCTTCTTCGACCGCCTCGACGTCCTTGCGCAGCTTGGCGAGCGAACGTCGCCGCAGGCGTCGCAATACCTCGACATCGACCCATTCGTGTTCCCCGTGACCCTGGGGGCGGTAGGCGCCGCTGCTCACCCGATTGGCCTGCTCGAGGCGGCCGAGGACTTCGCTCACGGCGGCCACCGGTAGGCCCACCGCTCCGGCCGCTTCCGTGGCCACAAAGGGGCTGTGCGTCCTGGCGTATCGTGACACGACGTCGCCCAGTGGGTCGGCGACGGACTCCAGAAGCGATTCGGCGACCCCCGGCGGGGGTGTCACCCCGAGCGCGTCGCGAAGACGGGAGACATCCTCAACTGCGGCGAGCACCTCGCGACCCGCCACGCGCACCTCGACGATGCGGCGCTGGGCGATGAGCTCATCTATCCAATGGGTTGTCTCGTCGGGCTGCGAATTGCGGCTGCCGATGTCCTGGCGGCTGAGTGGGCCAAGATGGTTGAGCATGTCATGGAGCTGATCCATGCTGGTGATCTGTCGCTCCGGGGACAGTCGCTGCAGGTCCAGCTCGACGGACTCAAGTACATCGGAATCGAGCAGGTCACGGAACTCGGGGTCACCGAGCAGCTCCCGCAGCAGTGAGCGATCGAGTGTCAGGGCAGCGACCCGCTTCTCTGCGATCGGAGCGTCGTATTCGTACATGAACGACGCAATGAAGTCGAACATCAGCGACGACGCCATCGGGCTCGGGCTGTCGAGCTCCATTTGATGGACCCTGGTCTTTCGTGAAGCGATGTCGCGGAGGACCTCGGTTACGGCCGGAAGGTCGAAGTGATCCTGCAGGATCTCTCTGTAGGTCTCGAGCACAACGGGAAAGGAGGCATATCGTTTGGCCACGGACAGGAGATCGGCCGCCCGGCGTCGCTGGAGCCACAGTGGCGTCCGTGAGCCGGGTCGGCGCCGCGGCAGTAGGAGGGACCGCGAAGCGGCCTCACGAAAGCGTGCCGTGAAAAGAGCGCTGTCGCCGACTTCATCGAGGACCAACTCCTCGAGCTCGTCAGGGTCGATGATGAGTGCGGCCGCGTCGGGGGGAGTATCAACGTCAGGGAACCGGAACATGAGACCATCGTCGGACCAGATAACGTCGACCTCGCCGCCGTTCGCCTCGCGATAACGACGCCGAGCGGCCAGCGCCCACGGGGCGTGGACTCGTGAACCGAACGGCGACAGCACCACGACTCGCCAGTCACCGATTTCGTCACGGAACTGCTCAACGACGATCGACCGATCGGTGGGCAGCGCTCCGGTCAGTTCCTTCTCCTCTGAGATGAAGCTGGCGAGGTTGCAAGCGGCCCAGGGCTCGAGCCGGTAACGCTCTTCGAGCGTCGACACGGCAGCCTCTCTGTCGAGCCCGCCGATCCGGCGCACAAAAGCTCCTACGGCCCGGCCCAACTCGAGAGGTCTCCCGGGGCCGTCGCCATGCCAGAACGGCATCTTGGCAGCAGTCCCCGGTTCTGCCGGCAGCACGACAACCCGGTCGTGATTGATCTCTGAGATCTTCCACGAGGATGAACCGAGCACAAAAGTGTCCCCGGGCCGGCTTTCGTAGACCATCTCCTCGTCGAGTTCACCCACTCGACCGCCCTCGGGGAGTACGACTGTGTACAGACCACGATCGGGGATCGTTCCCGGGTTGGTAACGGCCAGCATCCGGGCGTTGGAGCGGGCGTCGATGACACCTTCGATGCGGTCCCACACGATCCGCGGCCGGAGCTCGGCGAATTCGTCGCTCGGATAGCGTCCGGCCAACATGTCGAGGACCGCCTCCAGCGAGCCGCGGGTGAGGTCGCGATAGGGCCCGGCGCGGCGGATCAAGCCGAATATGTCGTCGACAGAATGGGGTTCGACGGCGGTCATTGCCACGACCTGCTGTGCCAGCACGTCGAGAGGGTTGGAGGGGATCTTGGTCGATTCGATGGCGCCGGCGTACATACGATCGACGACGACTGCGGTTTCCAGCAGATCTCCGCGGTGTTTGGGGAATACCCGGGCGACCGAGGCCGCTCCAACCTGGTGGCCGGCCCGCCCCACTCGCTGCAACCCGCGCGCCACCGAGTTCGGCGACTCAACCAGCAACACCAGATCGATGGCGGCCATATCGATGCCCAACTCCAGAGTCGATGTCGCCACGACGGCCTTCAGCTCGCCGCGTTTGAGCCGACCCTCGATTTCGATGCGCTGCTCACGCGATACCGAGCCGTGATGCGACTGGACCAACTCTTCTCCGGCCAGCCGATTCAGTTCGGCCGCGAGCCGCTCAGCCAGTCCGCGCGAGTTCACAAAGATGAGTGTCGAGGTGTGGTCCCGCACCAGTTGGAGCAGTTCGGGATACATCGCCGGCCAAATCGAACGCTTGGCCGGCTCGCCTGGGTCCGGCGTCACCCCGTTGACCGGTGGTACCGGGGTCTCCTCGGGGCGCGTCATGTCGGCAACCGGCACCACGATGCGAACGTCCAGCTCCTTTTCCCAAGGGGCATCTACGACGGCGACTGGGCGTGGCTGCCACTTGTCTCCGGCCAAAGTGCCGCCTCCCAGGAATTCGGCGATGGCTTCGAGCGGTCGCTGGGTCGCCGACAAACCGATCCGCTGCGGTTCCACCTCGGCGAGCTCGGTGAGGCGTTCCAGGCTGAGTGCCAGGTGAGAGCCGCGTTTGGTGGCTGCAACCGAATGGATCTCATCGATGATGACCCAACGCACCGTGCGCAGCATCTGGCGGGCCTGAGAGGTGAGCATCAGGTAGAGCGACTCTGGCGTTGTTATGAGGATGTCGGGCGGATGGCGCAACATCGATTGACGTTCGCTCTGGGGTGTGTCCCCGGTGCGCATTGCCGTTGAGAGCGGCGGCTGGTCGACGCCAAGGCGTTGCGCAGCTAGCTGAACTCCGGTGAGCGGAGCTCGTAGGTTGCGCTCCACGTCGTACGCGAGCGCCTTCATCGGTGATACATACAGCACGCGGCACCGCTGCTTTTCCGGCGGAGCCGGCTCGGCGGAGAGCCGATCGATTGCCCAGAGGAAGGCGGCCAGCGTCTTGCCCGAGCCGGTAGGGGCGTGAATCAGGGTATGTTTACCAGCCGAAATGGCCTTCCATCCCTTCACCTGGGCCGCAGTCGGCTCCGAGAAGGATGACTCGAACCACTCTCGGGTGGGATCAGTAAAGGGATGCAGCGCCATTGGGCCACAGTACAGGCACCCAGCGACACGTTTCCCGCCGGTTTGTGGAGGTGACTTGAATTACAAAATCGTCTTACACGCGCTAATCGCGGGTAAGACGGGCTGAGGCGCTCTCATACCGGCGATTTCGGGCGATAGCGATACGATGGGCGAGGTGAAGACCGCTCCCGTCATATTCGATCTGTTTCACACTCTTGTCGATCCCGATGACTTCCGTCCGATGGGTTTTTGTCGCCTGGAAGCGTCCGCGGCGGTCCTCGGTGTTGATTACGCCACGCTGGAATCCGAGTGGAATCGAAGCCTTCCCGAGCTGGTGAGAGGCAGGGACTCAGTTCGTGGTCTGATGCGCCGGGTAGCTCATGGAAACGGGCGGCCCGCTCGCACCATGGATATCTCCCCGGCCGCGGAGCCGCTAGGCCGCTACCAAGACCTGGCTCTCCTCCACCCCCGGCGCCAGGTCTTGGCGCTGCTGGACTCGCTAGAAGCACGACAGATTGGCGTGCTGAGCAATTGCCACGATCGTGATATCGAGGCGTGGCGCCGGTCACCTATTGCCAAGAGGGTCGATCATGCGGTGTTCTCCACCAAGGTTCACGAAGCGAAACCGGACGTGGCCGCCTACGTTGCCATCCTCGAGGAGATGGGGGCAGCCGCCGACGAGGTGGTCTTTGTCGGCAACGGCGGCGACAACGAGTTGGCCGGAGCCGGCATCGCGGGAATCGGCACAGTCATCCACTTCGCCCAGTTCGACGATGAACGTGGTCGGATATCCGATGTCGAGCGGCAACGACGCAGTGCCCAGGCGGACCTCACCGCGGCGACCTTCGAAGAGCTGGCTCAGTTACTCAACGAAGGAGGAGTCAAGTACTGAGAGGACGCGCGGATAGGGAAGGTGGGGCGTTGTACGCGATACGGATATCCGAATCCGCCAAGCGCCCAACGTGCCGTGGCCTCGGGCTTCTCTAGTCCAAATGAACCGGCTCAGGCACCGTTACGATGCCGTCCTCATCGGCATAGAGCCACCACCCGGAGCGGACATCCATGCGCCCGATACGCACCATCACGCTCATTTGACCCTGACCCCTCTTGGTGCTGCGCATCGGGTTCGAACCGAGGGCTCGGATCCCAAGTGGCAGCGACCGCAGAGCCGCGGTGTCGCGCACACAACCCTCAACGACGATGCCGACCCAACCGTTGGCTACCGCGAGTTCACCGAGTTGATCACCGATTAGGGCGCATCGCATAGAGCCGCCACCGTCGACGACAAGGATCCGGCCTTCTCCGGGTGACTCCAACGCCTTGCGCACCATGGTGTTGTCCTCGAAACAGCGCACGGTTTCGACGGGCCCAAAGAATTGTGTCGACCCGCCGTAGTCGCAAAAAGCCGGATCGGCGACGTGGGCAAACGGATGTGAGTCGCAGATGTCGGCGGTCGCCGGAGGTTGGGTCATCGGGCGAGCCTACCTCTGTTGGTCACCCTGCGAATCGGGCATTGGCCCGCAATCCGCGATATTGCGCCGGGTCGCAACTAGCTTCGTGATGTGGATATCGCAGTCAACCTCGTCGAAAACTACTTGCGTCTCAATGGCTATCTCACGCTGAGCGAGTTCGAAGTGCAGCGGCGAGTCGGCCGCGGTCAATACAAGACCGTCACCGACGTCGACATCATGGCGGTTCGGTTTCCGGGTGACCTGTTCATGGGAGATCCTCACACCGAGCGTGAGGCCGAGCTACTCCTGATCGAAGATCCGGCGTTGGAGCTGGCCGATGTCACAATCGACGTGGTGATCGGTGAGGTGAAACAGGGACAGGCTGAGCTCAACGTCAACATCAAGGATCACAGCGTTCTACACACCATGCTGCACCGTATCGAGTGGCTCTATGGCGTCCCCCTCGACGACGTGATCCAAGGATTGCAGCGAAAGACGATCCACACCGCGCCATCTTGCGGCCGCGGTGATATCCGAACCCGACTGGTCGCATTCGGTCGCTCGCCGACTGTCGATACCAACACGATCTCGTTGTCACACGTCGTACGCACGATGATCGACTTCATGGAGTCGCACGAGGCCGCCCTCAAGCCGATTCAATTCAAGGAACCGGCGCCGGCGATGTTGCGGCTGTTGATGAAGGTCGGATTCTCGGTCGAGAAGGATTTGTGAGTAGCCGGTGGTCGGCTGGCGCCTCGCTTGAGTATTCAGACAAGACATCGTGGCGCGTCCTTCTGATTACTGACTACTGATTAGTCACTGCCGTCACAACTTCCTTCGCCAAATCAGGATCCACTGGAGCTGTGATCCTGCCTTCAGGCTTGGTGGCGCTGCCTACGATCAATCCGTCTGCGAAGCGCAGGAAGTCCTGTGCGGTCCCGGCGCCGGTTCCCGACCCGACGTACAGCGGCAGCTCGCCGATTGCGGCCTTGGTCTGCTCGAGGTGCTCAACTGTGGGCGGTTTGCCGGTTGCCAGACCGGACGCCACGACCGCATCGGCGCCGCCGCGCCCCGTCAGCTCTTCGGCCGCCTGCTCGAGGGTGAGCCCGTACGGGGGTACGGCATGTTTGACGAATACGTCGGCGACGATGGCGACCTGGGGGCCAATGGCTGCCCGCAGTCGGGACACTTCGGCTGCCCTGCCGACAATCGGTCCCTGATCGGTGTACATCGTGCCGGTGAGCACATTGACGCGGACAAAGCCGGCACCAACGGCTGCCGCGATCGACACCGCGCTCAAGGCATCATTGCGCAGAACATTGATTCCAAGCGGCAGCTCCACGGCATCGCGAACAGCGGTGGCAGCGCGGGTCATGGCGGCAACTGTCACCGGAGGAACGGAGTCGGCAAAGAACGGTGCATCGCCGAAGTTCTCCAGCATCAGACCGTCGAAGCCTGCCGCGCTCAGGGTGGTGGCATCGGTGACAGCCTGTTCGAGGACTGTGTCCAATTCGCCGCCGAACCCAGGTGAACCGGGCAACGGCAGTAGGTGAATCATCCCGATAAGGCGGGGGAGCGCGCCGCGAGCGGTTGGGATGGTTCCCATCAGTTCGAGCGCAACTCAGTAGGCCCGGACAACGTGCAGTGCGACCTCCGCCGCATCTCCCTCGGCCTTGAGGTTGGTCGCCGAAACGTCGAGGCGATGTACAGCCACCCGGCACCATTCTCCGGCAATGCCCTTGATCACGTTTTCAGCATCTGCGGGACCGTAAACCCACCGGGCGTAATTGGGGCCCATGAGCTCGACGCGGATACCGCCTCCGGGGAACTCTTCGCCGGCGAGCTCAAACGCCCACGGGAGCATGCGGTGAGCCAGCCATGCGACGTGGCGTAGGCGAGGCGAGTCCAGGAGCGGATCCTCCTCAGGCTCTCCCGTGAATCGATCAGCCAATGCCATCTTGATGTCGAGACCATGTGCCCAGGTCTCCATGAGTCGCAGCGTGGCGAGCGCCTTGGCGCTCATTGGGGCCACGACCCACTCGACTCGCTCGGAGGGCAACTTCTTAGACAGCGCATCGACTACCGCAGCCCGGCCGGACCGCCACCACTCGATGACCTCTTGATAACGTTTTGGTCGACCTTCACGGACGCCGCGTGCGGTCCACTCGTCGATGTCTTCTACTGGCAGGCTTCCCGGCTCGGCGTCGCCGTTGACAGAGTCGGCGGCGGCCCATTCCGTGAAGGCCAGGTGGCTAATGGTGTCGTGAATCGACCATCCCGGAGCCATCGTCGGGAGCTTCCAGTCGCGCTCATGCAGCCCTTGGAGGAATTGGTCCAATGACTGCTCTTCGGCGACCAGGTCTGAGAGTATCTCTCGCATAGAAGCACCATTCTAATATCGCCAAATCCGGATGGTGTTCTGGCGGTGAGTTCTGCCCCAGCCTCGGCAATCTCGCTTGTTCTGCCCCAGCCTCGGCAATCTCGCTTGTCGCGAGGCTACGACCCGTTGAGCCGATCGACGAGCTGGCGCAATCTCCCGATGTCCCGGCGGTTGAAATGGAACATGATGCGCTCCAGTTGCGGTTGATCGTTGTCCCGCGCCTCGTGGTCCGTCATCTCAGTGGTCTCGATGTCTCCGGACACGACTATGTCGGCGAACTCATGGTTGAGGGCGGCCATCCGCGTCGCGTCCGGAGCCTGTTTCATCCGTAATACGAGCTTGCCGTCGACGTACCTTTGTGAGTGGAAGTTGCTGTAGAAACGCTGGATCTCGTCGCGAGCTGCTTTGGGGTCGTTGGTGTGGAGGTACAGGCTCAGATCGTGTTTGGTGATCATGCCTTGTTCGAGCAGGGTGTCCACAAATGTGCGCCACGCATCCCAATACCCGGTTCCTGGGGAGTCGAGCAGGACGATCGGTGCCAATGGAGCTTTGCCGGTCTGGATGAGTGTCAGTAACTCGAACGCCTCGTCCTGGGTGCCGAAGCCGCCGGGAAACATCACGAATGCATCCGACTCCTTGACGAACATCAGCTTGCGAGTGAAGAAGTACTTGAAGTTGATGAGGCGGCTCTCGTGGAGGAACTCGTTGTTGGAGGCCTCAAACGGAAGCCGGATCGCCACGCCGAAGCTCTTGTCTAATCCGGCTCCGGCGTTGCCGGCCCTCATGATGCCCGGCCCGGCGCCGGTGACGACCATCCAACCGCATTCCTCGGCCATCATCCGCGCAAACTCTTGAGCCAGCTTGTAGTTCGGTGCTTCTTCAGGGGTGCGCGCCGAGCCGTAGATGGTGACTTTCGGGATGTGTTGGTATTGAGAGAAGATCAGGAAGGCATATCGCATCTCTTTGAGTGCACTGTTGGTGAGCTTGAGGTTGCCTCGATCCGTGGTGTCGCGCAGCATCTTCAAGCCGGTCACGAGGATCTCGCCGACCAATTGGTCGTCGTGACTGTCGTCGGGCGTGCCGGCGACAGCGTCGCGGACCAGCTCCGTCAGCCGAGCGTCGAGCTCTTCGTCTCCGAGGTTGTAACTCATGGGGGAGAGACGGTACCCGTTTTGTGGCAGAGGTGGTGCTGTGAGCCAGTAGCGTGATGTCGCATGCACCTCATATGGGACTGGAACGGGACTCTCTTTGACGATCTGCACATCGTTGTCGACGCGGTCAATGCCTCCCTGGCTGCCATCGCGAGTGGCATGACAATCGACGCCGACGACTATCGCGACCACTATCAGCGGCCGGTGCGGGCCTTCTACGACGCCATGCTCGAGCGACCCATCACCAACGACGAGTGGGCGACGATCAACGTGTCCTTCCACGATGCCTACATGAACTTGGTGCCGCTGGCGGAACCAACGTCAGACGCCGTTGGCGCCACCAAAGAGGTAGTGCGCCGCGGGCTGACGCAGTCGATACTCTCGATGTGGAGCCACGAACTCCTCGGCCCAACCGTGGAGAGATACGGTCTCTCCGGCGCGATGCTCGCAGTACGAGGCTCCGACGAGGCCCGTGGCGAACCAAAAGCCGACTTGTTGCGCCGTCATCTGGCCGAGCTCAGCATCAACGGCGATAGAAGAGTTGTCATGGTTGGCGACACATTTGACGACGCCGCAGCTGCGTCCGCGGTGGGCATTGTGTGTGTCCTCTATGACGGCGGCTCGCACCATCGCGAAGACCTCGAGAGGACGGGTGTTCCCGTCGCAAGTTCGCTCGTTGAGGCCGTTGAGATTGCCGGCAACTTGTGATCTTCGCTGTGGACAAGGGTCGATGGCTGACCGGCGATGACGATGTGGCGCGGATGCAGGAGTTCAATGGCCGGGCGGTGGCCTCAGCCGGATGGGCCGGCTATATCCATACCGGCGACATCGTTCACAGGCTGTTCAGCGGCTGCCGGCAGTTTGAACCCAGTCGTATCGTCCACTTGTGGGAAGACGAATCCGGCATCGCGGCCTGGGTCATGCTGCAGCCAAAGCATCTCGGCTTCGACCTCCAGATCCGGCCCGGTCTGCGCGGTGGATCCCTCGAAACCAACCTGGTGGCGTGGTGCGAGCAGGCGCTGCTCAATGTGTTGCAGGAGACCAACAAGCAGGTTGATGAGATCGTGATCGATGCCTTCGCCGACGATCCGGGCCGAGTGGCCAGCGTCGAAAGCCTCGGGTTCACTCGCGGTGGCGAGCCCTACTTCGTTACGACGCGGCCCACCGCCGACCCCATCGATGCCCCCCTCCCGGAGGGGTACACGTTGCGAACCGTACGCGGTCCCGAGGAGGCTGAAGCCGTAGGAGCGCTCCACGGGGCGTCATTCGGCTCAACGTGGAATCCTGGCGAGTACGCCACGTTGATGGGTACCTTCGGCTACAGCCCGGATCGGGAGTGGCTCGTGGTCGCCCCAGATGGCTCGCTGGCCGGCTTCACTGAGACGTGGCATGATCCGATTTCCAGTACCGGCCTATTCGAGCCCGTCGGTACCCATCCCGATCACCGACGCCGCGGGGTGGGGCGTGCCTTGATGGCCGCCGGATTGCGCGATATGGCATCGGCCGGTCTCGCCACCGGAATGGTCTGTTTTGAGGGCGACAACGCGGGTTCGCGGGCGCTCTACCTCGGGTCGGGTTTCGAGATCGCTCACGAGATCATCGACTACACGAAAGCTGTATCAAGTAGTGAGTAATCAGTAATCAGTATGGGCAGCCACTTCCGGAGCTACTGGCTGCGACTCTCCAAGAGATTCGGCTAGTCGCCCAACCGCCGGGAATGTCAGGCGCTTCTGGCTTCTGGCTTCTGGCTTCTGGCTTCTAGAAAGGTGACTTGCTGGGACCGACCCGGGCGATTGCCGCCCACACCGTCTCGTAGTGATCGCGGTCGTAGGGATCGATATGGGGCAGGACCATCTCCTCCCAGGTGCGCCGCAAGGGGTCGCCTGTTTGGGAGTAGATGCGCAGCCCTGCCGGAATCCGGTCGAGGACGGTGCGCAGCGACATCGGTGTCTCGACGCGAGTCCTCGAGTCGACCGAAGTGAACGAGGCATTGACCTCGGCCGCAAGCTTGGCGATCAATGCTGAGTACTCGCTCTTGAGCCCGGGGTAGCGCTGGCTGAGCATGGCGGTCAGCTCATCCTCGTTGGGGAAGTCCTTTTCCCAAATGATCCAACGATCGGCGAAGGCCTTGTTCAGAGTCTGGGTGCCCGCATAGTCACGGAGATCGGTTGGGTTCAAAGTCCCGAATACCCTCACGTCGGGACGCAGCCGAACCATCTCGCCGGTCGGCAGCTCGACGGCTTGGTGCCGGTCGAGAAGGCCATGGAGCGCAAAGAGAGTCTCGGCTCCGGCCGCGTTGAGCTCGGACAGGTTTATCAGTGCCGGGCCACGCAGCGCACGGGTGATGTCGCCGTCCTGCCACCGGCTTTCGGTTCCACCCTTGCCGTCACCGTGCAACTTGACCGAACCGATCAGAGTGATGTCGCGAACCTCGCCGGTGAGCGGAATTCGATAGTGCGGCATCTGCAGAACGGCGGCGAATTGCTCTAGGTCGTGGTCCTTGCCGGTACCCATGTGGCCGCGTAGCGCCAGGTGGAGCGGCGTATCGGTGAAGTGATCACGGCGCGTCCTTTCGAGCGCTGCCAATTTGTACAACATCCCGAGGTCCACGTAGTACGGGTCGGCCGTGGGAATGTGGTTCATTCGTGTCTCGTAGTCCTCGAGGTCCTTCGGGACGTCGCTGACCTCGAGTTCGATCGGCTTGCCCTCTCCGGTCGGGTCCTCGAATGTCACAGTTCTGGCCATGGGTGCTCCTCAGCTATTCAGGAAAATGTATTGGTGCCGACGGGCATGGCGCTGCGACTCGCTTGGAGCCACCAGCCGTCGCCCGCAGTGCCGGCAAGGGCCTTCAAAAGGGTTGATCTGACTCCATCGACCATCGCGGCCGCCAGCGTTTCGGGTTGCTCGACGATTTGATGGCGGGCGTAGCAAGTGCGGACTGTGTCGTCGCCGATGCCGATGCCGAGGACCGTGGCGCCTCCGACCTCGACAGCGTGAACACACTCGGCGAGGTCGTTGACTGAGCCACGCGTCATGCCGTCCGCAAGGACGACGATGATGCGGTGGCGGGCGTGCTGGGCGGCAAGCCGTTTGGCGGCATAAGCGATGTTGTACTCATCGACGTTGGCGGCCTTTTCGAACATCGAGAGGGGAGGCCCTTCGGCCCGGTCCAGCCTGACGATACGGGCGGCCTCTTGGGGGTCGGCTGCCATGTAGAAGAGCCCTGCGATGATGTCCTCGGCTTGACGCCATCGATCGCCGAATCGTTTCAGCATGTAGTGATTGACCGTTCGAGTCAACCGCTCGGCGGCACCGCCCTGGCTGCGGCGCAGCGCTCCGGTGGCTTCCGCCTGGCGTGTCGTGTAGCTGGACTCGGTGTCGTCTGCCCGTGCCACGAAGCTGCGGTTGAACAGCGCCACTTCGAAGTCGATCTGCAGTTCATCGCACAATCTGGCGAGAGTCCACGCGCCCAGGGTTGCGGCCGCCAACGCCCACGGCGTCTTGCGGCCGCCTTGGGTGGCCCTGGGCTGCAGCATCGAAGCGGAGCCGTCGATCAGCAGGCTCACTGCATATGACCGACGCGTCGGCAGGTCACGCCGCTCGAACATCCGCTCGTAGAGCCCGGCCCCGAGCAGCAGAGCGGTATACGGCGACAGGTCGCCGGCGTCGTACCCGGATCGAAGACCGCGGCGTTGGTTGGCGAGGAAGAGTGGATACAGCTCGCCGGATACCCGGCGTTGGGCGACACCCCACTGCCGTGCGGCCTGTTCCAGCCGGTTGCGACCCTCGACCGCCAGAGACCGGAATCCGACTGGAAATGTCTCGACGATGAGTTTGCCGCCCTGTCCTGTCGGCAGATACACGGTGGGCGACTCAGACACCCGCACCAGCTGGTCCGTGGCGGGATCGCCGGCTTGCTCCGCCTCGCCCTTCTTGCCCTTCTCGGCTGAAACGCTCTGCGAGGCCTGCCGGGTCTGTTCGTAGCTCTCCATGTCGCGCAGCGTTGGGGTCACGATGCGGACCGCGTCGACAGTTTCAGCGATAGCGCTGCGGTCGGCTTCGGCTTTGGTCTTTTTGGTTGCTGCGCTGTCGGAGGCTCCGGTGGGAGTGATCAACTGGTGGATGCGGGCGATCTTCAGGAGTTCGATGGCAATGCCGGCAACCTCCCACGGGTCCGAATGCCGCGTCGCTTCGTCGAGCCAGCCGGCCGCGTCGTCGATTGCCGCGGCTGCATGCGGAGCCATCCGCCGCTGCAGCGCGTCACGATCGCTGTAGCCGCCGATGATCATGAACGAAGCCAGGGCGAACTGCCCGAGTGGACGGGCCTCGCGGAAGGCATCCGGGGTGGCGGCTCGGTATAGATCCGTAAGGACCGAACGCACGCCTCCGAACGGTGCCAGATGTTGGATCTCCTGGCGGGCATCCTCAATCGACAGGAAGAGCGCTTCGGCTGCGGTGCCGCCGGCTTCATGGAGCGCATCAAGGAGGCTCACCGGATGATCCACCGGGGGCGGCGGCGGTGCCTCGGACTCCAGCTGAATGTCGTCGGCGAGAGCCTGCTGGATGTCGCCATCCATTTCCGCATCGTCGAAGTCGAAAAGACCCATCGGGTCTAATCGTGCCGGCTTGGCGACCGGCTCCGGATCGGCCCCGACCGGCAGGAGCGCATCCTCCTGCGGAGTCGGCAGCCAAGACTGGGGGACGGGGCGCTTCTCGTCGAAGTTGGTCGCCATCATGTGAACCACTTCGTGCAGTGCCGAGGTGAGGGCAACTTCCGTTGGTGTTACCGGAGCCGACCGGGCGTAGGCAGCCTGAAATACGCGAGGATCGAGCACGATGTCATCGTCGGCGGCTGCGGCCTGCGAGCCCAGTCTGATCTGAAGCTCGTCGTTGTCCGCGATGGTCCGAGCGAAGCGCAGCACCGCAGGAGCAATACGTTGATAGCGAGCTACGACGGCTTCGATAACGCGCTCATCGGGCGGGAGAACCTCCCGGAGCACAGATTTGTCACGCATAGCCATAACTGTCGATTGTCTCACATGTGTCAAATGGTCAGCACAGCCGGACGGCGGGCTACCCGTTGGTGGCATGCGGGCGCAGGTTCTCGTTCGGGCGGCGCCTCGAGCTGGCTAGGCCTCGAGAAACTCGAGGATCTTGGCGGTGATTTCGTCGCCGTGCTCGGCGAACATGTTGGTGCCGTGCTGGGCGCCTGCGAGCACCACCAGCTCGGTCTCGCCGCTGGCCTCCGATGCTATGGCCAGCGCGTCGTCGGCAGCGTCGCCGTCCTCATCGGCGGCTATCAGCAGGATGGGAGTAGTGACGAACTGGGCGAGCCCAACAGCGTTGACGCCCTCGAATTCGTCCGGTGCCGACAGGGTCACCGTTCCGGCGATGTCGTTCGAGGCCGAGGCGGCGACGGCGCCGGTTCCGCCCATCGAGGCGCCGATTACGAATACTGCGGAGGCCCCTTCGGCGACTGCCGCGTCGACCACTGCTCGGACATCTGCGGCCACCGAGAATTCGCCCGGTTCGCCTCCGGACTCGCCGTAGCCGCGGAAGTTGAACGCAATCGCCGTGAATCCCTCATCGGCGAGGAGCCTGGCGAAGTCGAACCACGAGGTCATGTCGGCTGGGCGCATGTGGGCAAGAACGACGTAGCGGTTGCCGGTTCCCCAGGCGCGGGCTTCCAGGGTTTGGCCGTCGTTGTTGGTTATCGACAGTTCGCGGCCCGGATCGAGGGCCGAGTCGTCGGAGGTGCTTTCCGACGCAGCGTCATTTCCGCACGCGCTCAACAAGAGCGCGGCACACAACAACACCGCGGCGGTTCGCCTCCCCATCTGGGATGCAGTCTACGCCGTTGCGTCGTCGAGAAACTGGAGAAGGCGTCCAGCGAGTTCCGGACCGTACACGTCGATGAACTGGAGGCCGCTGGGCGTGCGATCAAAGACTGTGATCCCTCGTGAGTCGACGGCGGCAGCCTCGAGGAACTTGGCTGCTCGGGCGCTGCTACCGGCGTTCGATCCGATGAAGTAGGTGGGCGTATCAAGTCCCCCGATGACGCTCTGCGCATCCATGCCGGTGTCCTGCAGCGGTGAGAAGACCATGGCGATGCCGTCAAAAACAACGTCGTCGTCGGCGACGTCGAGCACAACGGCGGCCGTCCCCGAACCCACCCAACCGATCACGACGATGGTCTCGTAGCCCTCGGTCGTAAGCCACCCGTGCACAGCCTTCAGGTCGATCTGGCTGGCTCGGACGTCGTATTCGCCGGCCGACTGACCGTGTCCCCGAAAGTCCGGGGCTAGGACGGTCCACCCCTCATTGACGATGGTGGCGGCAAACGGGATGATCGAGTCGGAACTCTGTGGAGGTCGCTGTCCGGCTGCACCCGGGGTGGGATTATCGAAGTCGTGGCCAAAGAGCACCGCAACATCGTTTCCCGGCCAGAACTTGGCGTATAGATCTATCCCGTCCTCGGTCGTGATCGTCACGTCGTCGAATGGCGGCGCCTCCAGGGGTACGTCGACCAGTCGGTCAAAAACTGTTGTGGTTGGACCGGCGGTCGTAGTTGTAGTTGAGTCCTCCACGGCCTCGTTTGTCGAACCAGCTGTGGTGGATGTCGTCGCCCCGGCTGCGCTACTCAGTGCTTCAGTCGTCGCCGACGTTGTGCCCCCGCACGATGCCACCACCAGGGCGAAGCCTCCAATGGCTGCAAAGCTGCGCCATGTCCTCTTCACTGTTTGCCTCCTCTGCGACGATGGTTTGCCGCTGCTTGTCTCAGACAACCAACTAGACCCTCGACCCTCGTGCTTACGCGACCCAGTCCCAAGGGCCATCAGGGGTTCTACACTTCCGGCATGCACTATCAGCTCTCGACACTTCCCAATGGCTTACGAGTCATCACCCAGGACATGCCGTCCGTCCATTCAGCCACGATTGGCGCTTGGGTTGATACCGGCAGTCGGGATGAGATCCCAGAAGAAGCAGGCGCCAGCCATTTCCTAGAGCACCTGCTGTTCAAGGGCTCCGAGGCGCTCGATGCTCACCGGATCGCAGAGGGATTCGATGCTCTCGGCGCTAGGCACAACGCATTCACCTCCAAGGAGTACACGGTCTATTGGGCCAAGGTACGCGATGCCGATCTCGGGTTCGCTGTGGAAGTCCTCTCGGAGATGCTGCAGCGGCCCGCATTCCGCCAAGAGGAGATCGACTCGGAGCGGCACGTTGTCCTCGAAGAGATCAACATGAACGAGGACGATCCCACCGACGTTGCCCATGAACTGTTTGTACGCAAGCTGTGGGCGGGCCATCCGCTGGCACCGCCGATCCTCGGAACTCGAGACTCCATCACTGGTATGTCGCGCGACGTCATCGCCGGGTATTGGAAGC
The DNA here is from genome assembly GCA_024226255.1 of bacterium. Classification (GTDB taxonomy): domain Bacteria; phylum Actinomycetota; class Acidimicrobiia; order Spongiisociales; family UBA5794; genus JAHEJX01. Next base: position 14,755 of record JAAELU010000422.1, on the reverse strand, counting down.
GCCGCTACACACCCCACAGCGTCGTTATTGCCGCCGCCGGGCGGTTGGACCACGACGCCCTGGTCGAACAAATTGGGGAGCTATTCGGCGACTGGACAGGCGACATCGTCGGGCGGCCGCAGGTGCCGGCAGGGGCTCCGCAAGGAATTGCGCTGCGCAACAAGGACACCGAGCAGGCCCATCTGGTTCTGGGTACCCCGGGCTTCAAACGTGATGACGAACGGCGTTGGGCGGCCAACGTTGTCGACCACGTCCTTGGTGGGGGAATGAGCTCGCGCTTGTTTCGCGAGATCCGGGAGCAGCGCGGGCTGGCATATGCGGTGCACAGTTTCCGGATGCCGTTCGTCGAGACCGGAGCCAACGCGATCTATGTGGGCACCACACCGAATCAGGCACCCGAGGTTCTCGAGTTGATCCGAGCTGAGCTGGCCAAGCTGGTCGCATCGGGCCTGACGATCGAGGAACTGGAGCGTGCCAAAGGCCACGTGAAGGGCTCCCTGGCTCTCTCGCTGGAGGACTCGAACAGTCGGATGAGCCGACTGGGACGAGACGAGCTGACGGGGATCGGCCACATGTCAGTTGCTGAGATTGTCGCCAAGATCGAAGACGTAACAGCTGAGGACACCTTGGCCGTCGCGGCCGACATCTACACCGGGCCGTTCGTACTTGGGGCCGTGGGGCCGTTCGAGGCCGACGAGCTAGCGAGTTTCGTGGCGTGATCCGGGTTGCCGTCTCGGGTGCTGCGGGCCGGATGGGTCGACTGGCAGCCGCCGCCATAACGGCCGAGGAGGATCTCGAGCTGTCAGCGGCATACGCTCCCCTCGATGTCGGCGAAGTCATCTGCGGAGTGGCTGCCGTCGGTGACCATGACGCGGTCGGCGGCGATGTCGTTGTGGAGTTCACCAACCCCGATGTGGTTCTGGCGAATGCCGCCCGATGGGGTGGCCGCCGCCTTCACATGATTATCGGTACTTCCGGATTCGATGAACGAATGCTCACCGAGCTGGCTGATGTTTGGGCCGGGAGCGAAGGTAACTGTCTTGTCGTCCCCAACTTCTCGATCGGTGCGGTAGTGATGATGCGCTTCGCTGAGATGGCAGCACCGCACTTCGGAGGCGTGGAGGTGATGGAGTTCCATCACGACGACAAGCCCGACTACCCGTCCGGCACGGCGCTATCGACGGCGGCCCGAATCGCCGCCGCCGGCGGAACGAACGTTCCAGATGCCGAGGGCCGCGGCACCGACGTGGATGGGGTACCGGTGCACTCGGTGCGACTTCCGGGGGTCATCGCTTCTCAGGAAGTGATGTTCGGGGGTCTCGGCGAGACGATGTCGATTCGCCACGACACCTTCAACCGCGAGGCTTTTATGCCCGGCATGCTCACGGCCATCCGCGGCGTCGCAGCGCTGCCCGACAAGATGACGGTCGGCTTGGACGCGCTGCTGGGGATCTAGACAGCAACCAGAAAGAAACCGGATCTAGAGCGGGGTCGACGGACCCTGGTGACGCCTGTCGGACTTCCGATCTGAGGTCTGACTTCTGATTTCTGACTTCTCAGAACAGCGCGCTGGCGAGTTGGCGACGGTACGCCACCGTCAAGGGGTGCTCATCGCCGAGGACTCCGAAGATATCGAGCATGCCGACGCGGGCTTCATCCATTGCCGGGTCCTTCGAGCGCACCACGTGGAGATAGTGATCGAGTGCCGGTTCGTACTCATTGGTGGCGGCCAGAGCCTTGGCCAAATTGATGCGTGCGAGCGATGAGTTGGGGTCGAGGGAAAGCGCTTGCTCGAGACCGGGAATGTCGTCGCTGCGAGAAGTCGCCATCCGGGCGGCCGATTGAAGCCGTTCCACCTCGGGCGTCGGTGTCAGCTTGCCGAGCACGATCAGTGCCTCCTCGGCATCACCGGCGGCGAGACGAAGGCTTGCAAGGCCGGTGCCGGCATCGGAGTGGTCGGACTGCGTCTCCAGTACCTCCCTGAAAATCCCCTCGGCAGCTCCAAGATCTCCTTCGAGGGCCAAGTCGCGGGCGGCGTCGACCTTGAGATCAAGCTCGCTCGGCATGATCTCAGTCAGCCACGCCTGCAGCGCTTGCTCGGGCACGGCTCCGGAGAACCGACTGATTGGAGCGCCATTACGAAAGGCGATGACCGTAGGAATGCTCTGCACTCCAAACTCGCCGGCCAGCTCTTCGTTTTGATCGACGTCGATCTTGACGAGCTCAAACGCACCGTCGTGCTCGACCGTGAGGCGTTCGAGCAGGGGACCCAACGTCTTGCATGGCCCGCACCACTCCGCCCAGAAGTCGACGACAACCGGGACCTCCTGGCTGCGCTGCAGGACGGCGGCGCCAAAGTCGTCCGCTGCCACATTGTGAATGAAGGGTCCGGCCATATCGAGAAAGAGGTTAGTTGCTCACAGGTTTGCTACCGTCCAGCCTATGGAAACGGCCAGCAAGGCGCCCTTTGGGCCCGTCATAACCGCAATGATGACTCCCTTCGACTCCGACGGTGGTGTTGATTACGGAGCCTTCTGGAAATTGGTTCGTCACCTATTGGCCAATGGGTCAGACGGAGTGTTGGTTTCCGGAACAACAGGCGAATCTCCAACGCTGTCGGGCGCCGAAAAAGTAGCGTTGTTCAAAGCCGCCGTTGACGCCGCCGGCGACCGCGGCGTCGTGATCGCAGGTACCGGTACCTACAACACTCGGGAGTCCGTAGAGATGAGCCGCAAAGCGGCCGATGCTGGGTGCCACGCTTTGTTGGCGGTCACGCCCTACTACTCGAAGCCCCCACAGTCCGGGCTCTACCGCCACTTCACCGCGATCGCCGATTCCACCGACCTGCCCCTGATGCTCTACAACATCCCCGGTCGCACATCGCGTTTGATCGCGGTCGATACCCTCGTCGAGCTGGCGGCACATCCCAAGATCGTGGCTGTCAAGGACGCGGTCGACGACATCACCTACACAAGGCGTGAACTCGAGGCCCTTCCCGATGACTTTGCCGTCTACGCGGGATCCGACTCCATGATCCGCGACATCGTCGAGGCAGGGGGTGTCGGCGTCGTTAGCGTTGCCTCGCATCTTGTCGGCCCACTCGTGCGACGATTGGTCGAAGCCGCGGCAGCAGGGGATGAGGCAGTAGCCCGCAAGCTTCACGACGGTCTGACTCCACTCTTCGAGGCGTTGTTTGTGGAGCCGAGCCCCATGCCACTCAGGGCGGCGATGTCGAAAATGTGGGCCGAGGTCGGTGAGCCACGTCTTCCCCTGGTGCCTGCTGCAGATGAAACTCTTGGGATGCTCGAAGAGGCCATGGAGGCCGCATCCAAGCTCTAGACCCCGAAACGGCGGTTACTTCATGACGGTCTCTGTTGGATTTCTTGGTGGGCTGGGCGAGATCGGGCGCAACTGCGCGGTTCTCGAAATCGACGGTCGCCTGGCGTTGATTGACTGCGGCCTGATGTTCCCGGATGAGGACATGCTCGGCGTCGACCTCGTGTTGCCGGATTTCTCGTCGATCCTCGAACGACCGGACGACCTCGAGTGTGTTGTCTTGACTCATGGGCACGAGGACCACATCGGTTCGCTTGGTTACCTGTTGCGAGAGGTGAATGTTCCGGTCTACGGAACCGCGCTCAGTGTCGAGTTTGCTCGCAGTCGGCTCGAAGAGCTGGGCGTGACTCCGCTGCTCCATGCGGTTGAGAAGAAGGAATGGGTCGAGACGGGTCCGTTCAAGTTCGCCCACGTCGGGGTGTCCCACTCGGTGCCCCAGGCAACGGGCGTCGTCTTTGACACGCCGGAAGGGCTCATTGTTCATTCCGGCGACTTCAAGTTGGATCCGACGCCGGTCGACGGCACCCCGACTGATTTGACCACCTTCGCCGGTTTCGGTCGCCAAGGTGTCCGCTTGTTGCTCGCCGACAGCACCAACGCCGAGCGCCCAGGATTTGTGCCCTCCGAGGCGACCGTCGGTCCCAAGTTGATAGAGCTGGTTGCCGGCGCCACCGGACGGGTGATCATTGCCTGCTTTGCCAGTCACGTCCACCGGGTGCAGCAGGCCATCGGGGCCGTGATGGCCGACAACCGCGACTTCGCCCTGCTGGGCCGCTCGATGATCCGCAACGTCGACGTGACCAAGGGCCTCGGTCTGCTCGATATCGACGAGTCGCGGGTCAAGACAGTCGACGAGCTTCTCGAGATGGACTCGGATCGCACCGCGGTTATCTGCACTGGGAGCCAGGGCGAGCCGTTCGCCGCGCTGTCGCTGATGGCAAGTGGAACCCACCGGTCGATCCACCTCGAGGCTGGGGACACGGTGATCTTGTCTGCCACTCCGATCCCCGGTAACGAAACCAAAGTGTCCCGGGTGATCAACAACCTCCTTCGTCAAGGCGTCACCGTCTTCCATGGGCGCAATTCACCGGTGCACGTCTCAGGCCACGCCGCTCAAGAGGAGCTGAAGACCTTCTACAACGTCATCGCGCCCCAATCGATGGTTCCCGTTCATGGCGAGTATCGCCACCTAGTCGCCAATGCCGATGTCGCTCGTCAGGTGGGCATCGAGGACGTGCACATCTGTGAAGATGGTGATCGAGTGGTTCTCGAAAAGGGTGAGCTCCGGGTGGAGCGCGGTGTCATGCCGGCCGGCCTGGTGTACCTCGATGGTTCCGGTATTGGTGATGTCGAGACCGTTCTGCGCGACCGGCGCCACCTTGCCGACGACGGGGTAATGGTCGTCACTGTCGGGATGGATATGCATTCCGGCAAGATCATCATTGGACCGGATGTGGACAGCCATGGAGTCACCGGCGACAGCGAGGAGATTCACAAGCTGGTGGCCGAGCAGGTCGATCAGGCGATCGGCGGTCTAGAGCTGCCGACGGACCTAGACACGGTGCGCCGCACGGTCCGCGGCGCCACCGGCCGCAAGATCAAGAAGGAATTGCGACGCCGCCCCGTTGTCTACCCGGTAGTAATCGAGGTCTAGCTGCGGTCGGTGACTGAGGCAGCACCGCGCTCCGCCGGCCCCTGTCTGATGGCCGCCATCATTTCGAGCCCGGCCAATGCCCCCACGCCCAGGGCAATCCACCCGGTAGCGGCCGTAATGAACCGCTCCAGGGGGTCGGCAAGTGCCGATGGCAGGATTGGCATGCTCAATACATCTCTGGACCCAACCGTGTAGACCGCCAGGGCGACACAGGCCAGGATGATGACCTGGGTCGCTTTGAGCCGCTGGGTCTTCGCCAGCGCTGCAGCCGCAATTGTCGCCACGACTGCGAAGAGTGGGGGAACCAGGAGTGTCGGAAATGTCCTGGCGATGGTTGGAGTCGCCAGCCACTGAGCAGCGCCGGCCAATAGGGCGGCGCCGGCGGCCACCCCGGCGAGCGCTGCCAAGAGTCGCACTCGGCCCCGTTTCCACAAGCCAAGGCCGGCAAGCCCAACGGCTCCCACCGCTACGGGGACCACGCTGTTGTCGTTGGGGTGCCATTCGAGCGTTCCGGAGGCGATGCGGTCTACCCCGTCGACGGTCAGTGGGATTTCCCAGGCAAAGACCTGTTGGACCTCACGCCCGGACACACTGGGAGGGCGGTTGTAGCTCATCCAGTGGGTCCGGTGATCGTGCCACGAGTACCGGCCATCGCTACCAACAACCGTCCACTGCGCGGCGGCGGCAGGGTCGGCGAAATCGGGCAATTCGCTCGTTGCGAACCGGTCATCGTTGGCGTATTTGGTCGGAGACCTTTCGTTGACCGACACCAGTCCATCGCTCGCTATCTGGATGTACGGCTCGCCGGAGTAGCCCGGTATCTCGACACGATGTCCGGGTTGCACTCGAATCTCGACGAATGCATCGCCTCCGACCACCGCGAGGAAGATCTCGTCTCCGGCGGGCTCGATCGAGGTGAACCGGGACTCGTAGGAAGTCGGGACCGCCGGATCGGCGAGCGCGGCCGACGTGAGGCCGAAGATCTGCACAATGCTCAGAACGCCCACAACGCCGAACCGGCGCGGCCATACCCGGCCGCGTTTCGCGGGGGGAGTTGGCATGCAGAAGCGGTTGATCATTCGCCGAGTAAGGCTAGATGTCTCGGCCGGCCGCCAAATCTCCGCCGACCTCAGCTCTTTGGGCATGTCATACTTCAGGAATCGGAGTAGTCAGAAAGCTCGACCAGCTCAAGCAGATGGCAACAGAATTGCGTCAGCTCGGGATCACGGAATCAGACGTGCGTGGCAAGAAGTTTGGGCCTAGCAACGTCCATGACGGGCATCCGGCGGCTCAGCCGAAGTTGACCGGAGACATGCGTTACCAGCAGGGCACCTACCCGAAGGCGCGGACCCACCACCACGGCGAGATCGAGACAATCGGGGACGGTGTTGAAGCGATCCACTGGTTCGTCGACGCCCCGGGAGTGCGCGATGCCAAGGTCTCTTGGCACTTTGTCACAGCTGGGGATCCAGCCAATCCAGCCGTCTTCTTCATACACGGACTACCCGAGACTTGGTGGGCCTGGCACCACCAGATGGCCGCCCTCAGCGACGAGTTCTACGTCGTTGCTATCGACACGCCGGGATACGGACAGAGTGACAAGAACCTTGATCGTGATTGGCGCTACTCGGCAATTGCTGGCGACGTGGCACGCCTCATCGACAAGATCGGGCTCGATGAGTTTGCGCTGGTTGGCCACGACCGGGGAGCTCCGGTTGCCGATCACCTCCTCAGTTTTCCCGGGATGCAGCAACGTGTGGTGCGATACGTCCGGATGCAACAGTCGGCCGATGAACCCCACGGTGCACCTGTTCCACCGCATCGCCTCTTCGCCAGTAAGGCTGCCGCGGTGCTGGCTCGAAGCGTCTTGTTCCCGGTCGGTCTCTACACGGTAAGCGACTACGTGAGCGTGAAGTTGGACCAGGCAACTCTGGATCGTCTCGACTATGAGTTCAAGTATCGGGGGACCGCGGACGCAATGCCGATGAGCTTCAAAACCACGAGCTTCCCTATGGAGCTCTTTGATCGGCACAACTATCTGTTCGCCAGCATGACGATGCCAGTCCTATTCCTCCAGGCAACCAAAGACCCTGGCCAGCACGCCGCTGAATACGAGAACACCCCCGACTTCGTCACCGATGGCGAAGTCCGTTTCATTGATGCCAACCACTTCGTGCACCTTGAAGAGCCCGAACTGGTGAGCAGCGTGATGCGCGAATTCCTTACTCGATAAGGAGCGACATGAACCTTCTTCTATGGATCCTGCAGATACTCTGCGCTCTGGGTCTCGCTGACTCCGGTACCCCGAACGAACCCTGATGGCAAGGAAGTGGGTTCTCAGCGTCGCCGGGTGAGGTCGTTGCAGTATTGCCGTCCGAGGGTGGCTGCTTCGGTCTGGAGCCACCCTTTGAAGCTTCTGGTGCCGAGGGGTTCGGTGCCGGTGTACATGGTTTCATCTCGCAGGCCGGAGATTTCGTGGCCGGTGATGAGGATGTCCTTCTTGATCGCACCTAGGACTCGGCCGGCAAGGAGAGCCACGGAGTCTGGGATGGGCACGAGCAGTCTGCGGAGTCCCATGGCCCTGGTCATTTCCTGGATCATCTCCCGATAGGTGTACGTTTCTGGTCCGATCGCATCGAGCATCGTGTTCGGTTCGCCGAGTGCTGCGTCGACGCAGATCTGGGCAACATCCTCAACATGAACGGGAGTCAGCCTGTAGTCGCCGCGACCGAACAAGCCGAACACGGGGAATCGCCGCAGCAGCCAAGCGATGTTGTTGATCAGGACGTTCTCGGGACCACCGAAGATGACGGTTGGGCGCACGATGGAATAGTCGAGCCCTGAGTCCCGCAAATCCACCTCGAGTTGGGCTTTGCCCTGGAAGTAGCCCCAGTCGGAATCGGGGCTGGCGTTGGCAACGCTGACGTGCACAAACCTCCCCACATCTGAGCGGATGGCACAGTCGAACAGCTTCTTGTTGTTCTCTACCGCGAGGTCGTAGCCGAAGTCGCGGGATCCGCCGCGGTAGTCGTAGCGCACCCAGTAGGTGTTGTGGAACGCGACCGCTCCTCGCAACGAATCGACGATCTGGTCAGGACTATCGAAGTCGAGCGGATGGACCTCGATGGCATCTCCGAAGGGGTTCCCACGGTGCAGCGAGTTGGTCAGCGTTCGAACCCGCAGACCCCGATCCAACAGGTTCTTGGCGATGTACTTGCCTGTGTAGCCAAACGCACCAGTGACGACGTGCAGGGGCGCTTCCGATGCCATTGCTCAAGACACGCTTTGGGGGAGCCGGTTCATTGCCGCAATCCAAGCACGCCAAGGACACAGACCCCAAAGGAAGTGACGTGCTGGCCACTCCCCGTTGCACCCTGGCTGCGGGGAGCGCTTTCGTCATGGGGGATCCACACGACGATGTCGTCTTGGAAGGGGTCGGCGTAGTAGTGGAACAGAAGACCGGGATGAGCTCGCCCCGCAGCGTGGCAACGACCGAGTCCCGGGGGCGATCCTGGACGTGCTGATCCCGTGCAGTGGTCGGTTGATCAGTGCGGTGCGGTCACCCGCCCTGGTGCGACAATGGACGCATGTCCTCGCCATTGCTGAAGCGGTTCGGTGATCTGTCCCTGTCAGATCTACAGACCCATCGGGTGTGGGTCAGCTGTCATGTCATGGACTACGACGAGCCTTGGTATGAGGGCACGGACGAAGAGACCTTCCGGCCATGGGATCGTGCTCTCCCGGTGGAACCTGTGGACGGCATGTTCCTTGTCCTTGCAGATGCGACGTTCAGCGACGGAACTCGCGGCCCAGCGTTCCTTACCCCGGCAGTCAGGGCCAACGATCTCGGGACGATGCAGCCGCACGTCTTTGTTGACGACCGCCCGTTCGGCTTCTGGGGTGGTGTAATCGGCGTTCCGGAGGAGGATCGCCAGCGCTTGCTCAACACGCTTGGGAAAGGCCATGGCGACGTGTTTCCCATACGGTTTGTCGCCCGGTCGGACCTCACCAACGGCGAACGCAGCGTCGTCGTCACCGATTGGCTTTGATCCACGAGTCACACAATAGGTGCCGGTCCCGAGCAGTCTCGGAGTGCGCACGGACCGCCGTTCGCATTGTGCTGATCAGTACGTGTGATCATCTATGTAGGTTATTCGAATGACAACAACGTCAGTCCCGTATGGCCACGCCGGGGCGCGTTTCGCTGGGGGCGTTGGTGAGTGGAGGCGGTCGATCATTCGCCTATGAAGGGGAGATGTCTCGGCAAGTGGCTGAATCCAGAGCCGTCCTCGGTCTTTGGGACGGATTAGGGCCGAAAGACTCCGCCAATTGACTACGTCGGCCCTACTCCGCCGCCGCCGAACGTGGTGCGATTCGAGTTGCTGTGACGAGCACGGCTGGGAGGCATGACACAAGTGATGGGGAGATCCAACCAGGTCCTGAGTCGCGTTGTCCGCGCCGGCCTGGGATTGGCATCACTCCTGCTGGCTGCCGCTGCTCTCGCCGCCTGCGGGGCCTCCGGGACCCCGTTGCCCGACCCAAGTCTGTCTCCCGCAGGTCATGCCGGCCTCGAGACGATGCGCTCACTGGGCTGCGGCTCATGCCACGGTGCCAACGGCCAGGGAGTTGATGGACTCGGTCCGTCGCTCCAGTCGCTCCTGGGCTCACAGACAACTCTGTCTGATGGATCCGTAGTTGTGGCCGATGCCGACTACATCCGGTTGGCGATCTCCGATCCCGAAGCACAGATAGTTCAGGGTTTTGGGTTGCCGATGCCGCCGTACAGACTGGATGAAGTGGACGTGGACGCGTTGCTGATGCTCTTCGAGGAGTTGGAATGAGACGATTGGCCCTACGGCTTGTAGCCGGCCTGTTTGCGGTGGCGTTGGCCCTAGGTGCGTGTGGCGGCAGCAGCCTCGATAGCCTCACCGGCATTCTTCGTGATCCCGCTCCCGACGTCGGCGGGGTCGCGCTGGCCGACGCATCCAACGCAGACGCTCCCTTCACGTTGAAGGCAGCCCCTGATGAGCTACTGGTCGTCTACTTCGGCTACACGGCGTGTCCCGATGTGTGCCCGACCACGTTGGCGGACCTGCGCTCTGCAGTCCGCCGCCTCGAAGATGATGCGTCACGTGTGGATGTGGCGATCATCACGGTTGATCCGGACCGCGACGACGGCGAGAGGCTGACCAGCTACATCCAAAGCTTCTTTCCCGGTGGCCATGCGCTACGCAGCGACGATGCCGATGAGTTGCAGGCGGCTGCCGATGCCTTTGGAGCGGCATACGAAGTTGTCCAGACCGATGAGGGCGTCGAGGTGGGTCACACCGCATATCTTTACGGGGTCGATGAATCCGGTCTGATCCGGGTCCAATGGTCGTTCGGAGTAACGCCGGATGATCTCGAACATGATCTGGCCTACTTGTTGAGAGAAGGGATATGACAATGAGGAAACTGATTGGCCTCTTGGCTGTGCTGACCTTGCTGGTCGGAGCCTGCGGCAGCAGTGGTGACCTTGTGGTAGAGGATGCCTGGGCGCGCACATCGGCCAGCATGCAGGAGGCCGGTGCCGTATATATGACGATCAATGGGGGCGATGAAGCCGATCGACTGATCGATGTGTCGGTTTCGTCTGATGTTGCCATGGTTGCCGAACTTCATGAGACCGCGATGGCCGAGGGTGGCGACGGCATGATGTCGATGCAGCCGGTGACCGCAATCGATATCCCAGCGGACGGCGCGGCGATGCTCGAGCCCGGCGGGTTCCACGTCATGTTGATGAAACTGGCTGAGCCGCTGACGAGCGGCAGCACCGTCGAGCTGACACTCACCTTCGAGAATGCCGGTACGGTGGAAGTGTCGGCCGAGGTTCGAGAGGATTGAACAGATGCGGTCCCGGAGTCGGTTTCTAGCTGCGGCATTGGCCGCGCTGGCCCTCATCGGGACCGTGTTGGCATCGTGTGGATCCGATGGCTCCGATCCCCTGTTCGTCGCCGATTCGGTGGTCGGAGCCGCCGACTACGAGTACTTCATCCCTGACGGGACCTGGGATCGGTCAAACGCCGGCGAGGCAATCGAGATCCTGCCTGCGCGGCTCGACGTTGCTGTCGGCGAGACGATTCGTATCGTCAATCACGACAGCCATGGGCACTTCGTCGGGATCTTCTACGTCGGCCCGGGCGAAACCGCCACCCAACGATTCGCCTCGGCCGGCGAGTTCGTCGGTCAATGCACCGTCCACCCCAGCGGCGAGTTGTTGCTTGTGGTCCACGAATGATCGGCCGGCGTGATTCAGCCTGACATCGTCTTGGTCGGCGACTCCATCAGGCTGGGCTACGAGCCGCACGTCATCAGGAAACTGCCCGGCCGCCACGTTTGGGGACCACAGGAGAACTGCGAGTCGACCCGGTTCCTCCTCCAGAACATCGAGACGCTGGTCCTATCTCGGCTGAGCAGCCCCGCGATCGTCCACCTCAATGCCGGGGCCCACGATCTGCGGCGCTGGCCCGCCGCCGACTACTCGGTCCAGGTTGAGCTCGACGAATATGCCTCAAATCTGGTTTCGATCGTGGGGCGGCTGCTTGCTCGCGAATCGGTGGTTGACGTGGTGCTGGCAACCACAACGCCCGTGATCGACGAACACCACTACGTCGGGCGTTGGGGACGGCGCCTCAACGTCGACGTGATTGCCTACAACGAACAGCTCACTGCGGTTGCCGCCGAGCATCAGCTCGTAGTCAACGATCTCTACTCCGCCGTTGACAACTGCGGCTTCGAGGCCATATCAACCGACGGAATTCATCTCACCGAACCCGGCGCCGAACACGTCGGCAGCGAGGTGGCGACCTTCCTTCGAGCCCTCTGAAACCGATGCGAAAGTCGAATCTCAGAGGTCGGTACCAATGATCCAGCTCGCGAAATGCGTATCTAGCCCGCGAAAACCGTTGCTACACAAGGGTTCGCGCGGACCGCGCGCAGACGCGCGCGGAGGGTCATTTGCCTACAGCGCCTCTTCCGGTATCGTTCCGAACCCATGCCAACACGGAAGAAGACCCGTGGGGCCACGGGGCGGAGTAGGGCCAGCAAAACCAAACGCGGCACTGGCACCGGAATCCTGAGCGCGCTGCGAGGGATGCGGGAGAGGCTGCGGGCCAGGATGGGTCGCCAGACGGATGATGTCTGGGGGCTTGTGCTGATCGTTGCCGCCACTCTGATCCTGCTGTCATTCTTTGAGCTGTCGGGACCCGTTGGCAACGGTGCCGCCAAAGTCCTCCATTTCCTGTTCGGAACGTGGGCCGTTCTGGTACCCATTGTTCTCGCGATCATTGGCGGGGCATTGCTTGGTCCAATGCCACGGCCCGATTATGTGAAGCTCTCGATCGGCCTGGGTATCGTGTTCACCGGCTCGCTCGCCTTGTACCACCTGATGACGGGCACGATCTCGCTTGCCGAGTCGATCGATTCCGCTGTGACCCGCGGTGGTGTCATCGGGTCGCTCATCGCTTTCCCGCTTCGACGCCTCATTGGATTCTGGGGAGCGTTCCTCGTTCTCTTCGCCATTGTGACCATGGGCTCACTTGTAATGACCCGAGCAACTATGCGTGACGTCGCCGCTTCGTTCATGACCGGCTTCCGCGGCATCAGACGCTGGTTGGCGCCACCGCAGCCTTCTGTCCAGGCAACCACTGCCCGACTTCTCGAGCCACCGCCTGAGCCGCGCTCGCTTGCTCCCAAGAGAGGTGGCCCGCCCAAAGTCGAAGCCTCGAAGTCGGCTCCGAAGAAGTCCAAGCCCAAGGCAACCCGCCCGGTTCCGGCTCCGCCGACTGGTGGCAAATTCGCGCTGCCGCCTGTCGAGTTGCTGCACAGCAGCGAGGCAGGCAATCACAATCGCCGCTCACTGGAACAGGCAGCCGTTGAATTGGAGCGAGCGCTGCACCAGCATGGGGTCGACGCTCGACTGACCAAGATCGTCCCCGGCCCAACAGTCACTCGCTACGAGATCGAGCTCGCTCCTGGTGTGAAGGTGTCACGCGTCACCGGGCTCTCCAACGATATTGCGTACGCCATGGCATCAGCCGATGTCAGAATTCTGGCGCCCATCCCAGGCAAGAGCGCCATCGGCATCGAGGTGCCCAACCGAAGCCGCCAGTTGGTGACCCTTGGCGACATCTTGAGCAGCCCAGAAGCGCAAAACGATCCAGATCCGTTGCGGATCGGCCTCGGCAAGGACATTTCCGGCAACAACCGCCTCCTCAAGCTCGATGCACTGCCACACGTGCTCATCGCCGGGGCTACCGGCGCAGGCAAGTCGTCGTGTATCAACTCGTTGGTGACATCGATATTGATGCGGGCCACACCCGAAGAGGTCAAGCTGATCCTGGTCGATCCGAAGCGGGTCGAATTGGGGCAGTACAACGGCGTTCCCCATCTCCTCACGAGGGTGATCACCAACCCCAAGAAGGCTGCAGACGCTCTGCAGTGGGCTGTGTCCGAGATGGATCGTCGTTACGAGCTGGTCGCTGATGCCGGAGTGCGCGACATCACGAGCTACCGGGAGAAATTTGATGCCGGCGGCCTCGACCCCGAAGGATTCGACCGCTTCCCGTACATTGTCATCATCGTCGACGAGTTGAACGACCTCATGATGGTCGCTGGCCGCACTGTTGAAGACTCAATCGTCCGTATCGCTCAGATGGCCCGTGCCGTCGGGATCCACTTGGTACTGGCAACGCAGCGTCCATCGGTGAATGTCATTACCGGAGTCATCAAAGCCAACGTCCCGTCCCGCCTGGCGTTTTCGGTGGCCTCACAGACCGACTCGAGGGTCATCCTCGACAGCGCCGGCGCCGAAAAACTGATCGGTCTTGGAGACATGCTCGTGGTCACAGCTCGCGAGCCGAAGCCCGAGCGTATCCAGGGAGCATTCGTTTCTGAGAACGAGGTCCATGCCGTCGTTGATTGGGTCAAGCAGCAACGTGAAGCCCAATACCGCGACAAGGAAGTCTTCGAGGTAGCCGCCAAGGCGCAAGAAGCCGACGAAGAATTCGACGGAGAAGATCCCGAAATCATCAACGCCGCGATCGAGCTGATCGTACGCAGCCAGCTCGGGTCGACCTCGATGCTGCAGCGCAAGCTTCGCATCGGTTTCGCCAGGGCCGGCCGGGTGATGGACATTCTCGAACGGCGTGGCATTGTTGGTCCTTCTGAGGGGTCCAAGGCCCGGTCGGTACTGCTGACACCCGACGAGCTCGAAGCGACCATTGGATCCGGCTAGGCCATGGCGCCTCGATCGCCCGTCCGACGGGTAGGGGTCTCGTCGATGCCGGCCCCAGCCAGATTTGATGACCTAAGCCCGGGGAACGAGTCCTCATTCGAGCTGTCGCACTGCACCACCGAATTGGCGGCCTATTCACTCGACGAGGTCGTCCCAGTGCTGCAGGCCGTCCAGGGCGCGGCCGCCGAGGGTTACTGGGCGGCCGGCTATATCGAATACGAAGCGGCCCCGGCATTCGACTCGTCGTTTCGCGTCCGGCATCGCTCGCTCGGTGATCCCTTCGAGGCTATGCCGCTCGTTTGGTTCGGCATATACGAGAAGCAGCAAGAAATCGACCCGCCGCGGCGCCGCCGGTCGGGACCGACGGGATACGGGCTCTCCCCGTGGAGTCCTTCCGTCACCGAGGACGAGTACCGGTCGGCCATTGAAGAGATCCATGAATCGATTGGGCGCGGCGACACCTACCAGGTGAACCACACATTTCGATTGCG
>JAAELU010000421.1 GCA_024226255.1 bacterium | reverse complement strand
TCTTCGTGGTGGCAGGAGATCCCGGCAGCCGCGTCGTGGCCCACGAACCCTCGACCAGCCTCTCACGGCAGATACCAGACACCCATGTTTGGTGCGTGCCCACGTTTGGTGCGTGGCGAGAGAGCCGGAGAGCCCGCCCGCGATGTTCAGTTCCTCCGCGCCCGACTGCCTCCATACGTGGGTGTCTGATTTATCGCTAGGCGATCAGTCCGGCAGGCTGAGGATTGCCGACTTGTTGGTCAGGGCGAAACTCAGCAGCGGATGTTGCCCGCTGAGGCCCAGTTTTCCCGTGATGTGGGTTCGGTGGGTGTCGACGGTCCGGTAGCTGATGCCGAGTTCGCCGGCGATTTCCTTGCTCGACATGTTTGTGGCCACCAGCTTGAGGACGGCACGTTCGGTGGCGGTCAGCGAGGCGAATCCGTCGGTGCTCCGCTCCAGATCCGTCGCCCGGCGCCGGCGGCCCATGACGAACTCGGAGAGCGACGGGCTGACGTAAGAGCCGCCGCGGGCGACGGTCTTGATTCCGTCGATGATTCCGCGCACCGCCTCGTCCTTCAGGATGTAGGCGCCCACCCCGAGATCGATGGCCTCGTTGAAGAGGCGCTCGTTCTTGTGCATGGTCAACAGGACGATCTGCACGGACGGGCCGTGCTTGAGCAGGTGGGCGGCCAGTTGCAGCCCGTTCATCCCCGGCAGGTCCACGTCCAGCACCGCAACATCGA
>JAAELU010000420.1 GCA_024226255.1 bacterium | reverse complement strand
CGGATGAGCAGGGTTTCCGATGCAACGCCGGGGATGCGCAAGTGGCTGTGTTGGCGAAGTCGAGGTTCTCCAATCGTGAGGACAACGTCGTCGAGTTCGGCCGTCAAGACAGCCTCAAAGCGGTCTCGGGCGCCTCCCACGCGGTGTCGGAAGTCATCGCGATCAGCCACGCTCGATTCCATAGCCTTGACCATCCCAACAATGCCCGCCACGTTGTGGGTCCCGGAGCGGCGGCCGAGCTCCTGTCCTCCACCGTGGATCACCGGCTCCAGGCTGATGCCGTCACGGACGTACAGCAGACCGACGCCTTTGGGCCCACCGAGCTTGTGAGAAGCCAGCGAGATCATGTCGGCGCCGGTTGTCGCCACCGTGACCTTCTCCGAAATGAAGGCCTGCACCGCGTCGGTGTGAACCAACACGTCCTCGGCGGCACCGTGCGCGGCCGTCGCAATCGCAGCAACCGGCTGGATGGAGCCGGTCTCATTGTTGGCGACCATCACCGAAACGATGGTTCCATCGATGCAGGCGGCTGCGATTTCAGCAGGGGTGACTCGCCCGCCGCCATCGACGTCGACAACGACAACCTCACAACCCATGCGCTCGGCAAAGAAGGCGGACTCGAGGACCGCCTCATGTTCGGTTCCAGGCGTAACGATGCGCCGGCGGCGACCGTCAGCCAGAGCGGTACCGATGATCGCCAAATTGTCGGCTTCGGTCCCCCCACCGGTGAAGACGATCTCCAATGGGCGGGAGGATCCAAGGAGCTCGGCGGCCTGTTCGCGCGCTGCTTCCATGGCGTTCTTGGCGTGGCGCGATATGCCGTGAATCCCCGAGGGATTGCCAAACGCCTCCTCGGCAAACGGCGCCATGGCTTCTCGAACTTCGGGGCGCACGACAGTGGTCGCGGCATGATCGAGGTAGAGCATCGAACCATTCTCGCAGAGAACGAGTGGCCGCTACCCGTTCCCGCGGCGAGATCGGGAATGAATGTCGGCCGCTCTGAGTTGAGCTGTCGGGAGATCGACTAGACCAGGGCAGGGATCGTGGACAAACAAGTGACTGTGTATTGGCGCCCGG
>JAAELU010000419.1 GCA_024226255.1 bacterium | reverse complement strand
TGCCGGTGCCTCCGATGGTGCCGCTGCTGTTGACGGTCACCGTGCCCGAGCCCGTTGCCGAGCCGGAAGAGTTGCTGGCCAGCAGCGTCCCTCCGCTGATCGTCGTGCCTCCGGTGTAGGTGTTCGTCCCGGTCAGTGTCAGCGTATTGGCACCCAGCTTGGTCACGCTGCCCGTGCCGCTGATCGCGCCGCCGAACGTCAGATCGTCCGAGCGGTTGAAGATCAGCGAGGCGTTGTCCGTGACGTCGCCGAGGATCGAGCCTGTGGCGGCGCCATTGCCGATCTGAAGCGCCCCGCCGCTGATGGTCGTGCCTTGGGTGTAGTCACTGGCGCCGGTTAACGTCAGTGTCCCGCTGCCGATCTTGACCAGCGAGATGTTGGACCTGATCCGACCGCCAAAGCTTCCTGCGGCATCTCCGGAGCCAACGGTGAGGGTCGATGCCGTCGGCGAGTAATTGACGATATCCGCGCTGCCCGAGTCGGTCCTCAGCCCCCCGATGGTCTCGTTGAATCCGTTCATGTCCAGATAGCCCGTGACGCCCGAGCCGCCGCGGAAAACAAGCGCCCCTGCCTCCGGAATTACGTTGTGCGCCCCGAGGCGCAACTGCGCCTTGGTGGCCGCGCCCCCCGAAGCGCTGTCGCCGATGACCGTGTCGCCGGTGTAGTTGTTGGTTGGATTCGCCAGGACCACCGCGCTGCTGTCGTTGGAGATGCGCAATTCGCCGCTGCCTGTGATCCGACCGTTGACGGTGATGTCCTTGTTGGTCCAACTGGCTCGGATAGCGCCCCAGTCGGCGCCCAGGACGATATCGCGAAGGGCGTGCAGAGCGATCGTGGAATCGTTGTTCATGAGCGTCGCGTCGTTCAACGTCACGGCCCCCGCCCATGCGCCCAGGCAGCTGTCTTCACTGATTCGCAGGTGCCCTCCGTTAACGATCGTTCCGCCGGAGTAGGTGTTGTAACCTGTCAGTGTCAGTGTGTTGGTGCCCTGCTTGGTCACGCTGCCCGTACCGCTGATCGCGCCGCCAAAGGTCACATCATCCGAGCGATCAAAAACCAGCGAGGCGTTGTTGACAACGTTGCCGATGATCGATCCTGTCGTACCGCCATTGCCAATATGCAACGCCCCGGCGCTAATGGTCGTGCCTTCGGTGTAGGTGCCGCTGCCCGTGAGCGTTAGTATCCCCGAACCGAGCTTTGTGAGGCCACCGTCACCGCCCTCGACGGGGAACAAGCTACCGCCATAGGTCGTGTCAATGTTGTTTCCCCCTACCCGCAGTTCGCCCCCTCCACTGAGTGCGAAGGAGACGAAGCCCGACCCGGCCAGTGAG
>JAAELU010000418.1 GCA_024226255.1 bacterium | reverse complement strand
GGTTCACGATTGATAGCACAGTCGCCACCCGGGTCGCTCCGCGGCGGTCACTTCTTGACTTCTTCCTACCCCACCAGCCTTCGCCGGACAACATCGGCCGCCTCTAGGTGTTCGTGCCACTCTTCTCGCGTGCCGGCTATCGGGACCAGGGTCATGTGGTCTAGGCCGGTCGCCTTGTATTCCTCGAGGACGTCGCCGATGTGATCCGGTGAGCCGATGAGCATGACGCGGTCGCCGTGGCCGTCGCCGATGTCCGACCAGCGCTTCTTGTCCAGGGGGGTCTCGAGTCGGAACTCGCAGTGGATTGAGATCGTCATCGTGTCCCGTGGGCGTTCGGCAGCCTCGAGGGCATCTTCGAGCATGGTCTTGCGGTCGGTGAAGACGTCGAGCGGTGCCCATGTTCCTTGCCATCCGTCGCACCAGGCAGCCCGGCGCATGGCTGGCTTGCTGGAGCCCCCGATCCAGATCGGGATCGGAGTCGGCGGCTGCGGGTTGATGCGGACTCCGTCGAAGCTGAAGGTTTCGCTGCTGTAGGAGGTCTCACCTGCCCAGGCGGCTCGCCACCCCCGGATGTAGTCATCGAGCCGCTTGCCCCGTGCTGCGAACGGCACCCCGATCGCCTCGAATTCCTTTTCCAGCCAACCGGCACCAAGCCCGAGGATGGTGCGATGGTTCGACATCCAATCGAGCGTCGCCCACTGTTTGGCGAAGTGAGTCGGGTTGCGATACGCCCCGACGATGACGCTCGTGCCCAGGCCAACCCGGGTGGTGTGCGAAGCCACTGCTGCGAGGATCGGGACCGGCTCCGGGAAGAACGAGGGCATCCCGGCGAGTCCTACCGGGACGGCAACGTGGTCGGCGGTCCACAGATCGTCGAACCCCAAGGCCTCAGCCTTCTGGGCGATCTCGACGAGAAGCTCCGGCGAAGAGGCTCGTCCTAGCTGGGGGAGATGTACGCCGACCTTCACGGTTTCACCACCACTCGCAGGGCTCCGGATCTTTTGTCCGCCGCGGCCTCGAACGCCGCACTGATGTCGTCGAGCGGAAACTCATGGGTCACCAGCGATCCGAACGGCAGGTCGGTCGTCGTGAGCATTTCTATGGCAACCTCAAAGTCATGCACGCCGTCGATCGTGCCATAGGTGATGGGAAAGAACATGCGGAGCTCCTTCATGCTGGCCCGCCGAGTGTCGATCTGCTGTGGCTCGTCGAACAGTCCGAAGGCAGCCACCTCGCCACCGGCTGTCACAGCCCGCAGCGCGAGAGCAAGCGTGGGAGCGGTCCCGCCGACACATTCGACAACCAGGTGGGGCTGAACCTCACGCAGCGACGCCAGCGTGTCGTCATCGTCGGCTTCGAGCACCGTGTTCGCTCCCATCTGGAGTGCCTGGTCTGCTTGGTGAGGATGACGGGCCGTCACGGTGACCTCGGTCGCTCCGAGGTACCGGGCCGCCGCCGCGGTGAGGATGCCGGTGACGCCGGCGCCCAAGACGGCGACCGAGAGGCCGTCGATGCGCCCATCGTTCCTCGCCGAGTGGGAGGAGCGAATTGTGTGAACCGCGCAGGCGAGCGGTTCGACCAGAGTCGCCAGAACGGGGTTGGTGCCGGCCGGTAGCGGGAAGAGCGACCAGGGGGGAACGACCATTGCCTCTGCGTAGCCAAACGCCTCCAGCCCCGACCGATTGCGGCAGAACCAGGCACTCCGCCCCCGGCATGCTTCGCAGCTGCCACAGGCGGTGAGCCGGTTGGGCTCGATGGTCGCCAGCGTCTTCGCTCCAGTCTTCGGATCGGTGTACGTCACTGCGATTTCGTGGCCCGTGAACCCGGGAGCCGGACCACCCTTGATTCCCACCGAGAGTTCGGGATGCTCCCAGCCGTGCAGATCCGACCCGCAGATGCCGCAGGCGAGAACAGTCACCTCGACCTGATTTCCTGCATCGGGCAGCTCGATCTCTTCGATCTCCAGCTGGCGGGGACCCCGCAGGAAAGCAGCCTTCACCTAGAGGACGCTCCTGCTGGTAACTGGTAACTGATAACTGGTAACTCCGCCATCAACCCTCGCTCCTGTCCATCTGACATCTGACATCTGACTCAACACCGGTAGCGGGGGAGCGGCGGATTCATGGAGTATTCGACGACGCCGTACCCTCGCTCGCCGGTTTCCAGAACCTCAAAGTCGAAAAACGGTTCGTAGCAGTCCAGCCGAACCTCGGCGTCGTTGTCGCTGCGCATCAGGCCGTTGCGGGTCTGTCCGTGCTTGCGCCCCGTCACGACGGTCAACGTCGTTCCGTCGTCGAGATCGAATGTCATGTGGAACGACATGGCAGTGCGATCGTCGTCCTCAAGCCGTGTCGAGCACGTCGCGCTGAGGATCGGCCGGGAACCGTCGGCATCGGCGATCCAGCCTCCGACGGCCGGCATCCCCTCCGGCAACGGCTGATCGGGGCGCATCCAACCGAAGGCGTTGATGTGACGATCAGGAAGTTGAATCGACGGCCAGAAGTGGCCGAGCGAGTTTGTCTGGCTGCGATGCCGGCGGGCCTCCCACGGAGACTCCCTGGTGAAGCGGTGCGTCCACGAGTGGTCACGATGGGCCCATGAATTGATCTCTCGGCGTTGGCCGGCGGTGGGGCCGCCGCGGGCTTCGAACCATCCAGTGCAGTCGAGCGCTTGCTCGTAGTGTCCGCCGTAGCCTTCATACGCGGCGAGCGGGTTGCCCCCGATGCAGTCGGCGTAGTCGAACGTCTCGAAGCGCACGTCGTAGTTGAGGTCGAAACCGAACCGGTTGTGATCCAGCTTCCACCGGTAGCGCTTGAACGGTTCGACTACCTCGAGTGACAGCTTGTGATCACCGAGGCGCTCGAACTGCTCGGTTGCTGGATCGAGCGGCTGTTTCGATGCCCAGTGGTGCGAGATCCCGTCAATGACATACATTGCAGAGGCTCGCAGGTAGCCGTGAGAGCGGGAAGCGTGGATGTGGTTGATCCCGAAGACATCGGCTTCGCGGTCCACGACGGAGAACCAGAAGTTGTCGGACCACAGCTCGCCAGAGTCGTTGGGCGGGGCGTGCAGGTACTCGTCTGATTCGGTCAACGCCATTGGCTCTCCTCGAGAAGATCGAAACGAAGTGTGGCACGCACCGAAAGCGCCTGCAGTACTGGCAGCATCTCGGCACCACTTTCCGGGACGGTCGCAACGATCGCGGCGTGAGCCTCGCGGTAGGCGGCCTCCGGGTCGGATTGTGACAGCGCGTCGTCGGTCGAGGGGTGCGCGATCGCTTGCAGGGCCGCGATCGAGGCGGTCAGTGCCGCTTCGTCAGCGGCGATCACGTGGCTCCACTTCGACCCGAGCTGAGCGACCAATGAGCGGTACTCGGGTTGTGGGTGCGGGGACGGCTCGATGTTGCTGGTATCCAACTCGCTGAGCAGACGGGTCAGGCGCCAGACACCGGCTTCGCCGGCGAGGCCAATGCGAACCAACCGGTCGTCGTCATTGCGTCCTTCGGTGTAGGCGGCAAGGCCGCGCATTCCCGACGTGTACGAGCGCCACCGTTCGAAGAGCTTGGCGTAGTTGAGACGGTCCTCGTCGACCGAGATACCACTGGCCGCCTCGTACCGGGCCGCCGTTGGCCCCTCGACGGAACACCACCCGGAGAACAGACGAGTGAAGGCGACGTCGCACATTGGGTCACCCGTCCATGCTCGTTCCCAATCGAGCACAGCCGACATTTCGCCGGGTCGCGACCAGAGCAGGTTGGAGAGCCGGTAGTCGCCATGACACTGAACGGCTGGCCGATCGTCGCCTGGAAGATTGGCGACCAGCCACTGCCAACCGGCGTCGAATCCGGGCTGAGAGCACGGAGTTGTCCGGACGTAGTGATCAATCGAGGCGGCGATTTCAGCGCGATACGCCTCGGTGATCGAGATGGGTTCGGCGGGCATCGAGGTATGGATGGATGCCAACGTCTCGGCGAATGTCGTCCGATATCGGGAGGCGTCATCGGGGTTGATATCGGCGCCGGGCCGAACTGCCTCACCTGGTAGATCGGTGTGAATGGCGGCAGTCGTGCCGAAGCGGGCGCCGCCGTCAATGGCGAGCACCTCGGGCGCCGGGATGCTGGCTGCCCTGGCGGCTGTAAGGACTGTTGCCTCTTCATCGGCGTCGTACGGATCGACGGTGCCGCCCTCTGGAGCGATACGGGCAATGGCGCTCTCGGCACCTGAGGTGACTCGGTAGGTCTGCCACGAGTAGCCGCCATCGAGTCGTTCCACGGTTATGTCGGTGACGGCAGCCGACCAGCCCAGGACGTCGCGGACCCACTGTGCGATTGCGGAGTCACGGGTGCCATCTGCCATGCCAATGGACGCTAACCGGTGACGCGGCGCGCCGTCTGGCAAACTCTCGCCATGGCACCGACATCGTTCCCACGCCTCTTCTCCGAGTGGACGCTCGGGCCGCTGACGCTGCGCAATCGCATTCTGCTTTCAGCGATGACCACGGGGTTTGGATATGTCGACGGGAAGCCGACCGCCGAGCTGCTGGACTATTTCGCAGCTCGCTCGAACGACGTTGCGCTGGCAACGGTCGCCTTTGGGGCGGTCGCTCCGGAGGGGCGCGTCGAACAGAAGATTCCGTGGATGTGGCTTCCCGACATCGCCGACGCAATTGCCCCGCTCGCCGCCGCGATTGCCGAGAGCGGTGCCATGCCGTGTTTGCAGCTCGGTCACGGTGGACGCCAAGTGTCGCCCAAAGTCACCGGCAAGACTCCGGTGGCCCCGTCGCCGGTTCCGCCACCGGTGCACGTCGCGGTCACCCCCCACGCGCTCACGACAGCCGAAGTGGAGGAGACGATTGCCGCTTTTGTGTCGGCGGCGGTTGCGGCCCACGAGGCAGGGTTCCGAGCGGTTGAGCTTCATGCTGCGCACGGTTACCTCGTCCAGCAGTTCCTGGCTCCGTCGTCGAATCTGAGGGACGATCGTTTTGGTGATGACAAGACGCGGTTTGGTGTGGAGATCATCGAGGGTATTCGGCGCCATGCGCCGGAACTGGCACTCATCGTGCGGATCAACGGATCTGATCTCGTCGATGGGGGACTTGATGTGGCCGATGCCATTGCGGCTGCCAGAGCATTCGAGGCTGCCGGGGCTCACGCCTTGCTGGTTTCGGCCGGCGTCTACGGATCGGTCCCGTACACGATCCCGCTGTTGGATGACCCTGAAGGCTGTTTCCTCGATCTGGCGGCAGCGGTCCGAGCCGAGGCGGACATCCCTGTCATCGGAGTCGGGCGGATCACTACTCCAGAGACAGCAGAGCATGCCATCGCAGTCGGCGAGGTTGACGCAGTTGCCGTCGGACGAGCCCTGCTCGCCGATCCGGAGTGGGTGAGCAAGGCCGCCGCCGGCGACGTAGCCGACATCCGACCGTGTATTGCCACCGTGCAGGGCTGTGCCGGAATGCTGCAATTCGGCGATCCGATCTCCTGCGCGGTGAATCCGGAGGTCGGCCGTGAAGGGCGGCCCGCCGCGCCTACAGCCCCGGGCCAGGCGGTGACGGTGGTCGGCGGAGGGCCCGCCGGTATGGAGGCTGCGCGGCGGGCGGCCGAACTTGGCCATGGTGTCACCCTGGTCGAACGAGCTGACCGGCTCGGAGGGCAGTTGAGGTGGGCCGCCGCAACCCCACCGCTGCGCCACTTCGCCAAGCTCATCGCTTGGTACGAACGGCAGCTCGAGGTGCTCGGAGTCGACGTGCAACTTGGCACCGATGGAGCAGACCAAACCGGAGCCAATGTCATCGTCGCCACCGGCGCCGAGACGGCCATCCCTGCCATCGAGGGGTTCGATCTAATGCCCAGCTGGACACTCGCCGGCTACTTCTCGGGAGAATCGGGCACGACCGGCACCGCCTCCCCGAAGGGGACAGTCGGCGTGATCGGGTCTGGCCAGAGAGCCCTGGCGACTGCTCTGCGCGTCGCAGCTGATGCCCAGTCCGTGGTCCTCATTGCCGACGGTCGTCTCGGCGCCGACACCT
>JAAELU010000417.1 GCA_024226255.1 bacterium | reverse complement strand
TGGAAGCGGCGCAACAGCCTGAAGACCACCGCCCAACCAAGTGTGACATCGGGAGCGGTCGGATCGACGCCGAGCTTCACACGCAATGGGCGCCCTTGCTCGAGCAACTCGCGCAGTCCGTCCTCAGGAAGCAGCGTGTCGATGCCATCGGTAAGGATTGCGATCTGTTCGTCGACGGGCAGGAATTTGGTCATGGTGCGAGCGAGGGTAGTAGTGCGAAGACAAATGTCAGGAAGTCAGAGGTCAGTCAGTTACCAGTTACCAGTTACCAGTTACCAGCAAGATCCTTCCCTGGTAACTGGTAACTCTTGACTGGCAACTAGTGAAATCCGCGACAACGGTGAGGATTGAACGTACCGTGAGCGGAACTCATGAGACGACTTCTCCTTGCCCTGATCGCGCTGGGTCTGGTGGCGGCGGGCTGTGCTGTGGAACCACTCGAGGATCCCGGTATTGGCACCGGCTCCCTCACGACAACGGTGTACGCCGCTGACGGTTCCGTCATCGCGGAATGGCACGCGGGCGAGGACCGCATCCTGGTGCCATACGAGGAGATCCCGGCAGATCTCCTCAACGCCGTCGTGGCCATCGAGGACGAGCGATTCTGGGAACACGACGGGGTTGATCCACGGGCAGTCGCCAGAGCTCTTCTCAACAATGTCGACGCCGGAGAAGTCGTCGAGGGCGGGTCGACCATCACGCAGCAGTACCTCAAGAACGTGGCACTCAGCTCGGAGATATCTATCGACCGCAAGGTTGAGGAGGCGATCCTCGCCATCCGACTCGAGGAAGGCTTCACCAAGGAGGAAATCCTCGAGCGCTACTTGAACACCGTGTACCTGGGCGCCGGCAGCTACGGAGTCGGCACAGCCGCAGATAGGTATTTCGGACGTCCTGTGAGTGATCTCTCGCTTGCCCAGAGCGCGCTGCTGGCGGCATTGATTCAAGCTCCCTCCAACACCGACCCGCGTCGCCACCCCGAAGCCGCCATCGCCCGGCGCTCGATCGTGCTCGACAAGATGGTCGAGCTCGGCTGGGCTTCCGTCGACCAGGCTGATGAAGCCCGCAAAGCGCAGGTGGTTCTGACCGACCCTGAGGAACAGAAACGTTCCTCATACCCCTATTTCACCGAAGAGGTGAAGCGGCGGTTGCTCGATGAGCGGGCACTGGGCGCCACGGTCGAGGAACGATATGAGCTGCTGTTTCGGGGCGGCTTGGAGATCCACACAACGCTGGATCCGCGCGTGCAGCAAGCTGCTGAGGCAGCAGTGGCAGAGGTCGTCGCCGACGCCGCGCCCCGCGCCGGCGTGGTAGCAATCGATCCTCGAACCGGACATGTGTTGGGCTTGGTCGGTGGTCGAGACTTCTACTCGGAAACGGATGCATCTGCCCAGTTCAATCTGGCAACCCAAGGCAGACGACAGGCTGGATCGGCGTTCAAACCCTTCACGTTGGCCGCTGCGCTCGACTCAGGGTGGACTCTTGATCGAGTCGTCCCGGGTGGCAAGAGCGTCGAGATCGAAACACCCTCCGGACCGTGGACAGTTCGGAATTACAACGGCGCCGTCTTCCCTGACCTGACCCTCACCGAGGCCACCGTCTACTCGGTGAACGTCGTATATGCCCAAATGATCGACGGCATCGGACCCGAGCGGGTGGTCGACACGGCTACCCGAGCCGGCATCACCACGGAATTGGATCCGTTCCACTCGGTGACCCTCGGCGCCCAGGAGGTCTCGGTGCTCGAAATGGCATCGGCGTTTGGGACCTTCGCAACTGGCGGTGTGCATGTTGAGCCAACGTTCGTCACTCGCATCGAGGATTCGTCCGGCGACCAGCTGATGAGCTCCGTGCCAGTCGTGACTCAGGCGCTCGAGACTTCGGTCGCCAACGCCGTGACAGCCGCTTTGACTGAAGTTGTCCAGCGAGGAACCGGCCAACAAGCTCGTATCGGGCGCGCCGTGGCCGGCAAGACTGGCACCTCGCAACAGCACCACGACGCCTGGTTCGTCGGATACACCCCTGAGCTGACCGCTGCGGTCTGGGTCGGCTTTCCCGACGCTCTGGTGCCCCTGGAATACCCGGCCACGCCATACACGATTACCGGGGGAACATGGCCGGCCCAGATCTGGGCCCGACTGGCCTCGCAAGCACTCGAG
>JAAELU010000416.1 GCA_024226255.1 bacterium | reverse complement strand
GAGGATGCCCAGAAGGGTCGTTTTGCCAGCACCGTTGGGCCCAACCAGGCCGTAAACCGAGCCTGGAGCGACATTCAGATCAACGTTGTCGAGCGCCAACGCTCCTCCGTAATCCTTGGTAAGCCCTCGGGTCTCAATCATTTGATCGGGGACGTGTCACGTCCGACGAGCAGGTAGACGATTGCCCCAATCGGGATGGAGATGATGCAGATGACCGCCCATAGCCACTTGGGCAGATACCTGACCTCGTTGCGGGAGATGTCGACCCAGCACCAGACAACGAAACCCATCAGAAGGACAAGGATCGGGGCCAGGGCCGCCCAATTGATCTCACTCATTGCTCTACCTCCCTCAGACTATTGTTCTAGTACTTATATAACAACGGAGAGATCGTCATGTCAAGCGGGGTGGTGAGGACACAATCCGCAAGCTATGCGCTGCGCAGCGCCTCCGTGGGAGACATCCGGGCTGCTCGGATCGCCGGGTAGAGACCGGCAACTGCGCCGATGAGCAGCGCAGCAGCCAACCCGCCGGCGATCGCAACCGGGGGAATGAGCGTGTTCCAGCCCCGAACGTTGGCATAGATACCGGTGACCGCCCACCCAAGAGCAACACCTCCGATGCCGCCAACCGCGGAAAGCAATAGAGCCTCGCCGAGAAACTGGACGGCAACGTGACGCTTGGTGGCGCCAAGCGCACGACGGAGACCGATCTCGGATCGGCGCTCCAACACCGAGATCACCATCACGTTGGCAATCCCAACACCGCCGACAAGAAGCGCCACGGCACCAAGCCCCAGGAACAACGCGGTGAACGCGTCATCGGCGGCTTCCTTGGCCTCGAGCGCGTCCGAAGGGCGAGCCACCTCAACTTCCTCTGGGTTCTGCGGGTTGGCTGTTGCCGATAGGACACCGGTGACATCGTCGATGTAGTCAGGGTCTGCCCGAACAAGTATCGAGGACGGCACGACCTCATGATCGAGATAGTCTTCGGCGGTGGTCATCCCGATCAGCGCAGCTCGGTCGAGATCGGGGTTCAACTCGAACTCGTTGAGGACACCGATGACGGTGAACCACTGCTCCCCCAACCACACCTGCTGGGTTCCCGTCACCTCGCGGATTCCCAATCGTTCGGCGGCAACAGAGCCGAGGACGGCCGTCGGGTACGTTGCGGTGGCATCGTCGAGGAACTTCCCATCGGCAACACTGCCGGCAAGCGTGT
>JAAELU010000415.1 GCA_024226255.1 bacterium | reverse complement strand
GCAATCAGCGGCCCTTGGGTGACGCCGAAGAATTCCTGGACCTTGGCCGCAATTGTGGGGACGTCGCCGGAGTAGTCGACCGCCACCCGCCACCCGCTCGTGCGCCACCTTCGCGCTCACGCCTTGCAACTATCACCCGACCGGGACGGACTGTGTACGGCCGCCCGCATTGGGCACGCTACGCCCCGTCCCCCTCCACGGTGACCGGGCCGGGGCACAGAATCTCGAAGGCTCCGCTGACCCCATTCGGAAAAGCCCCGTTTGTCTGCCACGCCCGGATGAACTCGTCGGTGTTGATGAAGGTGGCAGTGCCGGAGATGACGTTGTCTTCGAAACTGATCGTGTCGATCTGGCTGCTGCCGTCCGGGACTAGGTGGAGCACAGTCATGCCTTCTCGGTCGGCGGCGGCCATCCACTCCCAATCCGCGTTCGGGTCCTGAACTGTGATCTCACCGGAACCATCACGGCCCAAGTGCGCGTTGAACAAGACGCCGCCGGAGTTTCCGTCGACGAAACCGGCCGCCGAAACACCGTCGTCTCCCACGATGCAGCCTCCGTAGCTCGTTTCCAGCTCGAATTCCCACCTCTGGCCGCCGACGGTAACCGTTGTCCCCGTCGTTGGCTCGACCAGCTTGACATCAACTTCATAGTCGCTGATCCCGGCCTCCCCCGGTAGATTCACGACGACCTTCAGTGTGACGTCGGTGCCACCAGGCGCGACGTCGAAGGGGAGGTTGGCGACATACCTGTACCGGTACTTCGAGTCCCCCAGGTCGGCAACTTCGGCGGTCTTGTTCTGGGCGTTACCAAGATTGTCGGCGCCAATATCCTCGCCGTTGGCGTAGAAGATCATGTCGTACTTGGTGGCAGGCGGTCCCAGGTCGACACTGTTTGTGAAGTCCTCGCTCGTGTCCTCCGGATCGATGATCCCTGTGAGCTCTACGGTGATCTCAAGCTGGTCGCGGTTGCCGTCACCGGCAATTCCCCTGATCTCCAGCTCGGCACCGTTCTCGAGGACGTTGTTGAAGGCGGTCGAGTCTTGGATGACGGGCACGTCGTAGAGCCGCAGCTTCTGCGGCTCGGGGCCGTTGGGGTGGAGCTCGAGGTGGGGATCGTCCTGGCTGTTGGGATCCTTGAACTTCGCGCCGCCGCAGTCGCGGATGCTGCACAATGCCTTGAAGGCGACCCCCGCAGGGCGATGACGATCCGTCAGTTGCACCATCAGGGCACCGCTCAACTCGCGAGCCCGACTCAGATTGATGTAGTCGGTCCATCCGAAGTAGGCGCTCGACGTGCCAACCATGATGTGGGGAAGGATGGCATGGCGAAGGCTCCGACATGACTCGATGTAAACGATCGCTTTCTCTAGTTGCCGGTTCGGGTCGAAGTACT
>JAAELU010000414.1 GCA_024226255.1 bacterium | reverse complement strand
GGAGAGCCGCCGTCACACTCTGAACATCGATTCCCCCTGTCCGGGTTAGCGGCTGGCTCCGGCTAGGTAGGTGGCGACGATGTAGGTGGCGTGACGGTCTAATGATTGGCGGGCCCGGTCGTAACGCATGGTTGTTCTCGGATCGGCGTGTGATGCTGCTTCCTGAACGTCCCGCAACGCAACACCGGCATCCAACGCTGCGGTGATGAACGAGTGCCGTAGTGAGTGTGGGGAGATGTTCTTATCAATCCCACCCGTCTTGGCTAGTCGTTTCACGATCCGGGTCGCCGCATGCCGGTCCAACCTCCGAGTACCGTCATGATTCAACAGGATCGGCCCTGCCTCTCGTTCCCCGGCACACAGGTCGATGGCTCGGGCGGTGCGTGGCGCTAGCGGGATGGTGACGATCTTTCCTCCCTTGCGGGTGATCACCAACGTCCGGTGACCGCGTTCAAGGCCGAGGTGTTCAATGTCGGCGTTCAACGCCTCAGAGATCCGCAACCCATTCAACGCCAACAAACACGCCAACGCATGATCCCGACCGGCACACAAGCCGGCTTGGACCAAGAACATGCCTAATTCGTTGCGATCCAACCCAGACACACG
This sequence comes from bacterium, assembly GCA_024226255.1. GTDB lineage: Bacteria > Actinomycetota > Acidimicrobiia > Spongiisociales > UBA5794 > JAHEJX01. Next base: position 2,212 of record JAAELU010000414.1, on the reverse strand, counting down.
GGATTCGTAGTCGACACGGGGACGGCGCACATGAGCCGCCGGTGATCTCGAGATCAGTTCTTCCTCGAAACAGTACCGGTAGAAACCTGACACCGTTGATAGGCGCCTCGCCACGGTAGCGCTAGCTTTGCCGTCGGCCTCGAGGCTACGACCGAACAGTTCGATGTGGGCACGTCGCACCTCAAACACTCTGAGCTCGTGTTCGTCACACCAGCGGAGCCACTGGCGTAGATCCAGGCTGTATGCCTGACGGGTCGTATCGCCATAGCCAGCCAGGAAACCGGCACGAGCCTGCCGCACCGTAAACGAATCAAAATCCGGCGACACCACCGCCGGCACATAGGAAGTCTCTGTAGTTGTCATCATGGTTCCTTCCCCTCACCAGGAAACGAACCGACCTGCACCCCACCCAGTCAACACCCCAAACCACCAAAACGGACACCAGCTACAGAAATTGCCGTTCAACGGATCTGGCCACCCTCGGTGACCGCCCAGAGGCAACGGGGCCGAGCGGCAGGTGCCGTTCGGGGGCACTCTCAGATTCGAGCGTTCTCGCCCGTGATTGACTGATCTGGGCGAGAAGGTCAGCGGCGCCGAGGCAGGGAGCTAGGTCTTCCTCCGTGCTAGCCGATCGGAAGCCACTCGTCGGGCGTCACGCCGAACATGTCCCTGGCTTGATCCAGGAGGATCTCCAGCGTGTCATACCGCAGGTGGTCATGCTCAACACCGGCACGATCGACAATTGTGAGGATGTAGACCTCTCGCGGGTCACCGCCACCCGGTGAATACTTGGTGGCCAGCAGGAGATCGATATCGATCGGACTTCCGTCGGCGTCGAAGAGGCGAGCGAGGTGCCTATCGGGATCGAAGCGGCACCTTCGGACTTCTGTCCACACTTCATCTGAAGGCGCCGCCGGACTGTCTGAAGGTGGAACTGCTGAAACCACGCCGTCGGAACCCGACTCCTCGTGCTTTGACTGCGCTTTTGGTTTGGTTAGGTGATACGTGGCCGACATCGTGTAGCCGTCGTCGGTGAACTCATCGGCGTCCTCCTGCAGGAAGGCCCAGAATGCCTCGTTGGTTGCGCCCACCGCTTCACGGGTGTCGCTCCAGGTCACACTGTCGAGGACAATCTGGAAGCCCTCCTGGAAGCTGACGCCGAGAACGTCGCACGTCACCTTATGGGCCGCAGACTGGGAATGGCCTTCGTTGCGCAGAGCCTGCAAGGCTGATTCCCAATCGCCCGTCCATTCATAAACCGCTCGTCCACGCTCGATAGCGTCCTCGAACTCACTTTGCTTTGGAGTGTTCAGTTTCTCGGCGACCTGTCTCTTTCGCAACCGCTTCCGAATCCATCTCAGCATGGCCGCAGTCTACGACGCCACCTCGATCTAGAAGGATATGTCGGAAAGATGGCGGCAGCGGCGCTGATCGGTGCCGCCGGGTCCTCCCGATCAGGTGAGACTGTCAGTCAGCGAGCCCGAGCCATTCCCGGGCTTCGGTGGCGCCCCGCCTCGCATCAAGGGAGGAACTGCGTTTCGCCGTATTCAGCAGGCTTGGCAGGTCGATGCCGTCACCCTTCCACAACGGAACCAGCAGTGAAAGAACGTGGTCTCCAACGTGGTCGGTAGCCCGAGCCAGTGCCTCACACGCCAACGCCACCGAGTCGGGGTTCTCTGATCGGATGAGTCCTTCGGCCATAGCTTCGATTACTGCGGTATCGGGATCGTCGAGGAGTCGCCTCTGCAGCTCGCGTCGATCAGGATCCGTAGCTGTCGCAAGACAGAGTGCGGCCGCGTGACGTTCGGCCCAATCGGAAGACGTGGCTTTGGAACGGAGTTCTGCGATGTCCATCTGCGCATGATGACGCGTTCGTCAGAATCCAGCCACCTCAATCTGGAAGGACATGCCGGGACGAGGGCGGCACAGGCGCTGATCAGACCCCGCCATATTCCCGCCCTGCAATCCCAAGACCCGAAACTGCTGCGACAATGCAGCGATATGAGATTGCGGAAGCGGCGTGAAGAGTCTTTCGGCTGTGAGTATTGCCGCGACCGCAACAACCGGCACTACGGACATATCCCACGGATCGACGAGGACGCCCAACGCGGCATGGTTCTGATGCGGTGTCCACGGTGCGAGACCCTGTATGAAGAGAGCCACATCGGTGACAGGACCAGGCGATTGACAGAGGAGCAGGCGCGGCGACTCT
>JAAELU010000413.1 GCA_024226255.1 bacterium | reverse complement strand
TGACGATTCGGTCTGGCTCGACCAGGACGACATGCTCAGTCATCTGCGCTTGGCCCGCTACTGCGCCCGCTGTCCTGTCTCACTCGAGCGCCTGGAGTATCACGCTGCCGCTGGTGAAGCTGGTGAAGCAACCTACACCTCCGACAAGACGACCGGCCCCACCGCCGGCAGTCAGACGTTCGATCCACTGGAGTTCATCGCCCTCCTCGTCGCCCACATCCCCGACAAGGGGCAAGTGCTGCAGCGCTACTACGGATACTACGCCAGCCGCACCCGCGGCAATCGGCGCAAGGCAGCCGAGGCGGCAGCGACCAACGGTGGCACACCCCTCGATGGTGGTCCACCCTTTGCCGAGACCGAGGCCTTTTCCAGCCGCGACGCACGCCGCCGCTGGGCCGAGTTGCTGCAGCGTATCTTCGAGATCGATCCGCTCGAGTGTCCGGCCTGCGGTGGTCGGATGCGCTTTGTCGCCTTCATCCTGACACCACGCGTGATCGACCGGATCCTGCGCCATCTGCGCGAGAAGGGCAAGGACCCACGGGCCGGGCCTTGGTCTGAGCCCCCTGTCGCGGTCACAGACGCCGCACCCGATAACCACCACGCCCCAACGATACGCATTCCCTGAAATACGCGCGGGGAGAACTGCCCCTGCGCCGGGAGTGCCCCCGACCGCTCGGTGTGCTACGTGAAAGCACGTGAAAGCCATCATCGACCCCGCGGAGACCCACTTCGGCCACACCTGCCAGCGCGACCAGCCTCGTTAGCCTCGTTAGCTGGCCACAATAACCAGTTGCGCCCCCGTTGTCCCACTGATACACTGTCGTTCGTCGATTGAAATTCCTATCCCTTTAGTCGGCTACAGGTCTCGTTCCAGGAGGGTGACCCAACAGATCCGAACGTGCTCGCCGGCTTGCCACTTGCCGAGATCGATCACGTAGTTGTGCTTGCGGCGTGGGGTATGCTTGCAAAGCGGGCTTAATGGCAGAAGGCTAATAGCGCGGCTAGGATCAATACTGACCAGACAAGAAGGATTGGAACGATATGGCCAGACGAACGAGCAAGAGCACAATGCCATCGTGGGGGGCACTGCTGGGCATGCTCGCCATCGCCGGATACCAGAACCGAGAGAAACTCACGGAGTTGCTCACGTCGGCGAAGACGGGCTTGGAAGCAAACCCGGGCAGCGACACCAACGCTAGGATGAAAGACCTGGCTAACTCGGCCGGTGAAAGCCAGCCATCGGATGTGATCACCGATGCCGTAAAAG
>JAAELU010000412.1 GCA_024226255.1 bacterium | reverse complement strand
GCCTGCTCGAGCGCTGCGCGAAATTGTCGGATGAGTTGGGCGGCGGCTCGATGACCGCACTTCCGATTATCGAAACCAAGGCCAACGACGTCTCGGCGTATATCCCGACGAACGTGATTTCGATCACGGATGGTCAGATCTTCCTCGAGACCGACCTGTTCTTCTCCGGGATCCGTCCGGCGATCAACGCCGGCATTTCGGTGTCCCGAGTTGGTGGTGCCGCTCAGGTGAAGGCGATGAAGAAGGTGGCCGGACCACTGCGACTCAACCTTGCTCAGTTCCGTGAGCTCGAGGCCTTTGCCGAGTTCGGGTCCGAGCTCGACGCCGCCTCATTGGCGCAGCTCGAGCGGGGCCGTCGGGTGGTTGAGGTCCTCAAGCAGGGCCAATACGCCCCGGTTCCGGTCGAGGAGCAGGTTGCTGCGATCTACGCCGTGACCGAAGGTCACATGGACGAAGTCGATCCGGTCGACATTCTCGAGTTCGAGCACGGAATGTTGGAATTTCTGCGCACCCGCTATTCAGGCCTGCTCAGCCAGATAGCCGACACAGGCGACCTGGCGGCAGACGAGTTGGCAGCCGCGATCGGCGACTACAAGTCATCGTTGGGCACCGAGTAGGGGGCTAGGGAACAGCAATGGCATCCGCAGAACTTCGTCAGATACGGCGCCGAATTCGTTCGGTGCAGTCAACGATGAAGATCACGCGCGCCATGGAACTCATAGCGACGTCGCGCATTGCCAAGGCCCGCCTCCGAGTAGCTGAAGCCAAGCCATACACGGCGAAGATGACGGACGTCATCCGCAATATCGCGGCGGCCGGCGGCCTGAGTCACCCACTGCTCGAACGCCGTGAGGTGAAGACATCGGGTGTGCTGGTGGTGACTTCGGATCGTGGCCTGGCAGGTGGATACAACTCCAACGTACTGCGCCTCGCCGAAAGGGCCCTCAACGCGCACCGCGCCAACAATCGTCCGATCCAGCTCTACGTGATCGGGGCCAAGGCGGAGAGCTACTTCCGCTACCGCGGGTATCAGATTCAAGATTCATTCCTGGGAGTCACCGACACCCCGACATACGGTGATGCCAGGGCGGTGGCCAACATCCTGCTCGATGACTACGAGCAGGAGAAGATGGACTCTGTGGAGGTCTACACCACGAGGTTCGTGTCGGCCCTCACCCAGACGCCCGTGCTGTGGCCGCTGCTCCCAATCGAGCCGCCGGAAATGAGTGAGGACACTCAGATCGCCGGTTACTCGTTTGAGCCGTCACCGGAAGAGATTCTGGGTCGGCTCTTGCCGCGCTACCTCGAGGGCACGATCTTTGGGATTCTGCTGGAAGCGTCCGCTTCGGAGCACGCCGCTCGCCGTAGGGCGATGAAAGCGGCCACTGAGAACGCTGAAGAACTGACCAAGGCACTGACCCGCGAGGGCAACGCGGCCAGGCAGGCAGAGATCACAACTGAGATTTCGGAAATCGTTGGTGGGGCAGAAGCCCTCAGCCACGGTTGAGTACAAGACAAGTTTGCAGACAAACCAGTCCACAGGGACGACAGGAGAAAAAGTGAGCACCAGCACCCTCACCAGCGGAAGGATCGTCAAGGTGGCCGGTCCGGTTGTGGACGTCGAGTTCCCGCCAGACAGCCTCCCGGAGATTCTTTACGCACTCGAGGTCGACCTCGAGATTGGCGGCGAGTCGATGACCGTTATTTGTGAGGTCGCCCAGCACCTTGGTGATAGCCGAGTGCGAGCCATCGCGTTGGCACCTACAGATGGTGTGGTCCGCGGTGCCGAAGTCCGCAACACCGGGGCCCCGATCTCCGTACCGGTTGGCGATCAGACTCTCGGCCACATCTTCAACGTGTGGGGCGACTGTCTCGATGATCCCGATGCCGAATTCCCGGGAGATCACTGGCCGATCCATCGCCCGGCCCCCGACTACGAGGATGTCGAGCCGACCAAGACGGTCTTTGAGACCGGCATCAAGGTGATCGACCTGTTGTCGCCGTATCTCCAGGGCGGCAAGATCGGCCTCTTTGGCGGCGCCGGTGTAGGCAAGACGGTCCTCATCCAAGAGATGATCAACCGTGTCGCCACCCAGCACGGTGGTGTTTCTGTGTTCGCCGGAGTCGGCGAGCGCACCCGTGAGGGCAACGACCTCTTCCGTGAGATGCAGGAGTCCGGCGTCATCGACAAGGCCGCGCTGTGCTTCGGCCAGATGGACGAGCCGCCAGGTGTGCGTCTCCGCGTGGCCCTTTCCGCGCTGACGATGGCCGAGTACTTCCGTGACGTGCAGCGCCAGGACGTACTGCTGTTCGTCGACAACATCTTCCGTTTCACTCAGGCCGGCTCTGAGGTCTCCACGCTGCTCGGCCGCATGCCGTCGGCGGTGGGGTACCAGCCGACGCTGGCGGGTGAGATGGGGGCTCTCCAAGAGCGGATCACCTCGCTGAAGGGCCGTTCGATTACCTCGATGCAGGCGATCTACGTCCCGGCGGACGACATTACCGACCCGGCCCCGCACACTGCGTTCGCCCACTTGGACGCCACGACGGTGTTGAGCCGTCCGCTCACTGCGCTGGGTATCTACCCCGCCGTCGACCCGCTCGACTCGACAAGCCGTGCTCTCGACCCGCAGATCGTTGGCGAGCGCCACTATGGCGTTGCCCGCCAGGTGCAGCAGATCCTGCAGCGTTACAAGGACCTTCAGGACATCATTGCCATCCTCGGTATGGACGAGTTGTCCGAAGAGGACCGGCTGATCGTGGGCCGTGCTCGGCGCATCCAGCGGTTCCTCTCGCAGCCGATGTTCGTGGCCGAACAGTTCACCGGCCAGTCCGGGATCTACACGCCGCTCGACGAGTCGATTCAGTCCTTCGAGGCGATCATTCAAGGCGAACTCGATCACTTGCCGGAGCAGGCCTTCTACATGACCGGCGGCGCCGAGCAGGTCATGGCCAAGGCCAAGGAGATCGAGGCCGGCTGATGGGAAAGCCTTTCACCGTCGACGTTGTGACGCCTGAAGCTGTCATTTGGCAGGGTGAGGCCGACTTCGTGGCGGCTCGAACGACTGAAGGTGAGATCGGCATCCTGGCCGATCATGAGCCAACGATGGGTGCTCTCACCGCTGGTGCTGTCGTTATCAACTCGACCGACGGGTCAACAATCACTGTTGGCGTCAACGGAGGTTTCCTCCAGGTCTTCTCCAACCAGGTGACCCTGCTGACCGACCGCGCTGAGATGACCGAGGGCGGCAAAGAAGAGGCTCTGCGCTTGGCCCAAGAGCTCGGCGGCGAATAGCGGGCTGCGCCCGTATCACGTAGCTCCGATCACGCAGCACAGCGTTGGCCCACGGAGTCTCTTCCCCCGTCATACGCCGTCTTCGGCGGGTGATGAGGGGAAGTGGCGAGGCTCTGCGAGCCGAAGGGGGCTGCGAAGGCGCGACCAGGCCGCACCCGGGTCGGCGGACAGCTAACCGCCGCGAGCTCTCGGTTGTCACGCACTTTGCACCGGACGCAACGTTCGCCTTGCGGACTACCTTCGCTTCCCCCCTCGCCTCGCAAGCTCGGCACTCCCCCCAAGTGTGACCCGTCCAGAGCGACGTGTCACGGGGGGAGAGACACCGTGAGCCGACTACGCACCCTGAATCGCACAATCACTACCCGCGTGAGGTGCAGGCAACGTCTCTATACCGGCCGCAGTTTCCTTGGAGGAGCGTCGCCGTCGTCTGGGGCTGCTTCGTTGTTGAGGGTTACGGCGAATGCTTCGACTTGGTCGGGGAGGCCACGGCCGATGGCTTCGGCGATCAGTGGGAAGAACAACGAGGCCATCGTGCCTTTCGACACAACCTCCAGCGTGACCGCCAGAACAGGCGGGTCGTTGTCATCGAGGTCAGCGATCAGGCTGCCGGTCAGCTCGCTGCTGTCCAGCTTGAGTTTCATGTGGTGCGGAGGGTCTGCGATCGCAACCGAGGCCGATCCCTTGTACTTGGTGGGGCCAACGTGGGCACTCCATTGGAAGCTCTCCAATGCAGCGGCATCGTCATGGACTGGATCCCAGACATCATCCACGGGACCGATGCCCGACCAGGTAGCCGCGTTCTGAAGAGTCTCCCAGACCTCTTGAACGGGGCGAGCTAACTCGACGTTGTGGCTGAATGAAGCGCGTGGCATTAGGCGAGGCTAGCGCCCGTTTCTCGGAGGGCGACCTTGTTGCATCCCTTTTAGGCGGGGGTTAACTCAGAACGCGGTAATGTGACGTCGTTCTCATGCGACGCCGCTTCCTACTTTTGACGCTCCTAGGCGACACCCTGGCCCTCGGCCTCGGTCTTGTTGTCGGTTCCGCGGTCATCTTTGGCACCCCTCTCCCTTGGGAAGTGAGCGTCCGTCTCGGTCCGTTGGCCGGCATGCTCGCCAGTGGCCTGCTCCTCGGCTCCTACATGAGCCTGCGGATGTGGCTGCAGACAACGCCACGGGCCTCCTATGGCCGCGCTCTCGCCATTGTCGGCATCGCCGCAGCCTTCACGGCGGTTGGCCTCGTTATCAGCCGCGAGTACTGGTCCCGCCCGTTCCTGGGTGTGACGCTGGCGACTTGGCTCCTTGGCTCCCTTGCCATCCGAGCGGTGCGGCGCCGCCGCCCTTGGGTCGAGCGGGCCGTTCTGATCACCGCCGAGAAGGGCCTTGTCGACGACTTGCGCAATTCGCAGCACCTCGGTGTTGAGAGTGTCTTCGATCCGGCCGGCGACCCGCCATCCGGTCCGTTTGATCTCGACACGACCCTGGTTGTCGATCTTCGACCGGTGATGTCAGAGAGGATGGCCTCTTTTGTGGCGTCATCGAACCTGGCAGGAGCGCAGCTGCGATCATTGACTTCTGTCTATGAGGAACACACCGGCAGGCTGCCCATGGTCCACCTGGCCGAGGGCTGGGAACTATCGGCCCCGGTTTCGCGGAATCAATACGCCGACTTCAAGCGCACCATTGACTTCTTCCTCACTGTCGTAACGGCTCCGTTGTGGATCGTGATCGGTTTGATCATCTGGGTCGCCGTGAAGATCGATTCACGAGGCCCTGCCATTTACACCCAAGAGCGTGTCGGCCACGACCATGACACCTTCACTCTGTACAAGTTCCGCACCATGATCGTGGATGCGGAACGAAACGGTCCCCAGTTTGCCTCGACCACCGATGACCGACTCACTCGTGTCGGTCGCTGGCTGCGGCGCATCCGCCTCGACGAGATCCCGCAGCTGTGGAACGTACTCAGAGGTGACCTGTCGCTAGTCGGGCCGCGGCCCGAACGCCCCGTTTGGACCGAGCAGTTCGAGGAAACCATTCCGTTCTACGGCTACCGCCACCTCATCCGACCGGGCGTGACCGGATGGGCCCAGGTCAACTACGGATACGCCGATGACGAGGCCGATACGATCGACAAGCTGACGTACGACCTGTACTACGTCAAGCACATGAGCCTATGGCTCGACCTCCGCATCCTCGGCTCCTCCATGTGGACCGTGCTGTCAGGCTTCGGAGCCCGGTAGGGGTTCCCCTTTCGGGGAACTTTCGGGAACGGGTTCCCCTCCGGGGAACTTTCGGGAACGCCTGGCGGCGTTCCCGGGGCAACATCTCGCGCGACGCTCGCTCGGACGCATTCAACGCAACGACAGGGCCCGAGGGAGCTTCGCAACCCGATGATCGGCGCGACACTGCCCGGATTCAATCCCTTTCTCGGACGGCTATTGCGAAGCCCGCTCGGCTAGTGATTGACCGGTTCGTGGTGGCGGATCTCCTCCAGGTGGGCGTTGTGTACGAAGCCGTGGACGCTGAACGGTTTTTCGGCCTCGTCGTGATGTGGGGGAAAGACCAGGTAGGAGGCCGCCGCCCCAACGATGCACAGGACTCCGGTAATGGTGAACGCCAGGGGGAAGTTGCCCGCGTCGCCCAGCCAGCCGCCCAAGATCGGGAAGATGATTCCACCCGCTCCGTATGACAGGAACACCCACGGGTAGTTGTTGCCAACGGCGGTATTGCCAAACTCGTCAGCGGTGAGGGCGGGGAACAGGGCGAAGTTGCCGCCGAAGTTGAATCCGATCAGCGTCGCAAACAGGTACAGCGTGTACTCGTTGCCGGCCATTGAAGTGAACAGGAGGAGGAACACTCCCTGACTGGCGGCCATGATGACGATCGACCGTTTCCTACCCAGTTTGTCTCCGAGGATGCCCCAAGCGAGGCGGCCGATGCCGTTGGCGAGGCTGAAGAAGACCGCCATGGCGGTGCCGGCGACGGCGCTCGCTTCATCCTCGAGGAATCCGCTCTCGACGAGGGCCTCGATCGGATAAAGCTTCATGAGACCGATCGCCATGAGGCCGGCGCCGGCGCTGACCAGGAAGGTCAGTGAGATGAGGTGGAACTGTGGAGTGCGCAGCATCTCGCGTGGCGTGAAGTCCTCGCCACCTTCACCCATGGCCTGCGTGGGGGTGAACCCAGGCGGGAGCCACCCCTCGGGTGGCATCTTCATCCACATGCTGCCGATGACGACGAACACCGCAAAGGCGATCCCGTAGACCATGAACGTGCCATCGAGCCCGATAGATTCGATGAGGCTGCCCCAGGACCCGGCGAGTTTGACCCAGCCCATGGCCCCGAAGCCAAATCCGGCGACAGCCAGTCCTGTGATCATGCCCTTCTTGTCGGGGAACCAGCGCATACCAACCGCGATCGGCACCACGTACGCGAGCCCGATGCCGGCGCCACCGACCAAACCGACGCCCAAGAGGACTAACCAGAAATTATCGCCACCACCGAAGCCGGCGAGCACATAGCCCGCGCCGAGGACCAGGCCGCCGCTGAAGGCAAGGCGTTGTGGTCCCCAATCCTTGAGGCGACGACCGGCAAACACCATGACGATGGCGAACATGGCCAAGCCGACCGAAAACACGATCTGGGTGTCCAATTTGGACCAGCCGGAGTCCCTGAGACCTGGCGTGAAGACGGACCATGCATAGATGGCCCCCAGGCACAGCTGAATCAGCAGTGCTCCTACGACGACTTTCCAGCGGCTGGCCACGTCGGCCATATGAGACCCCTTTTTGACAACGAATTCACTTGATCACTCCCCACCGTATGGATATGGGTAGGCCGCCGATAGAGTCCATCGGGCCGGAAGAATGGGCCTCTTGGCTACCTTTCGCAGGACGTCTGTCAGGGGACTTCGGTAACCGGAGCACAGCCCCAGCCGTCGAACTCGCCATTGCTCATCTGGGCTCGCTCGTGCAGTTCCCAAGTGATGTCGGTGATCAGCTCGACATCGATCGCAGCAACGAAGTAGGCACGCAGTCCAGGTCGATCGCCATCCAAGGATTCGGCGTCGAGACCCGTGCTCCCGATGTCGCGCAGATATCGGTCTCGATCTACGTCGCGGTGGAAGTAGACGAAGAATTCGATGGGCCGAGGGAGATCCAGGTGGTCTCCAGCGTTCAGCAACTGCCACACGACCAGCCCGTTGCGGGCGCGGTGACGATCCTTGCCGCGGGGGAGGAGTTTGCTGCGGTAAAAGTCCCAGGCGGGGTCCCGGTCGACGGTGAGGCGGGCCGTCGGATGCGCTTTGAGGACCTTGAGCAGCTTGCGGTCAGAACCGGCGGGTCCATACCAGGCCAGTTCCCAGGTCCCGAAGCCGCGCCGCCGCCCGGTTGAAACCAGGCCGGCAGCCCCAGCCACCTCGTTGAGCACATCCTCGAAAGGCTCGAATCGGGCCAACTCGCCGTCGTCGCCATAACCATGGGGGCCCGATGAAGCCATGGGGGCTTCGACTCGGTAGAGGTGATCGAGGTGCTCTGGACGGTCACCTTCGAACTGGGTGTCAACCATGATCATCCGGTCATCGGACCGGTACGACATCCACGTTTGTTCCATTCGTGTTCTCCTGCACGCGAGCCGTCGTGCCCGGGAGATACGGTAATCGGCCAGACCGGCCCGCCTCCACCGCCTTGAGCCTCGAGCCACCTAGCCTGCTGACTGATGGAAGAAGCCAGATCCAGCAGCGCCCCGCACGTATCCGTTGTGATGCCAGTGCGCAACGAAGTCGATTCCATTGGATCTGCAGTGGCCAGCGCCCTGGATCAGGCTGAGGTGGCATCGTTAGAGGTCGTTGTAGCCGATGGGGCCAGCGACGATGGGACCCGGGCCGTGGTGTCGGCTCTAGCCCATGATGATCCGCGGGTGCGTCTCATCAACAACCCGGCGGGCACCACTCCCGCAGGCCTCAACGCAGCAATTGTCGAGTCGCGTGGCGATGTCATAGTGCGCTGCGACGCTCACTCTGACCTGCCCAAGCATTATGTGCAGGTCGCTCTCGAGGCCCTGGAGCAGTCTGGAGCCGACGTTGTGGGCGGCAGGCAAAACGCGGTTGGCCGACGATTTCTGCAGCGGGCCGTTGCGATTGCCATGACGACCCCTTTGGGTGTCGGTGACGCTCGATTCCACATTGGTGGACCGGCGGGGCCGGTGGACACCGTTTACCTGGGGGTGTTTCGACGCAGCGCGTTGGAGCGTGTCGGTCTGTTCGATGAATCCCTCGAGCGGAATCAGGATTACGAACTCAATCACCGTGTACGGCAGAGCGGGGGCTCCGTCTTCTTTGAGCCGCGGCTGAGTGTCGACTACTCGCCGCGAGCTTCCGTGGGGGCGCTGGCCAGCCAGTATCACCAGTACGGCAAGTGGAAGCGGCTCGTCTTGGGGCGTTCTCCTGAGTCGTTGCGATGGCGCCAGCTTGCCGCCCCTCTCCTCGTCGTGGGCCTTGTCATCTCCATGATCCTGCTCGGTTTTGGACAGCGTTTGGCGGCCACGATTGTGCCCGGTGCTTACCTGCTCGGGATCCTGGGTACGACGATTCTCGAGGCAGTGCGCCGCCGCGATGTGGCCGCCCTGGCATTGCCGGTGATTCTGCCGACGATGCATTTCAGCTGGGCCCTGGGTTTTATGGCTTCGGACATTGACGATCCAGGGCCGAAGATCCCTCGTCTGGAGCCACGATGACGGAGGCGTCGTTTGTTGTTCTCACGCAAGGGGACCGCCCTGAAGAGCTGAATCAAGCTATCGAATCGATCGTCGCTCAGAGCGGCATCGAGGCGGAGATCGTTCTGGTATCGAACGGGGCCGGCCAGATCGGAACACCGGATGCGGTACGGCTTGTGGTCTCTCGTGAGAACCTCGGCATCCCGGGTGGCCGCAATCTCGGTGCCGCCAACAGCTCCCACGACGTGATCTTCTTTCTCGATGACGACGCCTGGTACCCCTCAACGAACGCCGCCACCGAAGCGCTGGCGGCGTTCGCCGCGGATGATTCCTTGGGCATTGTCAGTTTCCGGCTGGCCGATCCCGAGACGGGGCGCAGCGAGCAGCGTCACGTGCCTCGGCTCAGAGCGGGCGACCCAAGACGGAGCTCCGACGTGACAACCTTCTTGGGAGGGGCATGTGCCATCAAGCGCGCCGTCTTCGTGGAGTGCGGTGGCTACGCCAAGCGGTTCTTCTACTCGCACGAGGAATCGGATCTGGCGTGGCGAACCCTCGACGCAGGGTTTGTGATCCGCTATCTCGGAGACGTGGAGGTCTTGCATCCCGCGGCCCCGCCGAGTCGCCATCACGAATACCACTTTCGTTCGGCACGCAACCGGGTCTGGCTGGCGCGGCGACGTCTGCCTTGGTTGATCGCCATTCCCCATGTAGCCGCTTGGACCTTTCGATCGCTGCTGCGGGCGGGCGACCGGTCGGCCCGCAGCCAAGTTTGGCGCGGATTTCGAGCGGGATGGGTGCTCGACTCCGGGCAACGGAGCCCGATTCGGTGGTCAACAGTCTGGCGTATGACCCGGCTCGGTCGACCGCCCATCGTCTAGCCCATACAGCGTGCATGCCGATTGTTCCGGAATTGGGCAACTCCCTATCGTCCCGTTGGTTTGGGGCGCGGCGATTCGTCCCTACAGTTGAAGGTGGATTAGGCCGATTGAGCGGGTGGAGTGCTCATGAGGAAAAAATACAAAACCCGACCGCTGATTGTGTCGCTAACCCTTTGTTTGACGCTTTCCGTATCCTCTCCTGTAGCCGCCGAGGATGACCTCGAGCAGGCTGAGGTAGACCACGCCCACACGAGTGACGAAGAGCTGTATATGCTCGACGCGGCGTCATCGGCCGCCGGCGCCACCTTTTTTAATGAGTCATCCGGTTGCGGCGACTCAAATGGCGCCATGACACCGGCGACCACCACCAACTCGACATCCAGCCGATCGATCCCGTCCGGCCATCAGGTTCGGGGGCCGTGGGGTGACTTCTTTGGACGCGACTACGGGGACGTCAGCTCCTCGATGGTCAGCTGGACCGTTCCGATGAGTGGCGGCCGGGTCGTGAAGGTCCACGAGCGCGCTTATCCGGCGTACCAGTTGGTGACGCAGAACCTGGCGGCGCGTCAGGCGGAAGGCAAGTACTACAACGTTCGCATCGCCGCATCATTCGTGTGGCGTCGCATCGGTGGCAGCTACCGCATGTCCACCCACGCGTTTGGTACGACCATCGATATCAACTGGGACAGGAACCCATTTCGGAGGGACAATGTCCTGGTTACGGACATGCCCGATTGGTTTGTGGACGCATGGCGGGATGCCGGTTTCTGCTGGGGTGGCGATTGGCTCTACATCAAGGACACCATGCATTTTGCATGGATGGGCCCCAACGCGACACCCAATTACGGTTCACTGGGCAAACCGTATGCACCGAATACTGCCAAGGCCGCCTACACCGAGGAAGCTTTGTCGCGATGGAGCGGCTTCCCGAGCGCGGCGGGTGGCGAGTTTGTCATCGCCGATGGCAATGGAGACGGAGCGCCGGACTTGGTGCGCCTGCGCGACTACGGCGCCAACGGTATCCAGCTGTCGTACGCTAGGTCTTCGAAGAATTTCCGCCGGTGTGGCGTGTCGTCGTACACGGCGTATGGAGCCCAAGGAGCCGATGACTACATCGTTGCTGACTACGACGGTGATTCGAGGCCCGATTTGTGGGCACTCGACACCGGCGGTTCCAGAGTACGCATCGAAGCCTTCACGTACCGCAGCGGCTATCGCGACAAGACAGCGGTGACGACTGGAGCCCGTCCGCGGTCGGGCGCCACATACATGGTCGGCGACTACAACCGCGACGGAAAGGCCGACCTCTATGTCGTCACCCCCGGGGCGAACACACGCGTTGAGGTGTGGAGCGGTTCCAACAGCTTCGGAAGTCGCCTGGTTGATGGAACGGCAAGCCTTGATAGTCGTTCGTGGCAATTCTCCATTGGCGACGACGATGTCGACGGACGAGACGACGTCGTGGCCATCGATGACACGGGAGCGGTCAGGTTGCGCACCCTGCTCGCCAAGGGTGGGTTCTCCCAGGCGCCTGTCGGTTCCTCAACTGGTGCGACTGCATCGTCCGGTGATCGGTTTGCGTTGGGTGACTTGGATGGTGACGGCCGACCCGATCTGTGGCAGATCGACGCTGGTGGCCACGTTTCGGTGCGCCGCGGCGGCAACTCGACTCTGCCGGTTGCCTACTGGTACCAACGCCCCGGTTGGAGTTGCGACGGCCTGTCGCCCGCCGACCCTTGGGATTTTGACGGCAACTCATTCCACGACATGGCACTGGGATCGCCCGGCGAAGATATTGACACGATTGGCAACGCCGGGGCGGTGAATGTGATCTACGGGTCTAACGCCGGCCCAACTGTTGACAACGACGACCTCCTCCACCAGGACCAATCGGCCATTACGGGTCTCGCCGAACAGGGTGATCGGTTCGGCCGCGGTATGGCATCAGGGGACTTCGACAATGACGGATATGCAGATCTTGCTATCGCCGCTCCGCTCGACGATGTTGGCCTGATCAAGAACGGCGGCCTCATCAATGTTGTCATGGGGACAGACACTGGGCTCGGAGCAGCCGGTGGTCAGCTATGGCACCGGGACATCACAGGAGTTCGGGGAACCGTCGGTGTCAACGACCGCTTCGGCACCGCGCTGGTCTCGGGTGACTTCAATTCGGACGGCTTCTACGACCTGGCCGTGGGTGTCCCGGGAGATGAGATTGGAGGCGCCTCCGGCGCCGGATCTGTGTCGGTTCTCTACGGCGCCAAGCTGGGCCTGAAGACGGCCGACGATCAGATCTGGAGCCAGAACAGTGCTTCGATTCGCGGGGTCGCCGGCACCGGTGACGAGTTTGGAGCAGCGCTCGCCGTTGGGGACTTCAACCACGATGGTTACGACGACCTGATCGTGGGTGCACCCGGTGACGTAGTCGGCTCCGCTTCGGGAGCCGGACAAATCCACGTTATCTACGGATCGAGAACCGGTCTGACGGCGGAGGGCAACAATCGATTCCACCAGGACACAGTCGGGGTGGCCGATATTGCGGCGAGGAACGACGGCTTTGGCTCAACCGTCGCCGCTGGTGATTTTGACGGAGACGGATATAGCGACGTCGCTGTCGGAGTTCCGAACGAGGACGACGGGGCCAAAAAATCCATCGGCAAAGTCCACGTCATCTTTGGAGGTGGCGGTGGTTTGGCTGCGACAGACAGTGAGTTATGGAGCCAGTCGAGCGCCGGAGTCGGCTCGGGCGCACAGCGCAACGACCGGTTCGGGGCCGCCTTGGCAGCAGGCGACTTCGACGACGACGGATTCGACGACCTGGCTGTAGGCGTGCCTGGCGAGGACTATGACGGCGCCCGCAATACTGGTGCAATCAACGTGCTCTACGGCCGCACAGGCGGTCTCAAGGCCCGCAACGGCAACTTCATCGGTCAGGGGCACAAGGGACTGGTCGGTACCGCTGAGGCTGGTGATCGTTTTGGATCAGATCTGCGTGCGATAGATGTCAATGGCAACAACCGTTGGGACCTCTTAGTCGGTCTTCCCGGCGAGGACCTCGGCGTGGCCAACGCAGGAGCCATGATCTTGATCATGGGATCGGGATCGGGCCTCAAGACCGCGAGTAGCTCGGTTTGGCATCAGGACACCAGCGGCATCCAAGGTACCGTTGAGGCCGGCGACGGCTTCGGCAACATGAGGTAGGTTTCGAGCAAATCAGGATTCGCTCGAGTCTTCTCAGCGGCCCGATGGGCCGCTTCGTGTTTGTGCCGCTGGGACTATCCACCCGGCTACGGAACTGGGGATCCGGAGCCACCAAAGTCGGGTGCCCCAACTGAAATCGTGGTACCCCTCACGGGACCGGGCACGTATGAGTTCAAGGTATCTAGCGTCGTCGTTGGCTATCCGTGCGGGACATGTATGTCTGGCTACACCGGCGGCAGGCTCGAATACGTCGTCGAGGACGGAGACTATCTGGTGTTGCCGATCGGCGACCTCGACTGGGTTTCGTGAGAGAGGTGGTCGCCCTCGGGCTTGAATGCCTCAGGGGCCGGCGAGGGTTATCGGTGTTGGGATTGTGCGAGTTGGGCCGCCTGCAACATTCGGCTAGCTCCGACCTCGGCGAATGGCTCTTCTCCGTCTTGGATGCGCTGCTGGAGGGTGTCCGCGGTGGAGCGGGTCTTCTCGATGACGGCATCTGGATAGCCGTACTTGACCTGGTGGTCGAGGAACTCGTCTTCGTCGTCGACGATCACGGTGCCGTCGGCAGTACGGACGACATCGAGATCCAGGTCGATCATCGTGACCCGATTGTCCCGCCAGGCTGCCGGAGTCACAATGTCGACATAGAGGTCGTAGCGGCCCGAGTCATTCCAGATCGCCGTCCACCATTCGCTTGGAGCGATCAGCTTCACATTGAGGTGGTCGAAGGTTTGGGCCGGTTCATCCCCGCGCTGCGCGGTTGATCCGGGTGGGGTCCACAACCAGACCCCCCATTTGTCCTCGTCGAGGAAGTGCATGTCGAATCGCCAGTGGGCACGGGTCACCCACTTGCGGAAATCGATCGCAATCGCCGGCCTCGATCGGGGCGGCCGGCCGACAGGGCCTGTCGAACTAATCGACTGTCCAGAAGCCGCCGCTGCGGATCAGATCCTTGATGTTGCCCGGGCCCTTCTTGGCGTGAGCTTCCACCAGCTGCTGTTGCACCTGATCCCCGTAGCTGGGCCGATTCACGTCACGGAAGATACCGATTGGCGTCGGGCCGTACGGGCCGTGCGACAGCCTGCTCAAGGCAAAGGCCGCGCTGGGGTCAGGGTTTGACGGGTTGTGAACATGGATGTCGGCCTCGGCCACGTCTGCCGTGGCGACAATCCGTGCTCCGTTTCCGTCCACCACAACTGCGAACTCTTGGTTGGCGCCGAATTTGATGGGTTGGCCGGCTTCGAGGTTGATGCGATTGGTGTCGCGCTCCTCGCGGCCTGTCAGTTGAACGAATGCTTTGTCGTTGAAGACATTGCAGTTCTGATAGATCTCGATGAGAGCGGCCCCGTCATGCTCGTACGCGGCCTGCAGCATCTTGGTTGTGTGGTTGCGATCCATATCGATCGTGCGTGCCACAAAGGTCGCTTCCGACGCAATGGCCAGGCTCGTCGGGTTGAACGGTTGGTCGAGAGATCCCATCGGGCTGGTTTTGGTCCTCTTGCCCAACTCGCTCGTCGGGGAGTACTGCCCTTTGGTGAGCCCGTAGATCTGGTTGTTGAACAGCAACATCTTGATGTTCACGTTGCGTCGCATGGTGTGGATCAGGTGGTTGCCGCCGATTGAAAGTGCGTCGCCGTCTCCGGAAACAACCCACACCGTCAAGTCTGGATTGGCAGTAGCCACGCCCGTTGCGATCGCAGGGGCTCGTCCGTGGATCGAGTGCATGCCGTATGTGTCGACGTAGTAGGGGAATCGGGAGGCGCAGCCAATGCCGGAAATGAACACGTGGTTGTGCTTGTCCTTTTCGAGCGTTGCGAGGAAATTCTGCACGGATGCGAGGATTGTGTAGTCGCCGCATCCGGGGCACCACCGAACTTCCTGATCGCTCTGGAAGTCGCTCCGGGTGTACTTGGTGTCCGTCATTGGCCTGCCTCGCTGTCTGTTCCTGCGAGGATTCCGATGACCTTGCCGGAAATCTCCGCCGCCTTGAATGGCAGGCCCTGGATCTTGGGATAGCTGATCACATCAATCAGGTACTTGGCCCGCAGAATCAATGCCAGCTGCCCTGAGTTGAGTTCCGGAACCATCACCTTGTCATACTTGGACAAGACCTCGCCGAGATTGGAGGGGAACGGGTTCAGGTGCCGGATGTGAACGTGGGAGACTGAGTGTCCTGCCTTGCGGGCGTTGCGGGTTCCAGCTCGGATGGCTCCGAATGTCGAACCCCATCCGACGACGAGCAGTTCACCCGATTCGGGACCATCGACTTCGACCGGCTTGATGCTGTCGGCGATTCGATCGATCTTGTCTGCTCGCAGCTTGGTCATCAGCTCGTGATTGCGAGGGTCGTAAGAGACATTGCCGGTCAGATTGGCATGCTCCAAACCTCCAATGCGGTGCTCCAAACCGGGGGTGCCCGGGATAGCCCAGGGGCGAGCCAACGTCTCGGGGTCCCGGCTGTACGGGAGGAATTCCGACCCGTCGGCCGTCGCGAAAGGACGTGACATGTCGGCGATCTCGTCGGTGTCCGGTAGCCTCCATGGTTCGGAGCTGTTGGCGATGTAGCCATCCGACATGAGGATCACCGGAGTCATGTACTGAACCGCCAACCGGCACGCTTCGACTGCCGACATGAATGCTTCGGCCGGGGTGGCCGGAGCGACAATCGGCAGCGGGGCTTCGCCGTGGCGGCCGAACATGACCAGCAGCAGGTCGGCCTGCTCGGTCTTTGTCGGCATTCCAGTACTAGGCCCGGCTCTTTGGACGTTGACGATGACGAGCGGCAGCTCGACCTGGAATGCCAGCGAAATCGTCTCACTCTTGAGGGCAACCCCGGGGCCGCTGGTGCCGGTGACCCCAAGGTGTCCGGCGAACGATCCACCGAGGGCCACGCCAACTGCAGCAATCTCATCTTCGACCTGGAGGGTGCGCACACCGAAGTTCTTGTGTTTCGCCAGCTCCTCGAGGATCGAGGAAGCCGGGGTGATTGGATAGGAACCGTAGAGGAGGGGAAGTTTCGCGGCCTCGGCGCCGGCGATCAGACCCCACGCGATCGCCTGATTGCCAGTGATGTTGGTGTACTGGCCCTTGTCGAGTTTGGCTGCTCCGACGTCGAAGAGATGGTGGAATTCCTCTGTCGTGATGCCGAAGTTGTACCCCGCATGGAGGGCGGCAATGTTGGCTTTGGCGACAACGTTTTCCGGCCCGAACTTGTTGGTGACCCACTTGATGACCGACTCGGTCGGCCGGTTGAACATCCACGAGACGAGGCCGAGGGCGAAGAAGTTCTTGGAGCGCAGCATCGCTCGCCCCTTGACTCCCGTGTCCGCCACGGCGAGTTTTGTGAGCTCTTCCATCGGCGCCGTCATGAGGTGATAACTGTCGAGCGAACCGTCCTCGAGCGGGTTGGTCTCGTATCCGGCCTTTTCGAGGTTGCGTTCGACAAAAGCGTCACTGTTCACCAGCAGCAGGCTGCCGGTTTCGAGGTCGTCGATGTGTGCCTTGAGTGCCGCCGGGTTCATCGCAATCAGGATGTCGGGAGCGTCGCCCGGGGTAAGGATGTCCCAGTCGGCGATCTGAACCTGGAAGGAGGAAACGCCCGGAAGGGTGCCCGCCGGGGCACGAATCTCGGATGGAAAGTCAGGAAAGGTGGCAAGGTCGTTTCCCATCGCCGCAGAGGCGTCGGTGAAGCGATTGCCGGTTAGCTGCATTCCGTCGCCGGAGTCGCCCGCGAATCGCAGAACGAGCCGGTCACGCTTCTCGCGTTGGGGTGCTTCGAGAGTGTCTTCTGTCAATGCGGCTCCTGGCTAGTTAACGGCAATTGACTGCCTGAACTGCACCCAAACTCATGGGCGAATCCGCCATGCAGTCTATTCACATCCGGCAGCGTTTCCGCCGATTGGATTCAGCACACTTCCACCGATTCGAGTCCCCTGCCAAGAGCCAGCAGGCTCGCTTCGCTCCACGCGCTTCCAATCAGTTGGAGACTCACCGGAGGTAGGCCGCTACCTCTGATCGGTATCGCCAGAGCGGGCAGCCCAGCGTTGTTGACGAGTGACGTGAAATGGGACAGTGGGCTGCGGTAGTGGACGGCTCCGGTTGTGAGTTCCAGCATCTCCTGGCCGATCGGCTTGGTGACCGCCGCAGTCGTTGGCGTGATGATGGCGTCGCGGCCTTCGAGGTGCTCTTCGAGTCCGCGCCGCACTTGCGTGCGCCACTCCAGGGCAGAGGCATACTGTTCGGCGGTGACGGCAAGCGCGTCCTCCATCCTCTGTTGGACGTCCTCTCCGTAGGACTGCGGATCGGCCAGATACCGGGCTCGATGGATCGGGGCAACCTCGTAATAGGCCGATGCCAGACCCTGACCAGGTGGCGCTGTCTCGGGGATAATTACGTGGTCGATCTTGGCTCCCAGATCGTCAAGAGTCTCGAGCAGAGCCGCAAACTCTTGTTCAACGCGGGGTTCGTAGCCGGTGTCAACCCACGGATGCGGGACTGCCAGGCGCAACTCGGCGATCGGGCGCGGGGCGGCTGGGGGAGCGACCGGCATATCCACCGAGAGCGGATCCAGCGGGTCATGCAAGCCAATGATCTGAAGGACGAGAGCGATTTCGTCGATTGAACGGGCGAGCGGTCCGACCGTGTCGAGTCCGGGTGCCAGCGGATAGACACCGCGCAGCGAGCCGCGTCCGTGGGTTACCTTGAGTCCGGCGATGCCACAGAGTGCGGCTGGAACTCTTACCGAGCCTCCGGTGTCCGTCCCCAAGGCCAGAGGAACCACGCCGGCGGCTACGGCCGCTGCCGAGCCCCCCGAGCTGCCGCCGGTCGACAGCGTGGGATCGATGGGGTTGCGGACGGCGCCGTGCCAGGGGTTCTCGCTGCTGAAGCCAAATGCGAACTCGTGGAGACCGGTGCGGCCGATAGGTATCGCGCCGGCGTCCTTCAGGCGGGAAACGCAGGGCGCATCGGCGGCCGGGGTGAAAGGGGCGAAGCTGCCCCCGCAGGTGTTGGGCAGACCCGCCTGATCGATGAGGTCCTTCACGGCGAGGGGCACGCCGGCCAACGGACCGACCCTACCTCCGGAGGCAATGCGTCTGTCTACGGCGGCTGCCTGGGCCAGTGCATCTGCCGCGTCGAGACGAGTGAAGATGTTCAACTCAGCCGCGGCATTGGCTCGCTCGAGCGCCGCCGCAATCTGGGTGACCGCCGGCACGGAGCCGTCACGCACCGCGGCGGCGATGCCCAGTGCGCTCGTTTCTACTCCCACTCAACCCGCCCGGTCGTGGGGAAGACGGAGATCCACAGCTTGCCCGGGGGAACGATCATCTCAGCGCCTGTGGTCAGAGCGAGGGCGAAAGAGTCCTCGTAGGAGTCGCGGGTCCACGTCCCCTGGAGAAGGGCTCCGTCGTAGAAGAGCAGGGCCTGACCGCTGCCCAACGTGTCCAGTGCCGGAACCGCAGTGCCTTTTCCTGAAGGCGAGGCGGTGTACTTGCGAGCAGTCAGCACCAGCAGCGTGTCGGTTGAGATTTGGCTCCGGTCACCATCGACCGACAGCCAGTCGTGGGGAGTGTTGCGGTTGGATCGGAGGTATGACTCGGTAATGGGGTCCCAGCGCCAAACGACCTCGGGGCGATCCGACCACTTGAGAGTTACCGTTCCGGCCGGCGTGAGGGGAATAGTGGCTTCGCCGAACGTGAAGATCGGCTCCGGCGCCTCGTCACTCCAACCACGCTGATCTGCGGTGGACCGCATCTTCTCAGTGTTGCCGTAGAGATTGTGTGGCGACTTGCGAGCGCTGATGCGGAACGTCGACACCCGATCATCGCCGATCAGTCGTTGGCCGCGGCTGGCCGCCAGGCTCTGGATCCAGTCTTGACCGCCACTGATCTGTAGTGGGGCGCCGAGGAAGGCAACCAATGTCGGGTCGGTGGGGCGCAGGGAGCGGATCGGACCGACATACCCGGAGTCGGAATGATGGAAGACCGCGATGAAGCGTGTGAGGCCGCCCTCCACGAGCAGTTCGTAGACCATGTCAGCTTCCTGAATCCCCGACTGGGGCCGGGCGTTCCAGTGATTGTCCACTTTGACGGCAATTGCCCGGCGCTCGAGCAGTTCCGGATCCTCGACGTCGAGTCCGTTGAGCGGCGACGGGTTCTGCGGGCCCAGAGTTGTGGTGGTTGTCGTTGTGGAAGTGCTCGTGGTCGTGGTCGAAGATGCGACCGTGGTCGCCCCGGTCGTCGAAACCGGCGGAAGAGTGGTGATCGCAGTAGTTGTAGTGATCGGGTCGGCTCCATCACCGCTGCACGCCGCGGCCAGCAGAGGAAACGACATCAGGAGCGCGACCAGTCGAACAAATCTCACGGCGGGAGTGTATACCCGTATGCCCATTACGCCGCTTCCCTTCTGCGTGTGGCT
>JAAELU010000411.1 GCA_024226255.1 bacterium | reverse complement strand
CGTGTTGGCGGCGGCCTCGCCCTGAACCAGCAGATAGCCGAGCCCGGTGGTGCCGCCCACGAACTCGCCGACGGTGACACCAATCACCGCCAGGGTCGAGCTGATCCGCAGGCCGGAGAACAGCGCCGGCATCGAGGCCGGGAACTCGATCTTCCAGAATATCTGCCAGCGGGTCGCCCTGAACGAGCGCGCGAGGTTGATCATCGCGGGATCCACCGAGCGGATCGCGGTCAACACGTTGATCAGGATCGGGAAGAACACGATCAGTATCGTGACCAGGATCTTGGGCGTCATGTTATAACCGAACCACATGACGAAGAGCGGCGCGAAGGCGACTTTGGGCGCTATCTGCAGCGCCAGAATGTATGGTGAGGCGACGATCTCGGTGGTTGGCGACATGCCGAGTGGATAGCCGATACCCGCGCCCAGCAAGCAACCAAGCACGAACCCGACGATCACCGAAAGGCCGGTGATCCAGGTGTGGTACAAAAGCTCGCTTTCCGCGTAGAGGTGCAGGGTTTCAGCCCACACGGCGGACAAGCGTGGGATGTTATAGGGCTTGATGCCGAGCAGGGGCGGGCCCCACTCCCAGCCGGCGACGAACAATGTCAGCACCAGCAGACTGATCCATGTTTCCTTACGATTTAGCCGTTTAAGCATGGCCCGCCAGGCTTTTCGTTGCGGTCGCCGCAGCGGTCACCACAGCGGTCGATTGCGGCGCCCCATTGGAAGGGATCGGACCGTTGGAAAGGATTGGGAGGTTCACGCCGCGTCCTCTTCGTCACTCTGCCCGATGTGCAATAAGGTCATGAGTTCGGCGACATAGG
>JAAELU010000410.1 GCA_024226255.1 bacterium | reverse complement strand
GGTTACTCAACGCCATCAAAACCGGAACTATCGGTGGCGACCCAATCGCGTGGACACAGACTCCCCCACTCAACACCTTTGCGCTGATCATCATCATGGTGTGGCTGATGACGGGCTTCTCGATGGTGATCCTGTCAGCGGCCCTCAAGGGAGTGCCCACGGAAATCGTCGAAGCAGCCCGCATCGACGGCGCCAACGAACGCCAGCTGTTCTTCCGCATCATCGTGCCGCTGATCAAGGGTTCGCTCATCACGGTGTCCACAACGGTGTTCATCGCCATTCTCAAGGTCTTCGACATCGTGTTCGTGATGACCGGTGGCAGCTTCGATACCGAGGTCGTGGCCAACCGAATGTTCACCGAGATGTTCAAGTTCCGTAACTTCGGTCGCGCCAGTGCGCTGGCCGTCGTGCTCCTCGTAGTGACCATTCCGATCATGGTCCTGAACATCCGCAATCTTCGCCGTCAGGGGATCAACGCATGACAACCGACACGGCCAAGATGCCGAAGACCAAGAAACGGGCCGCACTCGGGTCGGCCGAACCGAGCCGGCTCGGCAAGATGATGAACAACGCGCCCGTACGGATCGTTGTGTTCGTGCTCGTTGCGCTTTGGTCGCTACCGACCGTCGGGCTGCTCGTGAGCTCTTTCCGACAGAAGAACGCCATTGACTCGTCCGGGTGGTGGGACGCCATCGTGCACCCCTTCGAGAGTGCCCAATGGACCGTGCAGAACTATGCCGACGTCCTGGGCTCGGACAACATGCTCAATGCGTTCATCAACAGCCTCGTCGTAACCATCCCGGCAACGGTAATTCCGATCACACTGGCTGCGTTCGCCGCCTACGCGTTCGCCTGGATGAAGTTCCCGGGCAAGGGCTTCCTCTTCGCCACCGTTGTGGGTCTCCTCGTGGTCCCGCTCCAGATGACCCTCATTCCCATCTTGCGGATCTATACCGACTTCGACTTGAACGGCACGTTCCTCGGCGTGTGGCTGGCGCACACCGGCTTCGGACTGCCGCTCGCCATCTACTTGCTGTACAACTACATCTCGCAGCTGCCTAAGGAGTTGTTTGAGTCAGCCTCGGTGGACGGAGCGACCCACTTCACGGCGTTCATCCGGCTGGTGCTGCCGTTGTCGATGCCGGCCCTGGCGTCGTTCGCAATCTTCCAATTCCTTTGGGTTTGGAACGATCTGCTGGTCGCACTCGTCTTCCTCGGCACCGGTTCCGACGTCGCGGTCATGACCGCACAGCTCAATGAGCTCGTCGGGACCAAGGGCGAGGCATGGCACGTGTTGACTGCCGGCGCCTTCGTGACGATGATCGTTCCCCTGGTGGTATTTCTGTCGCTACAGCGCTATTTCGTACGGGGGCTGCTGTCCGGCTCGGTCAAGGGATGACGGCGACGCCTCAGCCCATCTCGAGTCGCCTTCTGCTGGCCTTCGAGGGCACGGTGCCGCCTCCCGATCTACCAAGTGATCAGGTTTCAGGTTTCACCCTGTTCCGTGACCACAACGTCAGCGATGCCGGGCAACTCCGCAACCTGACCGAGGCTCTCCACGGCCTAGCCGTCGACGGGTTACCGATGCTGATGTGCATCGACCAGGAAGGGGGTCAGTTCCTCGGCCTCGGTGACATCGGCACCGCGTTTCCGGGGAATATGGCGCTCGGCGCGACTGGCGACGCCGCCCTCGTCCGCGAGGTGGCCGCGGCAACGGGACGCGAGTTGCGCTCGCTTGGCATCAACGTCAACTACGCCCCCGTCGCCGATCTGACCACCAATCCGGACAACCCTTCGCTCGGCATCCGCTCCTTCGGGGACGAACCTTCCCAAGTCGCCACAATGGTGGCGGCGACGGTCACCGGCCTCCGGGAGGCAGGCGTCGCCGCCACGGTCAAACACTTCCCCGGAAAGGGCGAAGCCCGGGTCGACAGCCACTTTGGACTCCCGATCCTCAAACACGCCCGCGATCGCCTCGACTCGGTCGAGCTGGTGCCATTCGTGGCCGGACTCGACGCCGGGGCCGAATTGGTAATGACGGGCCACTTTGCACTGCCGGAGCTGACAGGTCGCACCGACCTCCCGGCAACTCTGGCCAGCGATATTCTGGTGGACTTGTTGCGCCAGGATCTCCATTTCGGTGGTGTTGTCGTCAGCGATGCGTTCAACATGGCGGCGATAACCCAGGGGGCGACCCAAATAATCGACGCCATTGCAGCGCTCAACGCCGGCGTCGACCTGCTCCTGCTGACCTTTGAACCTGAGATGCGCACCGCTCTACCGGAAGCCTTGCGGTTGGCCGCTGCTCGGGGACTGATAGACCTGGAGGATCACGCCGTGGCGGGTCAGCGCATCGCCGCATTGCGAACTCATCTCGCCGGCTTCGAGACTCCGGGGCTCGAGGTCCTCCGATGCGACGAACATCTTTCGCTCGCCCAACGGGCTGCCGCCGCTGCAGTGACCGTCGTGCGGAATGCAACCGGGCTCCTCCCGCTCACTCCGACCACCGAGCAGCGGCTACTGGCGATCATGCCCAAACCCGAGAATCTGACGCCGGCGGACACCTCGGTGTCGGTTGCGCCACACCTCGCCACCGCGCTACGCCGGCATCACCCCAACGTCGATGAGATCGTGACGACTCACTCACCATCGAACGATGAGATCGCCGCGGTCGCCACGCAAGCGGCTGGATACAGTGCAGTTGTGGTTGGAACGATCAGTGCCTCGATGAATCCGGCCCAAGCTTCCATGGTGAACGGCATTCTGGAGGCCAACTCCAAGGTGATCACTGTCGCCATGCGCACTCCATGGGATGTGACGGCGTACCCGGCTTCCCAGACTCATGTGTGCACATACGGAATCCTGCCACCATCACTTGATGCACTCGCTGCAGCCATCTTTGGCAAGGCTCCGACTCCGGGGTGCCTACCGACGAGGATCCCAGGACTGCACCATCGAGGCCATGGACTCGAGCTATGAACACCACCCCACTCCTGATTCGCGGGGCACGACCGTTCGATCTCGGTTCACCTGTTGATGCCCTGGTCACCGAGACATCGGTCGTTCTGGACCCGACGCCGGATCCCGGCACAATCGCAGTCGACGGAACCGGGCTGATCCTGGCGCCGGGATTCGTCGATATCCAGATCAACGGTGGATTCGGCAACGACTTCACCACCGATCCTGAATCGATCTGGCAGGTCGGTGCCCGGCTACCCGAGCAGGGCACAACGCAATTTGTCCCAACCATCATCACTGCCCCACCGGAGGCAGTCACGGCCGCCCTGGCAACCCTGCGTGCCGGGCCCCCCGCGGGATATGCAGGCGCCCGACCTTTGGGCCTCCACATCGAGGGACCAATGATCTCGCCGCAGCGGCGAGGTACCCATCCCGTCGAACATTTGCGACCAATCGATCACCACCTCCTGGCCGGGTGGACGAGAGAAGCCGGGGTTACATTGGTCACGCTTGCGCCCGAAATGCCGGGCGCGACCGAGGCGATCTCCCAGCTCGTGGCGGCAGGCGTGATCGTGAGCCTGGGACACTCGGCCGCCACAGCGGACCAAGCCCGTGTAGGTCTGGGGGCCGGGGCGACGCACGGCACCCACCTCTTCAATGCAATGCCGGCGCTCCACCATCGTGAACCTGGGCTGGCCGGTGTACTTCTCACAGACAAGAGAGCCAGCGCTGCCATCATCGTCGACGGCATCCACGTGGCCCCCGAGATGGTCGCAGTCGCATGGAAGACCATGGGTCGCGAACGGCTCATCCTCATGACGGATGCCATGGCCGGCATGGGGATGCCCAACGATCAGTATGAGATCGGCGGGGTGATCGTGAACGTCGACGAAGCCGGGGCCCGCAACCTCGACGGCGCCCTGGCCGGATCCACTCTCACTATGGATCAGGCGGTACGCAACCTGGCCGGCTTCACGGGCTGTTCCCCTGACGATGCCATCGCGGCCGCCAGCGTCAGCCCCCGGTCGATGCTGGGAATGGACAGTGCCCTCACGGCATCACCCGACCTGGTGCTGCTCAACCAAGAACTCGAGGTGGCGGCAACAATCGTCGCCGGGAAGGTCGCATTCGATGCCAGAGCCTAAGACCAAGATGCTCGACGAGATCAAGCAACAGCCCGAGTCGCTGGACCGGCTGCTCCGATCGGGCCAGGGTCGCGCCGCTGAAATCGCATCCGCCTTGGCTCCGGACTCATACCACTACATCCTGATCGCGGCCCGGGGCACCTCGGACAATGCGGCCCGCTACGCCCAGTACCTGTGGGGTGCCCGCAACCGCCGCCAGGTCGCGCTCGCCGCGCCTTCCCTCTTCAGTACCTACCACCAGCCACCGAACCTCGACGGGGCGCTGGTCATCGGGATATCTCAATCCGGTCAGTCCCCCGACCTCGTTGCTGTGATGCAAGAAGCCAAGGCACAGGGACGCCCCACCGTGACGATCACCAACGAACCCAATTCGCCGATGGCGGTCACCTCGGATTGGGTGCTGCCGATCGATGCCGGCACCGAGAACGCCGTGGCCGCCACCAAGACATACACGGGACAACTCCTTGCGATCGCCCTGCTTTCGGCGGCATGGAGCAAATCTGCCGAGGACTCAGCCGCCCTGCGCAGCGTCGCCGACCTGGCTGCGCAGGCGCTCAACGCCGAAGCAGCCAGCCGCCGGGCCTCCGAAGCCATGGCCGAGGTAGTGGCATGCGCCGTTTTGGGCCGCGGGTACAACCGGGCCACCACCTTTGAGTGGGCGCTGAAGCTGCAAGAGACCACATACACCTTGGCTCAGCCATATTCGACGGCCGACTTTCGTCACGGCCCAATCGCCGTCATCGAGTCGGGTTTCCCGGTGCTGGCAGTTGCCCCCGCAGGCACGGTCTATGACGAAATTGCCGAGCTGGCGGCACAACTGCGCACCGAGCGCGGTGCCACGACCTTTGGGATCACCAACGTGACCGACACCTCGGGAGCGTTCGACCACCTGCTCCCAATCCCCAACTCGCCGGAATGGTTGAGTCCGATCCCGGCGATCATCGCCGGACAGCTCTTCAGCTACTACACGGCTCACGCCAAGGGACACGATCCTGACGAACCCCGCGGCTTGAGCAAGGTCACTAGGACCGTGTGAGGCTCGAGTACAGGCGACGGCCCCAAGGTGAGCAGTGAGGGGGAACGCCTGCGGCGTTCCTTCGGAGTCTGGCTGGCGCCAGACTCCATAGTGAGGACTGAGGACGGGCCAAAGCAATTGTCATCAGTTGCCAGGGCGAAGATCGGGATCGGACAACTGGTAACTGGTAACTGGTAACTGGTAACTCGTATCTGTCAATTGGCTTCTCACATCTCACACCTGTCGCCTAAGCCAACCGTCCAATGTACGTTCCCCGACCCATGAACAGGTCCTCCCTGTATTCCACCTCAAGGCCGGCCGCCGCGAATGCGGTTTTGTGGTCGTCAACGGTGAACAGGCCCATACGATGGCGCTCAACGAAGTGGCTGACCTCCCCTGGCCGGCCAACGAGGTGGTGCATGTCCATGACAGATACCCGGCCGTCGTCCTCGAGCCACGAGGTGTTCATACGCTGTACCCGGAGCTGGTCATCTCCGGCCACTGCCGTTCCCACCCAACCTGGATTGAATTGGTCTGGCCTGAACCACGGCTCAACGATCACGACGCCGCCTGGGTTGAGATGTGCTGCGAAACGACCATATGCCGCCGCCAGGAAGTCAAAGTCGGTGAGATATCCAATCGAACTGAACATGCAGATCACTGCATCGAACCGGCTACCCCAATCGAAGTCGACCATATCGGCGTGCCTCAGCTGAACTCCAGGCAGTTTGGAGCGCGCCACACCGAGCATTTCCTGGCTCAAGTCGAAGCCGGCGACATCGAAGTAGCCCACAAGCTGAGCCAACACGGCGCCCGTGCCGCAGGCTGCCTCGAGCACAGTTGTGGCCCTGGAATTAGCTCCGCGGATTAGCTCGGTGAGGGTCGCGGCAGTCGCCGGGTAATCCACGATGTCGGCATACAGCACGTCGTAGATCTCTGCCGAAGTTGTATATCGCCGGTCCACGCTGTCCTCCAACTACAAGAGAGCCCCCGGCCGACCGGGGGCTCTCGATCAATCTGGCTGCGATTGCAGCCGGGCCCTCGGACTCAGTTCGTGAGTCCCAGTTCTGCCTTGAGCTCTTCGAGCTTGGCATCTGCCTGGACCATGTTGATGGCTTCCTTGAGCTCGGACTCGGCCCCCGCCGGGGTGGCCTCGCGCAGCTCTGCCTTTGCCATCGCCTGAGCCTTGCGGGCTTCGATCTTCTCTTCCACCTTCTCCAACGACGGCATGTCGTATTCCATGGTGTTGGAGAGTGAGTCGACGGCCTTGTTGACCGACTCCTGCATCTTGGCGGCCTCGAGAGAGCCGAGAAGCTCCATCCGCTTGGCGGCCAACTCGGAAACGCGCATCGCGTTCTGCTGGACGGCGCCCTTGGCCTTGTCAGCTTGGGTCGCGGCAGTCTCGTACTGCGTCTTGAGTGTTCCCAGATTGTTCTCGGCTGCCTGCAGCTTCATCGCCAGCGCCTGAGCGGTGCGAGTCCACTTGTCGATGCCTTCGACATCGCCGGCCGACTTCGACTTCTCAGCACGCAAGAGGGCCTGCTTGGCCATCTCGCGAGCTTCGCCGACATCGTCCGCAGCCTTCTCCATCTTCGACTCGATCTGGGTACGGTGCGCCACGACCTTGGCTGCCTGGTTGCGCAATGCCTGGTCGCGCTTACGCGCCTCATTGATCGCTTGCTCGATCTCGATTTCGGGGTTCATCGCGCCCTCGGCGGTCCGCCGGAACAATGTCGCTATGTAACCCCAGAGACGCTTGAGAAATCCCATGGGTTCCCTTCCCTATTGCGCACATTGCGCTGGTGAACGGTGTATCAGCCGTGAATTGTACTTGATGACCAAGAGGTTTCGCCGCGGTGGCCTCTCCACTACTTTCTGCGGCGCTTGCGTCCGCTACGAACCCGCCCCGAGGTGCCTTTGCGCGATTGGGGCTTGGGCATTTGGGCCCGGCCTGAGGACGGGGTAGCCGGCCGCCCAGGACCGGGCACCGGATTCGATCCCTGTCCCGAGCGTGAGGATGGTGGCGTTGGGCTTGAGGGCCGGCGAGTCGTCGGCTGTGATCCTCGCCGGAACAGGTCGCCGAGACCGCCACCGGTGCGGCCGGAGCTGGGACGCCGGGTCGACTGTTTGCGTCGGCCGCTCGCCACGGCGCCCCCAACCATGATCAGCAAATCCATCAGTCCACCGCCGCCGGGTGATGACTTTCTTGTCGGGCGTCGCTGATAGGACGATGGTCCGGGCACCGTTGCCCGTGGTGGTGGGGCGGTCATTCGATCGGGAGTCCGTCCCGGCGTCGGTGCCGGTTCCAGCCTCTTGGGCTCGGGACGTTCCGGCAGCGGGTTGTTATCGAGAATTGCTTCGGCCGAATCGAGCTGCCAGATGGCGGCGTCCAGCTTGTTGGAGAGGTCGAGCAGGCCCTGCGCAGTCTTGGTTTCGGGCAACGCCTCCGAGACGTCGTTGTAGGCCCGAGTCGCCTGTTGATAGAACCGATCGGCCCGGTCATTGTCGGCGACGCGCACCTCATCCTCCATCGCAAGGATGTCGTTGGCCACGTCATTGAGCTGCTCCTGGATGACATAGCGCGCCTTGGCAAGGCTGTCGTCGTCAACCGGCTGGGGCTTGGACCGAGCCTTGGCTCGGCGGAACATCCACCAGAGGAACAAACCGCCGCCGACAATCAGAATGAACCAAAGGAACCCGCTGCCACCGCCACCGCTACTGGTGGTCGGCTGCTGTGTTGTTGGCGCGGGTGCCGCCACCGTGGTCGGAACGGG
>JAAELU010000409.1 GCA_024226255.1 bacterium | reverse complement strand
GCATGATCCGACCCCGGGAGGGGTCGCAGCCACTGTCTCGCAGCCTTGCACGATCGAACGCTGCTGGCATCCCTCCGGGATGCGTCCCAACTCGGGCATCTGATCCGGTGGTGTCGCTTCGCTCAACCACCGGCTAATGGCTGTGATCCCTCCGGGATGGGACGGACCGGATCTGCCATTGCCATCCAGTCATGGAGAACGCTTTCTCCAGTCGCAGTCCTACAACTCGTCCCGATGCTTCAGCGCGAATTGGAGAAGCCTGTGACTGCCCGACAGCCCGAGCTTCTGGCAGATGTTTCGGCGGTGGGTTTCAATGGTTCTGGGGCTCACGCCGAGATCACCGGCGATCTCCTTGGTGGTCCGATCACCGGCCACGAGCTTGATTACCTTCTTCTCTGTCGGCGTCAACTCCTCCAGCCCCGGTTTCTCTTCCCGGAGCGCCGCTATTCTCCGGGTGCGCTTCAGGAGGTAGTTGGCAACGATCGGGCTGAGATAGACATCGCCGCGCCCGACCGAGTGGAGACTGTCGAGAATGTCGTCGATCGCGTTGTCCTTGACCACAAACCCACTGACTCCGCCATCCATCGCCTCGTTGAAGAGGCTCTCTTCCTTGTGCATGGTGAGGAGGATGATGCGGGTGCCCAGACGGCGTCGCTTCACTTCCCGGGCAACCTGCAGCCCATTCATATTCGGCATGTCCCAATCCACGACCGCGATGTCCGGCTCGTGTTCCTCGATCAGTCGCACCGCCGTTTCACCGTCGCCCGCCTCGGCGAGAACCTCAAATCCGGCATCCTGGCCGATGATGGTTTTCAGGCCGACGCGGAAGGCCGGGTGATCGTCGGCGATGATGACCTTTGTGGTTTGAGCGGGCATGTTATCGTTTCTGTTGCAGGG
>JAAELU010000408.1 GCA_024226255.1 bacterium | reverse complement strand
TCTTCTACGCGGGCACCACCACCAACCCAACTGGAGCCTGGACGACCCAAGCCGCTCGCAACCTCTTCCTTGTTCACCACGACCAGCTCGCCGACTCACGAGCGCTGGTTCGGGACCGAGGCAGCCAGTTCATCGACGCCTTCGACGAGATCTTCCACACCGAAGGCCTCAAGATCCTCAAGACGCCCGTCCGCACCCCGGTGGCCGACACGTTCGCTGAACGCTGGATCGGCTCCATCCGCCGTGAACTCCTCAAGCAACCCGAAGGGTTGCCCCGCACCATCATCTGGAACCAACAACAACTCGAACGCGTCGTCATCGACTACACCGAGCACTACAACACCCACCGACCCCACCGCTCACTCGACCAACAGCCACCGGAGGCTTCCGAGGCGCGTGCGCCCGCGGATCCGCGCCGCCTTCGGGTCGTGAAATCAACCCGCTGCCACGGCCTCATCAACGAATACCGAAACGCAGCCAGACCAGGCACGACGCAATAGTCGGCCCCCACAGGTTCGATCCCGTGACCGGTATCCGTAGCCCACAGCCGACTCACGAACTCTGCCGCGTCATCGCCGAGTGAACCGCGCTCCAGCCGCACTTCGACACTCTTCGCCTCGGCATCGAGTCCATTCCAAATGAGCTCCGCCAGCGCATCGACGGCAGGCTGACCTGCGTAGGTCTCTAGATGTGTTTTGCCTGCCTTGATGCCATGGCGTGCCACGCTGCGCCTCCCCTCTGGATCGTCTGACCACTGTACAGACGCAGTGAGACAGCCTTCCATGTAGCGAACGCTCGCCGCCGCAGCTGATCAGCAGCTACGTGTCACGTCCGGGCATTAGCAAATCCATTTGCAAACGACACCCCTAGGAGCATTTTCGTGCGCTCTGACCAGGGGTTTCTATGGTGTCGGAGGGGCGAGTTTAACCCAAAGTACACGCGTGCCCTGGAACGCCGAGCTGGTCGCAGCGTAGCCGTTTGCCCAGCTCAGAGACGGTTTTCCAGTGCCACCGCGAGCGGCGAGGAGTCAGCTTGCCGCGAGCAGATCTCCCACTAGGCGTCGCTCGTCATCATCGTGGAGGTTATGTCGAGCGAGCAGAATGGCATTCGCGAGGGCGATGATCCGGTCCCGATCGTCGGCTGGTCCGTCCGGGTTCAGCCAAGCTTGCACGTCAGCCCAACGCCACAACGGCGATCTGGTCGAAGCACCGTAGGCAGGTATGGGGAAGCCGCGGCTTCCTCCGTCGCGCTTGACCCAATGATTGACTGCCTGCCGGCTACGGCCGGTCCGCTCGGCAATATCTGCCTGCGAAACAAGCTCCTCACCCTCAACCCGAACTACCTCAACACCATTCACGGACTCGGCTTCACGCACCGCCGATGCGATCGCGTCAAGCAGAGAGGGCGCCTCACGGTCAACCTCGAGAGCCGCACATCCATCAAGTCCCGTCACCGCCGCATCGTCGAGACCAGCCTCGAACAACAGATCGCTCGTTGCCTCGTCCACGGGTCGATTCAAGATAAGAATGAAGGTGTAGTTGTTCATCACGAGTCGTTTCCGGTAATGCGGCGAATATGACGCCGGATCTGCTTGGCGTGATTGTCCGCGTTCTTCGGTGTCGACCACACCCGGAACGGATGCGGCTGATCACCACTGATGACATGAGTAGAGTGACCGCCCCCAGACGCATCACTCACAACCAGGCCTGCCTGCTCGGCCTCACGCAAAGCCTTCTCAATCTCCTTCTTCGGATGGACCTTGCGCTTCACCACCAAAGCCTACCCGACCAGTAGACAATGTCAACAGAAGTCGCAGACGAACCAAGAACGCGCGCAAGAGCCTGTGGGGCCGAATATTCGGTCTGGGGCGCTGATCAGGGGAAACACGGCCGATGCTGACCAGCTGTGCCTCGCATTCTCTATCGTCTCATCGCCGGCCTGGCCCGTCTCGCCATACGCTCCAGTCGATCCAAGGACCTCGAGCTCATCGTGCTCCGCCACCAACTCGGCATCCTCCGCCGACAAATCGACCGGGCCGCAATCACCGACGATGATCGGACCCTGCTGGGTGGAATCGCCGCCGCGCTCCCCCGCCCACAACGAACCGGCTGGCTCGTCACCCCCGACACCTTGCTGCGATGGCACCGACGACGCATCGCCCGCCGCTGGACACAACCCTCACGAGGACCGGGACGCCCATCCACCGCAACCAAGAGGCACCGTTGCGTTGACGGATCGGGTGCTCAGAGGCGAGGGTGATCGGGTGAATCGTCGTGCCGTTGCTGAGTCCGAATCGTTTGTAGCCAATTCATCGACTCCTTCGACGAGATCTTCCGCACCGAAGGCCTCAAGATCCTCAAAACCCCCGTCCGAACGCCCGTAGCGAATACCTTCGCTGAACGATGGATCGGGACCCTCCGACGCGAACTCCTCGACCGCTCCATCATCTGG
>JAAELU010000407.1 GCA_024226255.1 bacterium | reverse complement strand
GGGGTTGCTGCCGTTGTCCTTCTCGATGACGACGATGGGCCGCCCGGCGACTTCCATCGTGCCGTTGGTGGCATACTCCAGACCGAGGTAAAAGCCCTGTGTCTGGCTCGGACCATAGATCGCCAACGGCCCGGACTTGTCCGTCATCAAGCCGATGACCACGTCCTGCCCCGCAAAGGGGGACTCGGCTGGCTCTTCGGGGGCTGCCCCCATATCCGGGCAGCGGTCGGCATAGTCCTCAGACAGTTGACACGGCGGGGCGGATTCATCGAGAGTGAACTCTTTGACCAATTTGACGAATTTCAGGTCGGGATCGGTCACATTGTCAATCTCTACAAAATAGAGCGACTGCAAAGCCACGTGATCGTAGGGGCGGATGCTGACCTCGCCCTTGGGGCCGTCGAACTGAAAGTCAGCCTCATAGACCTCGATCAATGCATCGGCGCTGGCGTCGCCACTGGTGGCTTCGACGCCCTCGACGAGCATGATGGCGGCCATCATACCACCGGCAGCCCACAAGTCGGGCGGCGTGCCGTATTCCTCAATGTGACGCTCGACGAGCCAGTCGTTGACCTCGTTGTCGGGCAGCGTGTAGTGGTAGACCACGATGCCGACCGAACCGATGGCGTCGGCATAACCGGCAGCCAGCGATTGATTGTCGCCCACCCCGGTACCGATGACCATCTCGTCGAACACGCCCAACTGGCCCATCTGCTGGAACAATGGCGCAAAGCCCGCCCCGGCCCAGGTGACGATCACCACGTCCGCTTCCGTTTCCAGGATTTGGTTAATGTAGGGCGTAAAGTCGGTGGTGTCCAACGGCGCAAAGATCGTGCCGCAGCCCTCGGCGGTATCGTTGAGCGCAAACTCGCCGCCACCAGCCTTGACCACGGGGTAGAAGGAGCAGGCCGAACCGATGCCAAAAGCATAGTCCGGCGCGATCTGGACAAAGGTCTCGCCCATATCCAGCAAACCCGTGCCCATCACCAGCGCGTCTTGGTAGCTGGTGCGGCTGGTGCGGAATGTGTTGGGGCTAAAGTTGTCGGCCGTGATCTGGGGCGCTGCCGCTGGCTCGGCGATAAAGACCACGTCGTTCTCTTCGACGACCGGCATCACGGCCAGCGCCACGCCGGAACTGATGTTGCCGATCAACATCTCGGCTCCCTCGGCCTCGATCAACTCGCGCGCCTGGGAAACGCCGGTCTCGGGGTTGCTGCCGTTGTCCTTCTCGATGACGACGATGGGCCGCCCGGCGACTTCCATCGTGCCGTTGGTGGCATACTCCAGACCGAGGTAAAAGCCCTGCGTCTGGCTCGGACCATAGATCGCCAACGGCCCGGATTTGTCCGTCATCAAGCCAATGACCACGTCCTGCCCCGCAAAGGGGGAATCTGCTGGCTCTTCGGGGGCTGCCCCCATATCCGGGCAACGGTCGGCATAGTCCTCCGACAATTGACACGGCGGGGCGGATTCATCGAGAGTGAACTCTTTGACCAATTTGACGAATTCCAGGTCGG
>JAAELU010000406.1 GCA_024226255.1 bacterium | reverse complement strand
CCGATCTACGGTTATCGAGTTTCTCGACCGTATCTGCCCGGGCATGGATGGCGAGATCGCCAAACAATTCCAACGCATCCTCAAGCGCCAGGGGCTCGACTTCAAGCTGGGCGCCAAGGTCACCGGCGCCAAAACGACCAAGACCGGCGCGACGCTGACCATCGAGGCCACCAAAGGCGGCGACGCGGAAACGCTCAAGGCCGATGTGGTGTTGGTCGCCATCGGCCGGCGGCCCTACACCGAGGGGCTGGGGCTTGAAGCGCTCGGCGTGGCCATCGACGATCGCGGTTTCATACAGGTTGACGATCACTACCGGACTTCGGTTCCGGGCATCCATGCCATTGGCGATGTCATCCCGGGGCCGATGCTCGCCCACAAGGCCGAGGAAGAAGGCGTTGCCTGCGTTGAAACGATCGCCGGCCAGGCCGGCCACGTGAACTATGAGACGGTTCCCGGCATCGTCTACACCTGGCCCGAAGTCGGGTCGGTCGGCAAGACCGAGGAAGAGCTCAAGGAAGCGGGCGTCGAGTATAAGGTCGGTAAGTTCCCCTTTTCGGCCAACAGCCGGGCGATCTGCACCGACGAGAAGGATGGGCTGGTCAAGATCCTCGCCGACGCGGCGACCGACCGCATTCTTGGCGCGCATATTCTAGGCGCCGAGGCCAGCAACATGATCCATGAAGTGGTTACGGTGATGGAATT
>JAAELU010000405.1 GCA_024226255.1 bacterium | reverse complement strand
TCCCCCAACCACACCTGCTGGGTTCCCGTCACCTCGCGGATTCCCAATCGTTCGGCGGCAACAGAGCCGAGGACGGCCGTCGGGTACGTTGCGGTGGCATCGTCGAGGAACTTCCCATCGGCAACACTGCCGGCCAGCGTGTCGAGCAGATTTACATCGACTGCCTGTACGGTGATCCCGCCGGTTTGCCCTTCGGGTATGTAGTCGGACTTGTAGACATTGGCATCCACGGCGCTGATAGTGCTGGTCTGCTCAACGGGACCAATCCGGGAAATCATCCCGGCGGCTTCGGAAGGCAACTCACCTGAGCCGATGCCGATTCCGGTTCCCGCCTGCACGGTGAGCAGGTTGGTACCGAGCCGGTCCAACTGTGCGAGAAGATCGGACTTCGACGACTCGGAAAGCCCGAGAACACCGACCATGGCAGCAATCCCGATCATGATGCCGAGAGCGGAGAGTGCGGCTCGCAGCTTGCGGGTACGCAGACCAACGCTGGCTGTGCGAAGTGCATCCGCACTGTGCAGCCGTGATGGCTCCAGCCCGTTCGCCTTGCTCATGGGCGCACCCCGCTGTCGTACTCGATTCGACCATCGCGGAGTCCTGCTGTCCGTGGGAACGCTTCGGCGATCTCCCTGTTGTGGGTAATGACGACGAACGTCACGCCTTCATCGTTGATCTGACGAATCAGCTCGACAATCGCATCGCTGTTCTTGGAGTCGAGGTTGCCGGTGGGTTCATCGGCGAGGACTATCGAGGGCGTACCAACGAGCGCCCTGGCAACGGCAACACGCTGTCGCTCGCCCCCGGAGAGCTTGGTGGCAACGTGGCTGAGCCGATGTCCGAGACCGACGCGCAGTAGTGCCCGCTCCGCCAAATCACGTCGTGTCCCAACATTGAGGCCGGTGTACAGCAAACCATCGGCAACGTTGTCGAGTGCGGTATAGCCACTCAGTAGATGGAACTGCTGAAACACAAATCCTATGTGACGGGACCGAAGCGCAGAGAGATCTTTGTCGCTGAGATCATTGATGTTGTAGCCCGCGACCGTCACCTCGCCTGCGGTCGGCCGGTCGAGGGTGCCCATGATGTGGAGCAGTGTCGACTTACCGCTACCGGAAGGGCCAACCACGCCGACGAGTTCACCCTGGGTAACAGCGAAGTCAACCCCGCGCAGGGCTCGAACCGGAGGCGTCGTCGGGTATTCCTTGGTCACCCCATGCAACGACAGGACCACATCGCCCCCCGCGGCAGGAGCGGATTGGTCGCCGACCATCATGGCGGTCACGGAACAACAACCATGTCGCCGACGCTGAGACCGGCCGACTCGACCTCAACCAACCCGTCTGCGTAGAAACCGGGATCGACCGCAACCAGCTGAGTCCCGGTCGCCGTCTGTACTTCGACTGCGTAGCCGCCTTCTTGGAGCGCGACCAGCGCCGAAACCGGGACAGCTACCACGTCGGAGACTGAATCCGAGATGATCTCCACATCAACCGGCGCCTCATCTAGGCCGACGGCAACGGAGGGATCATCGAGAACGATCTTCACCCCAAAGGTGGCGTTCCCCTGGCCGCCCGTGGCGACCGAATCGATCTCGATCACGGTACCGGCCGCATCGCTGCCATCGGGCATCTCGATCACGACTTCCTGCCCCACGACGACCAGTCCCTGGTCCGCCGCGGGAAGGTCAAATGTGACGAACTGATCGGCAGATGAGATGCCAAGGACCGGCGTGCCGGCGTTGACCGACGAACCCACCGAGGCCAGCACCTCGTTCACGCGAACAGTTGCGGGGAGGAACACAATTTCGCCGAGATTGACGACACCATCGTCCTCGGTACCGATGTCGGTCTGCCACTCGAGCACGGCCGTCTTCGTCCCGCTATCCCAGATCCCATCGACGACTGGGCCGGTGTACCCGAGAGCGACCAGGCCCTCTTCGAGTTGGAGTACGTCAGTGCCTTCGAGAGGATCACCGGTCGCAATAGTGACCACCGGTTGGCCCGCATTGACCGAGTCGCCTACCTCCGCCGCACCAGCAAGCACCTCGGCAGATTCGGGGATGAAGATGACGCTTCCGAGGGCAACAACTCCGGTCTCTTCGACGCCGAGAGCCTCCTGCCAACGCTCAACCATTGTCTCGGTGTAGTCGGTGAATTCCTCATCGACCGAAGCCAGCAAGTCCGGGTCGTAACCGAGAGCGACAAGCGCCTGCTCGAGTTGCAGCACATCGGTGCCGGTCATGTTCTCGCTCAAATCGCGCATCGTGCGATAGGCCGGTACGTCGCCATACATGACCACCACCGGTTCCCCGCTGACGCGGTAGAGAATGTCACCCTGTTCGATGGTGTCGCCGGTTGCGACGATATCGGTGATCACGCCGCCGGCTCCGCCGGCAAGAGTCATGGAATCGTCTGTGGCGGTGAGCGTGCGATAGGCGGGCAGGTCCCCGTATAGAAGGACCACGGGTTCGTTGTCGACGGTCAGGAAGACATCACCCTGCTCGACCATGGTGCCGACTTCGGCAGTTGTCGTAACTGTGCCGGCAATCGGACTGACCACCGGATCACCAGCCTCGGTGCCAAGCGTGCCATCGAACGAATCCATTTGAATGAGATCGGTGCGTACAACTTCCTCAAACGTAGGGGCAGCCGAGGTGTTCGCAGCAGCATCATCCGAGCCACCGCCGAGAAGCGCAATCGCGGCGACCGCACTCGCGACAAGCACCACAGCAGCGCCGATCCACCACCACTTCTTGCCCCGACCGGGAGCAGCCAGATCATCGGTGTTGGCTTCGGCTTCGCTCATATCGGTCGACGTCCTCATCGTTCTCCCTGTCATCATCCGTTGCCTCTGCCGGGCCGTTCACCGCCACCTGGCAATCCGGCGAGGATATCCCCGCAAGTCTCATTCGCTGTCACAAAATCCGGATCGTCGCGGTCGATTGCCCCAAATGGGCCACCGCCGCCTTGTCCCGGTTCGCCACCAGAACCCGGGCCGAATCCTGAGAGGTCCGGGTCGTCCATGTCGTATCCATTGTCCCGCATGCACGCCGCATACTCGACCATGATGTCCTCGAGTTCAGTGGGGTCGAAGCCGCTCCGACCGAAGCCCAACACCACTCCACCGAGTTCTTCCTGGCAGGAGTCCATTGCGGCTCGCATCGCCTCACGGTCGATCTCGCCCTCAGTGGCAGCCCCCCGGAATCCACCGAACTGAACATTGCCATCCGAATCGACTGTGGGATCCTCGATATCCAACCCCTGGTCGCGAAGACAGGCTGCCAACGCGAGCATTGCCTGCTCTGGATCCACGTCATCGTTGGATTGATCATCGACGCCCGCACCGGTGACCGTTGTGTCATCAGTTTCGAGACTGGCCACTCCGGAGTCGGAATCGCCCGATCCACTGCAGGCCGCCATCAGCAGACCAAAGGCCAATAGGAGCACCAAACCCCGTGTCTTCATTCGAGTTACCTTTCAAGATCCTCAAGAGATCATCCTGCGCTCATCCTGCCGCAATCTGAGGGCAGGTTAAGAATCCGCTGAGAAGGCCTCTCAGCCTCCCGCAATCCCCGGAATCCCGGGAAGCAGCTCTTCACAGGCCTCAAAGGCGGCCTCAAAATCAGGGTCGTCAATTTCCGGTTCCCAACCGGGGAACAGAGGACTTCCCTCCATGATCCCAGAGAAGTCGGGATCCGGCATATCTATCCCGTTCTCCCTCATACACCCGGCAAAGACGACGACCTCGTCCTGGAAGTCAGTGTCGAAGACTCGCTCAAACCCGAAGTTGACACCCTCGAGATACTCAACGCAGGGCTCAAAGGCGGCCTGCAGTTCCGCCTCATCGATCTCGCCGAGGTCGCGCATCGCCAACAAGTCGAAGCCGACGTTGCCATCCGAATCAACGACGGGGTCCGGGAACTCGATGCCACCGTCGCGCATACACGCGGAGAACGCGAGCACCTTCTCTTCGTCCAAGACCAATTCGTCACCCGCGGTCGGTGCTGCGAGCGTCGAAGTGGTGGTGTCGGACAGATCTTCGATTGACGCCACACCGTCATCGGCATCATCGCCACCGCAACCGGCAGCGACCAGAACTACAGCGGCGATACCTAGAAGTGTGTTCCTGATCATGACCTAAAGCCTACGACGGTCGGCGGCCTAGAGAAACGGGATGCAGAATCGCCGAGTTCTCAGCGTAGGGGTGCGGATTGCCCACTACCCCAGCGGCTCTGCCGCTGCGGTAGTCCGGCCCCGACACTCTGCGGGGGGAGACTGGCCTCAGCAGCCGGTATCCTCGCGCCATGCTCTGTTGTATCGGTGACCTTGTCGAAGATGTTGTGGTGTGGCCATCAACCGAGCCGGTCCGCGGCACCGACACTGCATCAAAGATCTTCCGTCAGCGTGGGGGCAGTGCGGCAACTGTGGCTGTCTATGCCGCTACCTCCGGTACCGCGTCACGGTTCGTCGGCCAGGTTGGGGACGATCGACTCGGCACCATGCTGGTCGCAGAGATGGAGGCAGCCGGCGTCGAAACCGAGGTTGCCCGAGGCGGTACGACCGGGTCCATTGTGGTGCTGATCGATCAGACCGGAGAGCGCACCATGTTGCCGGATCGTGGCGCAG
The DNA here is from genome assembly GCA_024226255.1 of bacterium. GTDB lineage: Bacteria > Actinomycetota > Acidimicrobiia > Spongiisociales > UBA5794 > JAHEJX01. Next base: position 362 of record JAAELU010000405.1, on the reverse strand, counting down.
CCATGGAACTGAGCGCCCTTCCCGACAACGCGCTTCAGAGTGTCACCTGGCTCCACGTGCCCGCATATTCACTGGTGGTAGAGCCACTCGGAACCACCAGCCTGCAAGCCATTGCGGCCTGCCGAAAATCCGGTGTGCCGGTGAGCATCGACGCATCATCGGTCGGCCCGCTCTCAGACTTCGGCGTCGACAGATTCCTCGACGTGATGATCAAGGTCGCTCCGGAGGTGTTCTTCTGCAATCGGGACGAAGCCGACCTGCTCAGCATCACCCAGCAGATTGGTCTACCCGGCGCCCAGCTCACGGTGCTGAAGTCCGGAGCAGACCCGGTCACCCTCATCGATGCCTTTGGGAGGAGCGAT
>JAAELU010000404.1 GCA_024226255.1 bacterium | reverse complement strand
TCTTTCCAGGGAGTTTTTGATCCCGACGACATCGAGCTAAAACTGAGCAAACTGGGGAGTTGAAGATGAACGGCGCCGAACCACAGCAGGGACCAAACTCCGGGTGGTACCGCATATGGATGCCGCGAATCGCAATGGCAACGGTGGTCGTGTTGGCGGTCGGCTACGGCGCCACTTGGGTATTTGGCAACACGACAAACTTCATCGTGACCATCGTGATTTCCCTGTTCGCCGCGTTCGCCATGCTCCCGGCTGTCGAAGCTCTGAGCAAGCGAGGCTGGCGGCGCGGCCTGGCGACGGGTTTTGTCATGTTCGCCGCAGCCACATTCGCTGTTGTCTTCATGTACACGTTGATCAACGTCGCCGTCGGCGAGACCATCAAGCTTGTCGAGCGGGTCCCCGACTACGTCGAATCACTCGTGTCGTGGGCCAACCAGACCTTTGAACTCGACATCTCCAGCGACCAGATCATCTCCGATCTCACCGCCGACCAAGAACGGTTGCAGGAACTCTCCACCAATGCAGCTAGCGGAGTGCTCGGTCTGGCATCCACTGCCGTCGGCTTGCTGTTCCAGTTGCTGACCATTGCCCTGTTCGTGTTCTACATCCTCGCCGACCTGCCCAACCTGCGGGCAGCGGTCCTGCGTCGCATGCCTCCCGAGCAGCAGCAGCATGCCGACACGATCATTGGAATCACGATCGAGAAGGTCGGCGGCTACGTCTACTCAAGGAGCCTGCTCGCCATCTTCTCGGCCGTTTTCCACTTCATGGCGTTCTCCATAATCGGCGTCCCGTACGCAGTTGCGTTGGCAATGTGGGTTGGCATCGTCTCGCAATTCGTACCCACCGTCGGCACCTACATCGCCGGCGCATTCCCGCTGCTGATCGCCTTCGCAGAAGAGCCGTTCGACGCGGTCCTCGTGCTCGTGGCGATCCTGGTATATCAGCAGGTCGAGAACTACGCCCTGTCCCCACGGGTCACGGCCAACACCATGGACCTCCACCCGGCGGTCGCATTTGGCTCGGCCATCGTTGGCGCCTCCTTGCTCGGCGGCGTGGGAGCCATCCTGGCGCTACCCGTTGCCGCAACCATCGTCGCCATCATCCAGACCTACGGCGACCACTACGAACTGGTCACATCAGAGACGATCGAGAGCCCGCAGCAATACGAGGAGCGGATGCGGGAGACGGCTGAGGAGAAGGCTTTGCGTCGTGCCGAGCGGGCGGAGCGGCTCAAGGAACTCACCGGGCTCGACGAGCCTCCGACCGAAAGCACCTAGGAGGGTGGTTGGCAAACGACGTGCTAACTCGCTCGACCCGAAGAGCCCTGGTGACGGAACTCGCCGCGAGTTCAGACTGACATTGCCGACCAGACTCCTAGCGGTCTCCACCGTTGC
>JAAELU010000403.1 GCA_024226255.1 bacterium | reverse complement strand
TTCGCCTCCGCGGCTCGCCTCGATCTCGTCGAGCGTCGAGTCGACGGATAGGCCGTCGGGCGTTTGCAGCTGTCCAAGAGCCTCAGGACGCACGGACCAGTAGACGAGATGCGACCTGCCGTCATTTCGGAAGTAATCCCCGTCGGTAAACACGACCGCAAAGCCGATGTGGTCCCATTCGACCCAACTGGCCCTCGTGCGACCTGCGTATCCGAGGGGGAGTTGGTATTCGGCTGCAGACTCAATCGTCACATTGGTCGGGGGCCCGAGTAGTGCCGAGAGCCAGGAAACCACATTCTCCTCTTCCGCTCCGAACGCGACCTGGCCGATTCCCTCGGCGCTCAGGAATAGCAGGGAAGGGTCGAATTCGACTTGCAGCTGCACCATCGCGTTTCTGCCCGATTCATCCGTTGACCGAATGGCTACCGTCTGGAGGCCCGGTTGCAGGGGGATCCAGATACCCCAGCTGCCATCGGACGCGGTCTCCACAGTTTTGTCGTCGACACCAATCGTGGCTCCAGGTTCGGACGTGCCGGTGATCTCGTACGGTGAGTAGGGGACAACCAAGGGCTCATCACCGACAGCGAGTTCGAGCTCCGGTGGGTCAACGTCGGGCAAGTCGATGATCGCTACTGCGTCGCCGGGATCGTTTGGGCACTTCTGGTAGGGCGGCTGCCGGTCGTCTTGGTGGACGACGATCGGGTATGAGTGGTCGCAAAGCAGCCTCATGCCGAAGATGTGGTCGACATCTCGGCGGAAATCGGCCACCGCCGCGAGCGTCGACACGTCGGCAAGGGGGGTTGCTGTCGCCGGTTCGTTTGTGAATACAAGGCGCACGGTGCGGAGGCCCTGGTCGGGGCGCACGATGAACTGGCCAAGCTCGCCACGGCTGGCAGCGAACTCCACGAGATCCTTTTGTGACAGTGACAACACCTCGTCGCAGTCCGTGGTCCACAATCCCGCCCAGTTGTGCAGATCGAGGACCGTGATTGCTCGTGAGCCGTCGAGAGTGGTGGCACGCAATTCCTGGCTGACTCGAACGCATCGTGTCGCCAGGGCGTCTTCGGCGGGTGTGTCCTGCGGTGGATCGTCGACACGGAGATCCACTCCAACGATCTCGGCGACCCGGTCCACCCACCATTCGCCGAGTGCATCGTCGTACTCCTGGGCCCTCTGTTGCTCCAATTCACGTCGAATCTCGGCGTTGCGCCGCGATTCGGCTTTGCCCATCTGTTCTGAGATGGCCGGGACCACCAACACGGTTAGCCAAATCCCGAACAAAGTGACGAGTGCCCATGACTCCGTCCGGCCCAGTCCAGGCCCCTGAGTTCTGTATCCGACAACGACGATCACGGTCGCCAGCAGGGCCACGAGAACTTCGGCAGCGGCTGACATGACGAGTACACCGAGCCCACACATCGCACCTCCGGAACCCTGTCCGCGGCACGGGTCGGTAAGTCCGACCAGCCAAACAGTGATCGCTCCGGCCGCGACCGACAGAGGGAAGAAGATCATGAAGATCGCTTCGAGCCAGCCGAGTCGTTTGGGACTCATCGCCACTCCGAGCTTCGCCCAGGTCAATGCGCCGACTGGTGTCGTATCCGTGATGCGTTCACTCAGAAGTGCCCGCGTCTGCTTCGCCTCCAGAGTCGCGCCTGGATGAGAGCGCGACCAGAGTACGAATACCTTGTGCGGTCGAGCCTTAGATCGTCCCCTGGCGCACCACCAGGTGCTGAATTGCCGGCAGGGCGGAGCCTCTAGCGGGCGACATCGTCCGGATAGAAACGTCTCCGGGCCCACAGAGCCACGTAGACGAGGCCGACCAGGACGGGGACCTCGATGAGTGGTCCGACGACTCCGGCCAGAGCCTCCCCGGATGTCACCCCGAAAACGCCGATAGCAACTGCGATGGCAAGTTCGAAATTGTTGCTCGCAGATGTGAACGCCACGGTGGTGTTTTTGGGATAGGAGAGCTTTAGGCGCAGACCGAGGGCAAACGAAACCGCCCACATGATCAAGAAGTACGCCAAGAGGGGAAGGGCGATCCGAACGACATCGAGCGGCTGTGACGTGATGGCTTCGCCCTGCAGAGCGAACAAGATCACGACCGTGAACAGCAGGCCGTACAGCGCCCAGGGTGCGATCCGAGGGATGAACTCACTTTCGTACCAATCTTGGCCGTGGCTTCGTTCTCCCCAGCGTCGGGTGAGGTACCCGGCGACCAGCGGTATACCCAGGAAGACGAGCACGATCTTGGCGATCTCCCACATCGACACGTCGAGGGTGGCGGTATCGAGACCTAGCCAGCCGGGCAACAGCTCGAGATAGAAGTAGCCGAGGACGGCGTATGCAACGATCTGGAACACCGAGTTGAGTGCAACCAGAACCGCAGCAGCCTCTCGATCACCGCACGCAAGGTCATTCCAGATGAGCACCATCGCGATACACCGGGCGAGGCCGATGATGATGAGGCCGGTCCGATACTCGGGCAAGTCAGGGAGCAGCATCCAGGCCAAGGCAAACATGAGCGCCGGGCCAACAACCCAATTCAGGACGAGGGACGCCCCCATCAGGCGCCGATCGGCCGCCACCTCGCCCACCTTGGAGTAGCGGACCTTGGCCAGGACCGGGTACATCATGACCAAAAGACCAATGGCGATCGGTAGCGACACGCTTCCGATCTTGATCTTGTCGAGCCAGTCGTTGAGGTCCGGGATCAGTCTTCCCAAGGCGAGGCCACCGACCATGGCAAGGCCGATCCAGGCCGGTAGGTATCGATCGAGCGTCGATAGACGGGCGAGCACATCATCAACCTCGCCGGCGGGGGAATGTTGATTCACGGGCTGGCTCATGGCCCGGAGATTACAGCGGTCCGTCCAGAGCCCATATCTGACCGCCGGGGGTTGTCGTGAGGAAACTACAGGGCGAATGTGACCGAAGGTGGTGATGGCGCTGACAGAATCCGCGCCAAGGGTGGCGCCGACAACGTGTTCAGTGGTGATGGCGATGACAGGTTGCGTGGCAACGGCGGACCGCACTTTCTCGACGGCGGGCCGGAAAGCGACTGGTTTCTTGGCGGATCGGCTGCGGACACTTGCGCCAACGGCCAGACCGTCATCAGTTGTATCCAATAGGTCCTGGACCATCGAGAACCTAAATCTGGCGGTTCTCTCAGCCGATACAGCCATAGTTGGAGCCACCGTGTGAAGGTTGGCCGCTATGGCCTCATGGCTGTTACGCCGAATCGGAAAGCCTGCGATCGCGCTCGCTGCGTTTGCGGCAATCGTGGCGATGGCGACTGTCACCGCGGGGTCGCTGGCCGTCACTGACCTCGCGGCCACGGCTACCCAGCTAGACGAAACGGACTTGGCCTTGGGTTCGGCGGCGGTCACCCGGGCGGCGATGGCACAGGCAGTCGTCTTTGCGGTGGACAACGCCAACGGCACAGCGACGGACGCCGCGTTCGTAGCCGCGCTAGCCGAAGCCGGCGGCAATCTCGATGCCTACAACCAGCTGCAAACCGTTGTCGCGGAACGCCTCTCAGCAGGCCACCAGGGGGAGTTGAGCGGCCTCAGCTCCTATGGCGGCGCGGTGCTCGACGTTCTCCGGGCCGGAGACGTCGAGTCGGCCCGGGCCGTTCTCGAAGGCGACTTCGAGAGCGCATATCAGAGCTCGGTGGCAGTCCTGGCTGGTGAGCGCGCCGTACTGGCGACGGATGTCGCTTCGGCTCGGAGTCTGGCGGGGAGCACGTCGACGGCTATACGCCTCGCCGTGATTCTCGGCCTACCGGCGCTGGTACTGCTCGTCGGCTGGAGTGCCCATCGCCGTCGACTCGCTCAGCTCCAGGAGACACGGCGCACTGATGTGGAGGCCGCCAATGACCGTATCGAGCGTATGCGGGAGATGTTGCTAGCGATATCACACCGCCTGCGCACCCCGCTGACGAGCATCTACGGATTGTCTGATGTTCTGGTGCAGACCAAACGGATTCAGGGCCTGGATCGCGAGCTGGTCACTCTTATCAATGCGGAATCGGCGAATCTGCATCGGATTGCCGAGGACGTATTGACGGCCACGCAGCTCGAAGCTGGAACACTCACGCTCGAAACAGGCATCGTCCCACTGCACGAAGTAGTCGAAGAGGCGGTCAAACCAATCCGTTCTGCCGGGCTCGACATCAAGGTCGACTGCCCGGAGGTGTGGGTTCTGAGCGACGGGCCCAAGCTGCGCCAGATACTTCGCAATCTTGTTTCCAACGCGGTCCAACATGGCGCCGAGCCGGTAGTCGTAGCGGTCACAGAGAGTGACGGCTCAGTGCAGTGTGCCGTTAGCGACCATGGCGGAGGTCTCGGCGCAACGGAGCCGGCTACCGGGCGGGGCCTCGATGTCGCCAACGGCTTGGCCGGACTCATCGGAGCCACACTCGATCAAACCCGGGCCGACGGGATGACAACCTTCACGCTGTCATGGTCCGAGTCCGGCGAAGCGGCCGCCAACTCTGGTGTCCAAGACGCAGCGCCTGGAGCGGTTCGAACCGTACCGCAACCACTTTCTGAAGAGCCGGTCGGCACGGGTAATCCGTCCTGATGACATCCATGCGCCGGCGGTCCACGTCTGCATTGGTGGCCTTGGTTGCGTGGGTATGGATGGTGACGGCTCTTCTGGGGCCGGCCTTGGCCGCTTCCAGCGAGACCTTCAGGGACAACTTCGACGCCATCTCGTACGCCGGAAGCAACGGCTCACGGGCGTGGTCGGGCAGTTGGACGGAGAGCGGAGAATCAGATGGTGCCGGTGTCGGAAGGGTTCAGATTGCCAGCGTGAGCGAGTGTGCCGGCGGGGCCTGCGGCCGTCTGTCCGCCGGAGGCAACACAACGGCCGGTATCCAACGGCAAGCCGACCTGAGCGACGCCACGGCCGCAACACTCTCCTTCAGTTATCGGCGAACCAAGGTCGGGGGGAATCCTGGGCTAGCTCGAGCCTCAATGTCTTCGAACGGGGGCTCGTCCTGGACAACGCTGGCGACATACACGCTGGACGCTTCTGATACCGGCCAAGTGTTCCAAAGCTTCAACATCCTGTCGGCTGCAACCGCGCAGACCCAGATCCGTTTCCGAATCGAGTCAGTGCCGAGCCAATCGGGCCGTTTCCATTTTGACAACATCCAGATCGCCGCTGAGTTCCCGGATCCGCCGACTACGACGACCACCACCACAACCACCACCACGACCACGACGACCACGACGGCGCCTCCGACGACCACCACGACGGCCCCTCCGGCGACGACCACGACGGTGCCGCCAGCCACGACGACGACCCTGCCGACATCGACTACCTCTGTTCCGCCGACGACATCGACTACCTCAGTACCGCCGACGACTGCTGCCCCGACCACCACACGGCCGTCGCCGCCTACGACGGTCGCTCCACCGCCACCGAGTACCACTGCAGCACCTCCGCCCGGGACTACCAGCGCACCACCCGGAACCGAACCACCACCACCACCACCATCAACACAGGCGCCGACGACCACTGAGCAACCTCCCGTAAGTACAGTGCCGCCGGCTCCGTTCCCCATCCCGGCGAACACGGCGGTTGCCACCGCTGGTTCCCAAGGCGCGGGGACCCTGGACACGCTGCCTGCAGATTTGCTGGCAGCGGATCCGGATGTCTCCAGCATTGTGCGCCTTGACGTGGGGGAGTCGATCTGGGCCGCCGCCCAACACCAGCCCGCAACGAGGCCATACGCGGGTACAGCAGCCGCCGCCATCGGCGCAATTCGATACGCAGCGCCTGCCTGGGCGCTGCTGGCCGGATTTGTGTTGATTTCGGGGCTGTTGAATCGATACCTCTTTGCTCGATTCCGCAGCTAAAGCCCCTTCTGACAACAATTCCCGATTGTGCAGCCGAACGTCCCGATAAGTAGGGCCGTTAGGACCTACGCAGCTCCTGCCCACTCATGCAGACTCGGCTTGTGAAATAGTTCACAAGCCGATAACACAGGCGCTACAAATAAGGAGGAGCACTGTGAAGAATCGCTTAAGGACACTTGGTCTCGTACTCGCACTGGTAGGCATGGTTTTTGTCATTGCAGGCGGCGTGGCCTTCTTTAAGGTCCAAGATGGTTACGACTCATTGCAGTCATTCAGCGAGGCACAGAACGTCACGCTGAGCTACAACGACGACGGCCAACTCATCGACCGCGGCACGACTGAGGCTGCCGAAGCCATCATGACGCTACTCACCGAGGACTGGGGCTACCCGGTTGTCGAAGCTGATCTCGACCCGAACGATCCTTTGGTCAACACGGGCAGTGAGTACATGTACCAGATGGCCGTGATCGGCTATCACGTCCTCCACGGCACCCAGACAGTGACTCTGGGCGAGGCCGCCGAGTACAACGGTGAGACCTTCGCCGCCGGCACCTACGATGTTGCCGTGGACGGCAAGTACTGGACCGACTTTGACCGTATGCATCCGCTCGAGGGTCCGGCCCGCAGCCAGGCCTGGAGCGGCACTGCCCATGGTCTGTTCGCCGAGCTCGGTGTTGGCACCGTGACGCACTCCGCACTACAACTTGGTCTGGCACTCGCCGGCCTGTTTGCCGGAGTCGGCATTGTTGCCCTCATCGCCGGTGGCGGAATGATCTGGGTTGCCAAGGGTAAGGGTGACGAGCAGCTCGTCATGCTGGGAACCTCAGAGGCTTCCAAGCCCGCAACCGTCTAGCAACAATCAGAGGAACTAGTTCCTCCCAGAAAGGCCCCCTGTCCGCAGGGGGCCTTTCTACTTCCTGGTTGTGTCTGCGGCAGCCGGCGAGCACGACGCCACGAACAGATGGGGCCGTGTTGGTCTAAACCCGCAAGGCCCCATCGTTGGTTGGGAGAGAACCTCACTCGGCCTTGGTGGCTTGGGCTTCGATCTCGATCTTGGCGGTCTTGGATACGAGAACGCCGCCTGCCTCGAGCGGGGCGTTCCACGATAGGCCCCAGTCCTCTCGGTTGACTTCGCCGCTGGCCGAGAAGGCAGCCTTGGCATTGCCCCACGGATCGTTCATGACGCCGAGGTAGTCGACATTGAGCGCTAAGCGCTTGGTTACCCCCTTGACGGTCAAGTCGCCGACGAGCTCGTAGCCGTCATCCTTGGCCACAATCGACGTGCTGACAAACGTCATTTTGGGATGATTCTCGACGTCGAAGAAGTCCGGGGACGTGAGGTGACCGTCGCGGTCGGCGCTACCGGTCGTGACGCTGCCGAGCTCCACCTCGATGGCGATCCTCGTATCGACTGGATTCTCGGCAATATCGATTGTGCCGCTGAACGTACCGAATCCACCACGGACCTTGGTGACCACGAGATGGCGGGCAACAAACTCGATCGAGCTGTGGCTGGCATCGAGCTGCCAGGTACCTGGCTCGGGGAGCGCAGCTTCAGACATGGGGGACCCTTCTATGGTGAATAGTTGTTGTGTGCAACTGCTGTAGCGGGTGACAATATTCCACATTTAGTTGAACCTTGCAACTATGTGCCAGGTGAAATAGGCTTTGGCCATGACTGCAAAGAGCAACGTCGAAACTGTTGGCCCTTGGCGCGCACTGTTGAGCGCTCATGCTTTGGTTATGGATCGACTCACTTCCGAGATGGAAGAAGAGACCGGACTACCGATCGGGTGGCACGAGGTGTTGTTGCACCTCGCAGAATCACCGGACGGCCGGCTACGGATGCACGAGTTGGCGGATTCGATGCTGTCGAGCCGCAGTGCCTTGACGCGGTTCGTCGATCGGATGGAGTTGGCTGGCTTGGTCCAGCGAGTGTCGTGCCCTTCTGACCGCCGTGGCCTGGAGGTCGTTGCGACTGAAGCAGGCAGGAGCATGTTTCGCAAGGCGGGGCGGGTTCACCTGAGAGGTATCCAAGAGCACTTCGCGCAGCACCTCACCTCGGAGGAAGCTGCCAGCCTCGAAGTGATGCTCAAGAAGGTCATGACAGCCGGCAAGGTCGGCGAGGACGACCAGGCTGCCTGACCGTCGCCGAGATCCTTTGCCAATTCCTATCGCCACGCGTCACACCGGGCCGCTAGGTTCTAGACAAGGTACCTAGGGCGGTACCCCCTGCCTGTGCGGGGCATGTGGGAATCATATGGGAGGGTTTACGTGAAATCACGACTAGCTGTGCTGTTTGCCGCGTTTGCAGCAGCACTTTTTGCTTTGGTACCGGCTGGCGCCGGCGCCGAGGACAGACCGGACGCAGGCGCGTTGACGGCCGCCGGGGGAGATCTCACCCTCGAATCGGTATACGAGGTGACGCCGGCAACAGTCGACGGTGACAAACTTGTCAGCGTCATAATCAAGCTCGATGAGCAACCTGTGGCCTCTTACGAGGGTGGAGTACCGGGATACCCGGCGACAAATCCCAAGGTCACCGGCAAGAAGAAGCTCGATCCAAGTTCTGCCGCGGTGGCAAACTATCAGCGGCATCTCGAGCTCAAGCATAAGAAGTTCGCGGATACACTCGAGGCGGCAATCCCCAACGCCGAAGTCACACAGACCTATGAGCTCGTAATCGGCGGCGTCGCGGCCCTCGTCCCGAGCTCACAGCTGAACGCGATATCAAAGTTGAGCGGTGTCACCGGGGTCTATCTCGATGAGCTGCTCCAGCTCGACACCGAAACCAGCCCAGGTTTCATCGGTGCCGACGATCTATGGGACGACCTTGGTGGCCAGTCCGAGGCCGGCGCAGGCATCATCGTCGCCAACGTCGACAGCGGCATCTGGCCTGAGCATCCCTCGGTGTCCGATCCCGATCCGGCCGGTAACCCGTATCCGGCGCCGCCAGCTCACTGGGCCGGTAGCGGCGTGGGCGCAGGCTGCGACTTCGGCGATCCATTCAATGTCAACGACGCGCCGTTCACTTGCAACAACAAGTTGATCGGGGCTTACGACTTCACGGCTACGTACAAGGTTGTGGTCGGGTTGATCCCGACCGAGTTCGACTCTGCCCGTGACTCGAACGGTCACGGCACCCACACGCTGACGACAGCCGCGGGCAATGGCAATGTCGCGGCCGACATCTACGGCATCCCCCGTGGCGATGTGTCGGGGATCGCGCCGCGAGCGCATGTTGTTGCCTACAAGGGCTGCGGCGCCACCGGATGCTTCAGCTCGGACACGTCTGCTGCCATCCAACAAGCCGTGGCTGACGGCGTCGATGTCGTCAACTACTCGATCAGCGGTGGCGGCAATCCGTACGGCGACGCCGTGTCGCTGGCGATGCTCGACGCCTACAACGGCGGAACCCTTGTGGTCCCGTCGGCCGGCAACTCCGGCCCGGGCGCCGACACGGTTGCCCACCGTGAGCCTTGGTCGCTGACGGTTGGTGCCAGTACTACGGACAGGCATTTCATCAGCACAGTCGACCTGACGGCGGCCAACGGTGACACTCTGCAGCTCAGCGGGGCCTCGGTCACGCCGGGCATCACAACGCCAACGGATGTGATCTACGCTCCGGGCGGTTCAGGAGATCTCTGCCTGACTCCGTTCGCCCCTGGCACATTCAGCGGTGAGATCGTGATCTGCCAGCGTGGCGTGATCGCTCGTGTCGCCAAGAGCTTCAACGTTGCCGCCGGCGGTGCCGGTGGCCTGTTGTTGTACAACCCGGTCCAACAGGGTCTGTCAACAGACAATCACTTCCTCCCAAGCGTGCATCTGGAGGACGATTCCGGTGTTGCGCTGGTCGCCTTCATGGATAGCCACGCGTCTGCCACGGGAGTGTTCACCCAGGGTCAGGCTACGGCCGTCCAGGGCGACGTAATGGCACCATTCTCGAGCCGCGGTGGCCCGGCGCAGACGCTTGGTATCTCCAAGCCTGACGTAACCGCGCCCGGGGTGCAGATCCTGGCCGGAAACACACCGCTGCCGGAAGACCAAGATGGCGGATTCCCGGGACAGCTGTTCCAGGCAATCCAGGGGACCTCGATGTCCGCTCCACACGCCACGGGCGCTGCGGCGTTGGTCAAGGCGGCGAATCCGGACTGGAGCCCGGCAGCCATCAAGTCGGCATTGATGATGACGGCGTTGACGGACGGTGTGACCAAGGAAGATGGCACAACGGCGGCTGACCCGTTCGACTACGGCTCAGGCAGGATCCTGCCAGACGCCGCGGCGGACGCTCAGTTGCTCATCACCGAGACCGGTGCCAACTATTTGGCTCTCGAGGACAGTCTGTGGGATGCCAACTACCCAAGCCTGTACGTTCCGACGCTAGCTGGGGCAATCACCGTGCAGCGCACGGTGACCAATCCCACGACCAGGAACGGCGTATGGAAGATGACTGTGGACTCACCTGCCGATCTCGACGTGCATGTCAGGCGCTACATGCTCGTACGGAAGAACGGCGGCGAGAAGACGCTGAACATCTCAGTGGACGGTCGGGACATCCCGATCGGTGAAGTCAGGCATGCCACGATCACGTTCGAGAAGCGGAATTGGCCCATGAGGGGCCAGTTGCTGCACTTCCCGATCACTGTCGTCAGGCAGGAAGCCGGCGTCACGATCGACAAGACATGTGACCCATCAACAATCAACAAGGGCGATACGACTACCTGCACCATCACGATCGAGAACACAACGTTCGACGATCATGCCGTCTCCGTAAGGGACCGGGTGCCTCGCCAACTGCGGCTGGACAGGAACAGCGTTGTTGGAGCTACGGGCACATGGTGGAACACCGTCAAGTTCGAAGGTACCTTGGCCGGGGCGGCCCCGCCGTCACCAGACGTTGCCGTTGACCCGAATGCTTCGCCATTCGGCTACGTCGCGCTTGGTGGATTCGGATCAACCGACGTAGGCGCCACGGACGAGAGCATTGCGAACTTCAACGTTCCCTCGTTCGACTACGCCGGTGAGTCGTACAGCACGATTGGCATTGTCTCCAACGGTTACGTGGTAGTTGGCGGAGGAACTGGGTCTGATGTTGATTTCAACAACACCGACCTACCCGATGCCGCGGCACCAAACAACGTACTAGCCCCGTTCTGGACCGACCTGAACCCGGCCTTTGGTGGCAGGGTGCTCGTCAATGTCCTCACGGACGGAACCGACAGTTGGACGATCGTTGAGTGGGAGAGCGTACGCAGCTTTGGCGACGTGGAGACAACCACGGCGCAGGTGTGGATCGGTGCCAACACGGACCTCAATCCAGGTGAGGACATCTTCTTCACGTACGGCGCTGATGTGTCCGACGGCGACGGCGGGCATCTCACGGTTGGTGCGGAGAACGCCTTCGGCAACGCCGGCGGGACCGTGTACTTCGACGGAGCTGGCACGCCGCCATCGCCGTCGTTCCCGAACGGCGCCTTCGAGGTGGACGTATTCTCGACTCCGGGCTCGCCCGGCGAGACTCATGTCATAAGCTTCGATGCCACGGGCAGGCGGTACGGTGAATGGACGAACTACGCCGTGATGACCAGTTCCGGCATTGCGGGTAAGGCGATCGACGGTCACCACGGTCAGGTGATCCGCTAGCTGAGGACCGCTGCCGTCAACGGCGGCTGACTAATCGATTCGGGGGCCGGTACATCCGGCCCCCGAATCGCGTCGTTGCCGCTGTCAGATCACCCGGCGGGGAAGCTGGGATTGCGGCACAGGAATGCCTCGGGCTGGGTACCTCCGCCGTGGTAGCTGTAGGTGGCGCCACCGTGGGTGAAGACGACTCGCCATCCCTCCACCTGGATCTGGGCGTACTCGACGCCGAGCTGGGGGCAGCCAAGCGAGGCGTCCGGCCACACGATCGATTCGGCGACGGCCACGGCGATATCCGATTGTGCCACAAGGAGGTTGGCGGCTAGATCGGCTCGGGCTTGGGCCACCAACGGTTCGAGGCCTCTTGGGACCTTGGGGTCGGGCAGCGTGGGGAGAGGGGCTCCCGGGTCCGGCTCCTCTGGGGTTGCCGATGTGCCGCTCACGGCCCCAGGCACTGCCGTCAGGTCCGGAGTGTCGCCAGTGTCATCCGGTGTGCCCAAGGTGCCTTCTTCGACGGTGGAGTCCACTGGAATCGTAGGGGACGTCGGCGATACGTCCTCCGAAATCCCGCCACATGCGCCCACCACCAGAGCCAGCACCCCTGCTATCGAGCCGAATCGGATTATGCCCATTTGATCCTCCTCGAGACTGTGACGTCCGAGATCTTCGATCGGTTCCCACACTATTCCGTTCCATCGGCACGCTCGCCAGCCCTCGAGACGTTGACTGGTAGCCTTTCGCAATGGCCAGGGCGCTAGTTCTCAACGCGAGTTATGAGCCACTTTCGGTGGTGACCACACGCCGCGCCATTGTTCTTGTGATGCGGGACCGCGCCGAGGTCATCGAGTCAAATGGCATGGTCTGGCATTCGGAGCGAATCACGATGTCGTCACCGTCGGTGGTGCGGCTCCACAACTACGTCAAGGTGCCGCGCGCCCGTCGGGTGCCACTGAACCGGCGGGCGATCTTCCTGCGTGACGGCCACGCCTGCCAGTACTGCTCACGCCCGGCCGAGAACGTCGACCACGTGGTGCCTCGCTCGCAAGGTGGTGAACACGTCTGGGAGAACGTCGTGGCCAGTTGCCGGCGCTGCAATTCCAAGAAGGGTGGACGGACTCCCAAGGAGGCCGGATTGAAGCTCGGCCGCAGCCCGCGGGCCCCACGGCGTAATAGCTGGGTGCTCGTTCAGTCGGGGGCGAACGTCGATCCGGTGTGGGAGCGTTACCTGGCGGTCAGCTAGGACTCCTCGGAGTTCCTTCCGGCTCAGCCCTCGTCGACCAGAGTCTCGGGGAAGCAGACCTCGGCAATCTCTGACAGCAGGAGACCGTCGGCGGCAATCGCGCTTGTGTGTGGGGTAATGCCTGCGCAGAACCACCGCCCGGATTCGGACCGAGTAGCCACATAGATGAACTGGTCATCGTCACTGCGTGTGTCGAAGTAGACGATTCCCGAGGCTCCCGTCAGGTCGGCTCCGACATTGTGCCCGACGAATGTGAGTCGAGGTGCAACCGCGACGAGGTCCTCGCCGGAGATTCCAGCAAAGGACTGGCTGTGTGAGTCGTAGTGCAGAGCCGCTCCGGCGAGAGCCTCCGTGATTCGCATCTGAGCGGTGGCGTCCATGGCCGAAGCGCTCGCCAACGGAGCTTCGCCGCCGACATCGAATTTTGCGCCCGGCGCGAATCCGAACGGAACCGGACCGCCAAAGAAACCGAGATCGCAGAAGGTGGGACTCATCGGCAGGGTCGCCTCGACTCCGGCCAGGTCAAGCCAGATCCTGCCGTTGGAAGTATTGAGAGTGACTCCTTCAGGCAGGGTTGAAGTATCGGTGAAGCGGCCGTCTCGGGGTGCCGCAAACACCATTGCACGGTTCGATGCCGCCATTGCGGGGATCCGCACGGCGAATGTCGATACCCGGGGGAGTGTCTCGGCGTCGCCAACATAGGTTTCGACCGTCATGTCGGCCGCCGTGCCATCGGACCACTGCGCTATCGAAGCGCCGTCGCGGTGGATGTAGCCCGGCCAACGCACCTCGGCCGCACCGCTGTTGGTAACGGCGAAGGCCACGGCAACCACCTGGGTCACGGTTTCTATGTCCGGATCTCCGCACACGAGGGAGCCGACCTGCGTTGCGGTCACTTCAACGTCGGGACCCCACATGAATGACTCAGCGAGAGAGACTGTTGCGTTGCTCGACAGGGCGGCGTCTCGGGCCGGGACGGTGGGGCCGAGCCTGTCCACTTGCCAGGACGCGACTGTTTCCGTGCCATCGGTGAGTTCGAGAATCAGGTTGCTGGCGGTTGCGGTGGGTACGCGGAAACCGAACGTCCACCTGGCAACCATGGCCGGGTCGAGATAACGCAGTGAATGATTGGGAAGAGCAGCGCGTTGTGGATGGGCCGAGTCCAACCCATGGCTGACGCCACCCGAGTCCCGAATCGTCAAGACAAAGCCGTCGAGCACCGAGAGGTCGGCGGCGATCGTCTCGGCGGTGACGTTCCCAATGATTGCCGGGATGCGCACTTCGGTGATCCACGGTTCAGTGGGCGAGACCGATGTAATGCCGGCAAGGGGTGTGATCGAAGGCGTCACCGCGGTAGCGACATTCTCGCCGGCGAGATCGGTGGCGTCTTGGCGAGCTGTCAGTGGTGTCGCTCCACTGGAGGCAATTCCCATCGAGACCACTAGGGCGATGGCCAGCAGCGAGCTGGTGAGTATCAGCTTGAATCTCGACACGAGGAACCCTTCCGATGCGCCAATGCGGACGCGCACTAGTTAGATCGGCCCACCGGCGCGAAGCGTTAAGCGATTACTGGCACAAATAGGCGCCTACGATGCCCAGATGCGTATCGGAATTGATCTGGGCGGCACAAAAATCGAGGCCTTGGCGCTCGACGACGACGGCGTCGAACTCGGCCGTATTCGAAGAGAGACACCCCAGAACGACTATCCGGCGGCCATTGCCGCCATCGTCGAGGTCGTAGGGGAAGCCGAGTCTCGATATGGTCCAGCCATCACGGTCGGCGCCGGCACGCCTGGTGCGATCGATCCGGTCTCAGGGTTGTTGAAGAACTCCAATTCGGTGGCCCTCAACGGCCATCCTCTCGACGTCGACCTGGCCAAGGCGATGCAGCGCGAGATCCGGATCGCCAACGACGCCGATTGTTTCACAGTTTCTGAAGCCCATGACGGTGCGGGAGCCAACGCCGATCCGGTATTCGGCGTGATCCTCGGAACGGGTGTCGGCGGCGGAGTAGTTGCCAACGGGTCTCTGGTGGGTGGGCCAAATCGCATCGCCGGGGAGTGGGGGCACAATCGTCTGCCCTGGATGCACGCCAGCGAGGTGCCGGGGCCAGAGTGCTATTGCGGCAAGCGCGGATGTGTCGAACTGTATCTATCAGGGCCGGGAATGGCGGCCGACCATGTGCGACGCGGGGGAGCCGCAGCATCGTCGGCGGAGATTGTGGTGGCGGCCGCCGGCGGCGACGGGCTCGCTCGAGAGACACTCACGGTCTACTACGACCGGCTGGCGCGTGGTCTGGCAATGGTGATCAACGTGCTTGACCCTGAAGTGATTGTGCTCGGAGGCGGAGTTTCCAACATCGATTCGATTTATGAGGAGGTTCCGCGTCTGTGGGGCCAATACGTATTCTCGACGACGGTTCTGACCCGACTGGCGAAGGCGACTCACGGCGACTCGAGCGGGGTGCGCGGCGCCGCCTGGTTATGGTCCTAGCGAAGGCTCGATCTTCCTGGGCGTCAGCGCCAAGACCGGAATAACCCGATCGGTCTTGAGGGCATAGTCGGCGAAGAATGGATACCTCTCGGCGAGGCGCCGGTAGGCGTCATCCCTTTCGGCGGGCTCGAGAGTCTCCGCGGTGACATCGATGGTCTCGCCGCCGACTTCGATTGTGAGGTTCGGGCTGGCTTTCGCATTGAAGTACCAGGCAGGATGAGTTGGGGCCCCGCCGTATGAGGCTACGACCAGGTACCGTTCGCCGTCCTTGAGATGAACCAGAGGATTCACACGCGGCTGTCCCGATCGAGCGCCAACCGTGTGCAAGAGCAGAAGGCTTCCGGGAGCGAAGTTGCCCGCCCGCTCGCCACCGCTGGCTCGGAACTCGTCAATGATTGTGTCGTTCCATCCCATGGGCTCTCCTTGCTGAATCTCAGGGAATCTAACCCGTGGTGGTGCCCGACATTTCCGGCACCGAGATTTCGACGTCGCCAAAGACGGTCACCAACAGAATGATGACGACAAGAGTCAACGCCAGCAGCTTCCAATGGCGCCGCAACAGAAAGGTTTGGTTCATCCGTTGATCACAGGTCGGTGCGGTCGTAGCCGGTCAGCAGAGTCACCTTCTGTCCGCTGGTCCTGGCTTGCAGCTCGTTCAACAGAGCCGTGGGAGCTGACCCTCGTTTGAGTCGAACTGTGTACAGCAGCTCGGTGAGGGCTCCGCCTCGCATCGATTCGGCACTGATGAGCTCGACTTTGGTCGTATGCGCAAGGAACGCCGGTTCGAGCACCGCCGGATCGGTGTCGGGAGGTAGCTGTACCTTCACAACCTGGCTGGTGACGTCGAGACTGAACATGTTGAACCGGTCCATCATCAGCACCATGAGCGAGATGACAACGGTCGCGATCGCGGCCAACAGATAGAACCGCGTGCCGGTCGCCATCCCGATCGCCATCGCAAAGAAGATGAACCCGACATCACGGGTCTCCTTGACTGCATTGCGGAACCGCACGATGGAGAGCGCCCCGACCAAGGTGAACGCTCGTGCGATGTTGGAGCCGACGACGAGCATTATCAGCGACACCAGGATGCCAAGTAGCACCAGCGTTTGGACGTACGACTGGCTGTAGGAAACGCCGTGGTGGGTTGCCCGGTACACGTATGCGACGACCATCGTCAGCAACGCTGACAGTGCCAGCGAGATCGCGACGTCGCCAACGCTGAATGTTGCGGTCAGGTCGTCAACGTTTTCGAAAATGGTCTGAGCAATGATCATGCTGTGTCCTCGACTCGTTGCCGCAAAGCAAGCGGCGGTTTCCCTTCGACGCTCGTGCAGTACTTTGAGATCCTGACTAGTTGCATGTTGTGGCGCGCAATCTTCTCGGTGAGCCAATACGGAACCCGCTCGTTGACCTTTACCTCGACAATGACCATTTGTGGAGAGACGATTGATGGGGTTTCCACGCCGGCCGCCAAATCGAGATCCGTCTTGCGACCCCGAATCAACGTGTCGAACGTGATCCGCAGACCGCCGTCGGTCCGGCGCCCAACCAGCGCCTGGCGTCGATAGCCGACGATCGTTGTCGCCCGCAGGTCGAGTCCCGACGACAACGTCAGGACCTCTTCTGCAATCACTCGCTCGGCGTGCTGGGTGAGCTCGGGAAGGACGTGCTCATCACACAGCGCCAGGGCTGCTGTGTAAGGCAATCGGACACGGCGCTTCTGGGTGACTCGGTTGACACGTTGCTTGATCTCGACAAAGACAGGCTCCTCGTCAGAGATCGAGGTGGGGTCGCCGTAATGTCGAATGCGTAGCTTGCGGCGGAAGCGAATGCCGTCGATCTTCTCCCAGTAGAACTTGAAATCTGCCGTGTCGTAGTAACGGCTCCAGACTGCGTAGGCACCGTCCGGGCTGTGCGGATCGGGGTCGAGGTTGTTCGACAGATCGGAGCGGACGGCGCCGATCTGATCGCGGCCGATCAAATACTTGAGTTCGAACCGGTTGAATGACCGGAGCGAAGAGAGCGCATCGGGCGTCGCCACCATGGTCAGGGACGATACCGGCGGGACGGAAATCTGCGATGGATGGTCAGAGCATCAAATGCTCATCATGAGCGGATACAACGCGGCGTAGATGAGAAGAAGGCCGACTCCCGTCACCCAGTCGTGGTGGTGCCGGCGAGCGAGTGTGATGGTGAGCGCGGCCACTATGGCGGCACCCACGATTCCCGTTGTCACCACCAGGGTGCCGTCCACCGTCAGTGTGCGCAGTGCCGGCCCGATCCCCATGACGAGTGTGGCGTCGATCAGCGACGAGCCGAAGATGTCGCCGATGGCGAGATCCCTTTCCCCCCGACGAACTGCCGTGATGTCGACAACCAGCTCAGGCAGCGACGATCCGATTGACGCGGCGAAGAATGAGATGAGGAAGATGGGAACGTCGAGTTGCTCGGCGATCTCGAGGAATGCTGTGACGGCTGCCGTGGCGCCGACGCCGACGACGGCGAGGGCGGCCAGCAGTCCACCGATCGCCCGAGCCAGTCTCCGTTCGAACGCGACCATCGTCGGCTCGCCTGCGACCGGAGTCTTCCGATAGATGAGCACCGTGCTTGCCAGCCAGAAGGCCACGAGCACCAGCCCCTCGAGCCTCGTGAGGCTGCTGTCGGCACCGAAGAGAGCGCCGAGCAGCAACCCGCCGACCATCAGAGCGCCCGGCAGAGCGATGCGCTGTCGTCCAATGGCGATGGTGCCGCCGACGAGGGGGAGTATTCCAAGGACGAGCGTCATCTGCGTGATTGTCGACCCCGTGGCGTTGCCGGCAGCGAAGTCGCCTTCACCGGCCAGAGCGCCAACGACACTATTTGCTATCTCGGGGAGATCGGTTCCGATGGCGACGATCACGGCGCCGATGATGAATGGCGAGACGGGGTAGCTGTACGCCAGTTCGGAGGCGTACGTCACCGCCCGGCTGCTGCCGAGGATTGCCGCTGCAAGACCGATCACCAGCACGGCGATCCACCAGGCGATCATGAGTTGGGCTCGCTTGTCGAGATCTCGAGGACTGTGGCTCGACTAGCACGAGGGCCCATGGTCAACTCTGCCTTACCGCTGATCGGCGCCGTACCCACTTCTCGAGCTCGACTGCAGCAAAGACACCAGTCGAAACAACACCCACCACCAGAAGCTCAAATGCCGAAAGGGCCTCGGTGTGGAGCAGGTTCTGCAGCGGTCCCCAGTAGACGATCACGACTTGAATGGCCAGCGTCACCACCACAGTCCACAGGAGCGGCTTGTTGGTCATGACGCCTTGGGTGAATAGGGACTGGCGTTCCGACCGCAAGGCGAATGCGTTGCCGAGCTGCAGGAGAGCCAAGGTCGTGAAGATCATCGTTTGCCATGGACGATCGGTCGCCTCGCCCCACAAACCGACTCCGAGAGTCAGGAATCCCATCAGCAGTCCGATGAACAGCACCTGTTGCCATACCCCTTGGGCAAAGATGCTCTCATCTGGTGGTCGTGGCTTGCGGTCCATGATGTCGGGCTCGGCCGGTTCGATACCGAGCGCCAGGCCGGGGAATCCATCGGTGACGAGGTTGATCCACAGGATCTGGACCGGCTGGAGGGGAAGCGGCAGGCCGACGAATGGTCCGAGGAACATGACCCAGATCTCCCCGGCATTCGATGTAAGGGTGTAGCGCACAAAACGGCGGATATTGTCGTATATCCGGCGACCCTCGCCGACTGCCGTCACGATCGAGGCGAAGTTGTCGTCAGTAAGCACCATGTCGGCAGCTTCCTTGGCCACCTCGGTGCCGGTGACGCCCATCGCCACACCTATGTCGGCCGTCCGCAGGGCAGGCGCATCGTTGACGCCGTCACCGGTCATCGCCACGATGGCGCCGTTCTTCTTCCAGGCTTGAACAATGTCGAGCTTCTGTTCGGGAGAGGTGCGGGCGTAGACGGCGATGTTCGACACTTGCTCTGCCAGACCGCCGGCCGGCTGTGCCGCCAGCTCGGTACCGGTCATGACTTCTTGGTCGCCATCGAGAATGTGGAGCCTGCCGGCGATCGCTTTTCCGGTCGCAGGGTGATCGCCGGTGATCATCACTACCTCGATGCCGGCAGTCCGGCAGGCCGCAATGGCGTGCCGGGATTCTGCGCGAGGCGGGTCCGCCATCGCCGCCAAACCATATAGGACCAAGTCGCGTTCGGCCTCCAGGATGTCCGTCAGTTCACCGTCATGACCGGTCCGTCCGGCTATCGCCAACACGCGATAGCCGTCGGCGGCAAACGCGGAGGTCGCAGCCAGCACCTTCTCACGGAGGGAATCGGTGACTGGAAGCTCCCCGTCCTGTGAGGCGACGCGAACAACTGCGTCGATCGTGGCTTCCACTGCTCCCTTGGTGGCAACCAGCCAGCCCGGGCCATCTCCTGAGCGGTGAATCGTCACCATGCGCTTCCGCTCAGAGTCGAATGGGATCTCTGCGGTCCGCGGGTACTCCTGGTTCATTCGCTCCCGGTCGAAGCCAACCTTGCTGGCGGCGGCGAGGAGCGCTCCTTCGGTCGGATCGCCCACGATGCTCCACTCCTCGTCACCAGTCGTTGGTGGTACGAGAACGGCGTCGTTGCAGAGCGCGGCCGCCTTCAGCAGCGAGGCAAGGGGAGAGTCGGGGGCGACCGCGGTTGCCACGCCATCGGTCATCAGATCGCCGGATGGCCGGTATCCGGACCCTGTCACATTCAGCATGCCGTCGAGAGTCCACAGCCTCTCGACAAGCATCCTGCCTTCGGTGAGGGTGCCCGTCTTATCGGTGCAGATAACCGTCACCGATCCCAATGTCTCGACGGCGGGGAGCTTTCGGATCAGTGCGTTGTGCCGGATCATTCGTTGGGCCCCCAGCGCCAGCCCGATCGTCACGACGGCCGGCAGGGCCTCCGGTATGGCGGCAACTGCCAGGCTGACCGCCGTGAGGAACATGACTTCAACGTCTTCACCGCGCAGCACGCCCACGGTGAAGACGACGAGGCAGATTGCGATGGCGGTTGCGGCCAGCCAGCGGCCCAATACTGCCAGCCGCCGTTGCAGTGGTGTGCGAGGTGCCTGGTGCGTTTGCAGGAGGCCGGCGATCTGTCCGAGTGCGGTGGCCATAGCGGTGGCCACAACGATTCCTCGAGCTCGGCCGTACACGATCGACGTTCCCTTGAAGACCATGTTGCGACGGTCGCCGACGAGTTCACCGGATTCGATCGCCATTGTCTCGTCGGTCTTGTCGACCGGAACGGATTCGCCGGTCAGAGCGGATTCGTTGACCCGTAGGTTGGGGCACTCGGTGAGCCGGACGTCGGCGGCAACGATGTCACCGGCGTCAAAGGCGACGACGTCGCCCGGCACCAGCTCTGTAGCCGCGATGGTCTGCTCGACGCCGTCCCGGACCACTCGTGCGTTGGGAGCGGCCATTGTTCTCAGTGCGGCCATGGCTTGTTCGGCTCGGTATTCCTGGAAGAAGCCGATAGCCGCGTTGAGGATGACGATCGCCCCAATGACGATGGCGTCGGCGGGCTCGCCAATGGCAATCATGATCGCAGCGGCAGCTAGCAACACCACGATCATGGTGTTGGCGAACTGGGTCAGGAAGATGCGCCACGGGGGAGTGGTCGGTTCCTCGCTGAGTTCGTTGAGGCCGTACCGAGCCTGCCTCTCCGCCACCTCGGCGACGGTCAGGCCGGCCGATGCGTCGGTCGCGAGCTGGGCGACGATTTCCTCAGGGGCGTCGGCCCACCAGTGGTGACTCTCGGGCAGGACCGTTGCCAATTTCCTCTTCTGTCTCCTCGCTCGGCCCGGCTGGACTCGATGTGTCCGTCAGCCCGACCACCTCAATATGGATCGAGTGGGCTGCCCTGGGTAGGGACTTTCGGATGATTTCAGCCAGATGTCGCAGATAGCTGGGCTCATCAACAGCCGCGATGAATGGTGCCCAAAGGGGCCAGGCCGCCAGACCCGGGGCACACCCGCGACCGAACCGCTGACAACTCGATGAGGCCTCAGAAACGCCCCCCGGGGCGGAAAATCCGTCGATTGGGGGCAAAAAGGGGCGCAATGGGGGGGAAGTAGTTGACAAGTGGCGCGAAAGGGAGCAAAGTGGGTCCTCGTGGGAGATGATCAACTAGAGACGGGACTGGGTAAGCGTGTTTCTCGGGGAATACCAGCACGCATTGGACGACAAGGGACGAGTCGTTCTGCCGCGCAAGTTCCGCGACTCTCTGGAAAATGGCTGCGTCATCACCAAGGGCCAAGAGAACTGTCTCTACGTGTTCACGATGAGGGCTGGGAGCAGGAAATGGCGAAGGTCGCCAAGCTGCCACGTACGGATCGACGATCACGGAACTTCTCGAGGTCTTTCTTTGCGGGTGCCAGCGATCAGGGTCTCGACAAGCAGGGTCGCATCGCCATTCCGGAAACACTTCGAACCTACGCCGCGCTGGACAAGGACGTCACAGTGGTCGGTGTGGCCGACTACATCGAGATTTGGTCGACCACAACCTGGCGCGACGTTGCCGCGGAAGCCGACGAGCTCTACTCGGGAATCGAAGAAGTCCTCAGCGAGGGTGGCGACATCTGATGGCGACACCACAAATCACCTCCGCCCCACTTTCACCCACCGCAAGCACGGAAAACACAACCAACGAAACGAGGTCTGGCTCATCGTCAACCCCCCGGATGCCATCTGGAAGGCCCCTTACTCCGCCCGCTTTCAGCATGGCGCCAGCGCTCCGGGGGGTTGACAATGAATCAGACTGCAACACCGAACAGCTACAGCTATCACCGGCCGGTGATGGTGGACGAAGTGCTGTCGCTTTTTCGGGGGACGACGGGGCTTCTCGTCGACGCGACGTACGGTGGGGGAGGCCATACCGCCGCCTTGCTGCAATCGAATCCAGAATTGCGCGTCCTGGGCATCGACCGGGATCTCGACGCGATAACACGGGTCCCGGTAGGGCTCGACGATCCGGCACTTCACCTGGTAGCGGCCAATTTCGGCGACCTGGAGAAGATTCTCGCCCACGAGGTACCTAGTGGGGATCTTGCTGGCGCACTCTTTGATCTTGGGGTGTCCTCACACCAGCTCGACACTGCTGTCCGCGGCTTCTCGTATCACTCTTCTGGCCCGCTCGACATGCGAATGGGTCCCGACGCAACTCATAGTGCGGCCGATATCGTCAATCACTGGTCGGCCGACGAGATCGCCAGGGTCCTGCGCGACTACGGCGAGGAACGATTCGCCTGGCGTATCGCCAATGCGGTCGTCAAGGCACGCCCCCATGCAGACACCGCCGAGTTGGGGCGCGTTGTTGCCGATGCAGTCCCCGCTGCCGCCCGCAGGCGGAAGCACCCCGCTCGACGCACCTTCCAAGCGCTCCGCATCGCTGTCAATGGAGAGCTGGCGGCGCTTCGCTCCGGCCTCGATGCCGCCATCGATGCCATTCGACCGGGAGGCCGCATTGTCGTGATTTCCTATCACAGCCTCGAGGATCGAATCGTGAAGCGGCGTTTTGCAGAAGGCACAGTCGGCTGCACGTGCCCGCCTGACCTGCCGGTATGCGCATGCGGCACAGTTGCCGAGTTGCGCCGGCTGACCCGCAAGGCAATGCGGCCGACACCTCAAGAGATCGAGAACAATCCACGTGCCCGCAGTGCAATTCTGCGGGCCGTGGAGAAGGTCGCATCATGACTGCCCGCCGCCTTCCCTCAGGGGATTTCGACGTAGAGCAGCTGACACCAGGCGTCCGCAGGCCGATCAAGCTGCGCCCCTGGTTGATCTTCGCAGGAGTCGTCGTCGTCGCCTTTTTCGGACTCATCTTCTCCCGGGTATCTCTGGATCGGTCCGGTTTCGAACTCGACGATCTGGAAGAGCAGATCGCTATCGAGGAAGCCCGGCGGGGGGATCTGCGGGTCGAGGTGGCCCGTCTCCAGGATCCCAACCGAATCAATGCAATCGCTGCCGAGATCGGCCTGGTTTACCCCACCGTACGCATCGAGATCGAAGTGCCCGGACTGGACGTCGAGGGGATCGACCCCGAGTTTCGGTGGGCTCAGTTGAAGGCGGTACTCACTGCGCAGCCGTGAGTACCAACCCTAGGAGGGTGATTGAAAGTGGAGAGGCCGAACGCTGGCGGCCGCCGAACCTGGAAACGGGTTGACGACGGGCGTTTCGTGTATGCCTAAGCGGACGCAGCCGCGCGATGGACGTCTCATGGTTTTGGGCGTCGCCTTTGTCGTCGCCTGGGCCGGCATCGGTTTCCGTATAGTCCGAGTCCAAGGTTTTGAGGCAGACAAACACGCCGAACGTGGTGAGCAGCAGCGAGTTCGTACTGAGGCCCTGACCGCACCCCGTGGCACGATCTATGACCGAGACGGCGTCGAGCTCGCGGTCTCGATCGACGCCGTAACCGTGACCGCGAATCCGAGCCACATGGAAGATCCAGCCGCGGCCGCCAGGCTGCTGGCCCCGCTCGTGGGCGTGCCTAAATCTGTTCTGAAGGAACGGTTCACCAAGCCTGATTCACAGTTCGCCTACATTGCCCGCCGTCTCGAGAGTGCCCAGGCCCAAGAGATTCGTGACATGGTCGAAGAGACCGAGATGGCCGGTGTGTACTTCACCAGCGAACCGAAGCGCATCTATCCGGCCGGTGACCTCGCCTCGCAAGTTATTGGCTTTGTCCGCGATGACGACATGGCCGGCCTCGAAGGCCTGGAATGGAAGTACGACGAGGCTCTGGCAGGTACGCCGGGCCAACAGATTGTAGAGCGCGACCCGTACGGCAATCCGATTCCACAAGGTGAGTTCGTTGTCGACCCAGCGCAGCCGGGCGCCGACATTATTCTCACGATCGACCGCGAAATCAGCTCCGCCGCCCAGCAAATCCTGGCTCAGGCCGTCAAGGACTACAACGCTCTGGCGGGCACAGTACTTGTCATGGACATCCTGACGGGGGAGGTCTTGGCGATGGTCAACGCTCCGACCTTCGACCCCAATGATCGATCGGACGCCAACCCCGAGGCGTATCGGAACCGAGCAGTCACCGACGTGTACGAGCCGGGTTCAACGCTCAAGGTCGTGACTTTGGCCGCCGCGCTTGAAGAGGGCGTTGTCACCCCAAGCTCCATATTGAAGGTACCCGGAACACTCGAAGTCGGCGACAAGGAATACACCGACGTCGGGCGCACCAAGGCCAAGAAGATGTCCGTCGCTGAGATCGTCGCCAAGTCCTCAAATGTGGGGACGATTCTCATTCAGGACCTGCTCGGTAACGAGAAGCACTATGAGTACCTGAGCGCATTCGGCCTAGGCCAGGTCGCCTCCGGAGATCTTCCGGGCGAAGCGTCCGGCCGACTCGAGAATGTGCGCGACTGGTGTGACACGACCTGTGGGCCCTCAACGGCCATTGGGTATCGCGTCGATGTGACTCCGCTGCAGATGGCGTCGGTCTTCTCCGCCATCGCCAACGACGGTGTTCTTGTTGAGCCCCATGTCGTGCGAGAGGTCATATCTGCCGACGGCACGCGGCAGCGCTACGAGCCGACGGAACGTCCGGTTGTTTCCGAAGAGACAGCTCGCGTCATGCGAGTCCTGCTCCAGGGAGTCGTGGAATCGGGAACCGGATCGAGGGCTCTCGTCGATCTATACACAGTGGGGGGCAAGACCGGCACGACCGAGAAGTTCGTTCCGGGCGAGGGATATTCGGAAGAGGACCGTATCGCCAGCTTCATCGGCATTGCCCCGATCGACGAACCGCGCATAGTCGTTGCCATCGTCCTTGACTCACCAAGCGGTGAGACCGAGGACGGTTCCGACATGCGTTTTGGGGGCGTGTCTGCCGCTCCCGTGTTTGCCGCCATTGCAGAAGCTGCTCTTCACCGACTGGGGGTGCCTCCCAATGTCCGCTAGAGGTGTGACGGCCGGCATCCTGGCCGAGAGTGTCGGCGGTGAAGCGAAGCTGATCGGCGCCAGCTTGCCGGTTTCCGATCTGTTCCACGACTCGCGAGACGTGATTCCCGGATCGGGATTTGTCGCGGTTCGAGGCTCGATCGTCGATGGCCACGATCACGTGCCGTCAGCCTGCGCCGCCGGTGCTTCTCTCGTCGTTGTCGATCACGAGATGGACAGCGGATGCCCCGAACTCGTGGTGGATGACACACGGGGCCGGATGGCCGAGCTCGCTTCCGTGGTACACGGTCGCCCCGCCGAAGAGCTGCAGATGGTCGGAGTGACCGGCACCAACGGGAAGACCACCGTCACCCACATGCTCGAGGCTATTGCCAATGCGGCGAATCTGACGCCGGGCATCCTCGGCACAGTGGGCGCTCACATCGCAGGCGAGCTCGTTCCAATGGTGCGCACCACGCCTGAGTCCACGGACCTTCATCGGCTCCTGCGCAGGATGGTTGACCGAGGGGTGGATTTCGCCGCATTGGAGGTGTCCTCTCACGCCCTGATTCTGGGACGAGCCGATTCGATTGTGTTCGATGTTGCGGCCTTCACCAACCTCTCTCAGGATCATCTCGACTTCCACCACACCATGGATGCATACTTCGCCGCCAAGGCTCAGCTCTTCACCGCCGCAAGAACACGTCACGCCGTTGTATGGGTCGATGATCCGGCCGGGAAGCGGCTCGTCGAGCTGGCTGAAGTCCCCACAACCAGAGTCGGATTCGGTCCCGCAGGTTCCCAAGACGCCAGTGGAGAGGTGACGGGCTGGGGAATCTCGCACACCGACGTGACGGTGCATCTTCCCGAGACCACCTTCAGCCTCAGGTTGCCGCTCGCCGGCCGGTTCAACGCCGCCAACGCGCTCGTGGCTGCTGCGGTGGCCCACCGTTTGGATATTGCTACCCAGGCGATTGTCGATGGACTCGAGAATTTGCCGGCCATACCGGGCCGCTTCGAAGCCGTGCCGAATGATCGTGGTCTGGCAATCATCGTCGACTATGCCCATACGCCGGAGGCGGTGGAGCTATCGATCGCCACCGCACGGGAGGCGACAACCGGGCGCGTGCTTGCCGTCGTCGGGTCCGCCGGCGATCGTGATCCCGGCAAGCGGGTCCCGATGGGACGGGCCGCCGCCACCGCCCACGTGGCCATCATCACATCTGACAATCCCCGCAGTGAGGATCCGGCCTTGCTCGTCGAGCAGGTTCTCGTCGGCGCCGGCGGGCGCGGTGATTCGGTGATCGGCGAAGTTGATCGCCGCATCGCAATCCGCCGGGCCATCGAATTCGCCGAGGTCGGGGACATTGTGCTCATTCTGGGCAAGGGCCACGAGCCCTATCAGGAGTTTGCCGATCGCACCATCGACTTTGACGACCGTCTTGTCGCGTCCCAGGAGCTGGCGGTGCTGGGCGGGGGGTCGACATGACTCTCGACTGGAAGCTTGCAGCAGTGGCGGCTCGTCTGGGTCAGTTGGTCGGCGACGGTGACTCGTCCATCTCTGGCGTTACCACTGACTCCCGCTTCGTCTCGAAGGGCGACCTTTTTGTCGCCGTCGTTGGAGAGACGCACGACGGGCACGACTTTGTAGAGGGTGCCGTCGCCGCCGGCGCAACCGCACCGGTTGTCGAGGTGGGGCGTACGGGTTTCGAGCCGCGGATTGAAGTGGACTCGACCGCCGATGCGTTGCTCGATTTGGCCGCCATGCGGCGCGATGAACTGACGCTTCCGGTCGTTGCTGTGACCGGCAGTACTGGCAAGACCACGACGAAGGACATGCTCGCGGCCGCCATACCTGGCTCGTGGGCCTCGCCCGCGTCGTACAACAACGAGGTGGGCGTGCCTCTCACCGTCCTCCAAACTCCCAACAATGCATCGACCTTGGTCGTCGAAATGGGCTCACGCGGTCGAGGCCATCTCAATTGGCTGATGCCGGCGGTTCGTCCTTCCGTTGCCGTGATTACCAACCTTGGCGTTGTGCATCTCGAGACCTTCGGCGATACCGAGACATTGGCCGATGCCAAGTGGGAGATAGTTGAAGGCCTGGCTTCAGACGGCGTTGCTGTGCTACCCGCCGACGAGCCGCGGCTCCGTCGTCCCCATCCCGGAACCACTGTGACGTTCGGCGTCGAAACGGATGGCGATGTGATCGCCCGGGATGTGATCATCGACTCGGCCGGGCTGGCCAGCTTCGTCCTCGAGACTCCCGCTGGGGAGCGCCAAGTGTCATTGAGCATGCCCGGGATTCACCAGCCCGCGAATGCGGCTGCGGCGACCGCCGCCGCGCTCGCCGTGGGAGTCGACCTCGAGCTGATCACGAATGGCCTCAATGCAGCTAGCGGTTCGCGGTGGCGCATGGAGATCCACCGGGGACGCTTCACGGTGGTCAACGACGCCTACAACGCCAACCCGACGTCGGTCGAAGCTGCCCTGCGCACCGTTGCCGGCCTCGGTGGTCGACGCATAGCGGTGCTTGGAATGATGGCTGAGCTGGGCGGAATCGCCGCGTCGGAGCACAAGAGGATGGGACGGCTTGCCGCCTCACTCGGATACGCCGCGGTATTGATGGTCGGAGAAGATCCCGGTCTGGTGAAGGCCGCCGGTGGAATCGGCCGTGGAGTCACTTCTCCCGATCAAGCACTGGAGATTCTCAGCGGGTTCATACGCGAAGGCGACACCATCGTCGTCAAAGCATCCCGCTCGGTTGGCCTCGAAGTATTGGCAGAGCAATTGATTGATATGGCCGACTCGGTGCCGGGAGGTACGACGTGATCTTGCTTCTCATCGCGGCGACGACTTCATTCCTGATCACGATTCTCGGGACCCCGGTAGCGATTCGAGTGCTGCGAGCCAACAACATCGGTCAGTTCATCCAGGAGGAACTTGAAGGGCACGCCCACAAGCGGGGCACTCCCACCATGGGCGGCGTCGTCATGTTGGTTGCGGTCGTCGTTGGCTACGTCGGAGCCCATTTTCAGTTCTTCACGTTTGGTGATGGTTTTGGTTTTTCCGTCGAGCCTTTTGCTGCCGTCGGCTGGCTCGCGGTACTTGGGTTTCTCGGGATGGGAGCAATCGGGTTCTTCGACGACTTCGTCAAGTACGCCCGGAAACAGAACAAGGGCCTCTCCAAGCGGTGGAAGTTCTTCGGCCAATTGGCGGTGGCCGGACTATTCGCCTGGGGGGCCGTCGCCGCCGGGGTGAGTACGGAACTCACCATTACACGCGTTCCCATGCTTGACCTGGGCCCGTGGTTCTACGCCCTGCTCGTCTTGTTGATGCTCACTGCAGCAGCCAACGCCGTGAACCTCACCGATGGTTTGGATGGTCTCGTAGCCGGGTCCGGTTCGCTGGTGTTTGGCGCATACGTGTTGGTCGCCTTCTGGCAATTCCGTAACCCTGCGATCTATCAAGTGGAGGGTGCGCTCGATCTTGGGATGTTTGCCGCTGCCGTTGTCGGTGCGGTTCTCGGATTCCTCTGGTGGAACGCGGCACCCGCCAAAATCATCATGGGAGACACCGGGTCGCAAGCACTCGGTGGCGCCTTGGCCTCGCTGGCTTTGCTCACGAATACCCACCTGCTTCTCATCCTGCTGGGCGGCCTCTATGTAATGGTCACGGTCTCGGTCATTCTCCAGGTGTTCTCGTTCCGAGTGTTCGGCAAGCGAATCTTCCGTATGGCGCCGATCCACCATCACTTCGAGCTAAAGGGCTGGCCCGAGACGACCGTCATCATCCGATTCTGGATTCTGGCCGGGATCATGGTTGCCATCGGTGTGGGCCTCTTCTACGCCGACTTCCTGGTGGCGACGGAGGGTGGAATATGAGTCGCACTCTCATCCTCGGCGCCGCTGTATCCGGCCTGGCCGCGATGCGGCTGGCACAGCGGCTCGGCCATGAGGTCACCGTCTACGACCGGCACGAGCCGGCAGTGGCCGACCTCGACGAGTCGGTGGCGGCAGTCGGAGGCAAGTGGGACCGGCGCCTGCTTGCTGAGATCGACCTGGTGGTCACCAGCCCCGGCATTCCTCAGGGTGCGGCTCCGATCGTGGACTCGCTTGCGGCTGATGTCGACTTCGTCAGCGAAATGGAGTTCGGATTCCGCAATCTGGACGCCCGGTGCGTTGCGATCACCGGAACGAATGGCAAGACGACGGTGACAACCGCAACCGCGGACATCCTGACGGCGAGCGGTGTGGATGCCGTAGCAGCCGGCAACATTGGACTGGCGCTGAGCGACGTAGCGGGGAGTGATCATGACGTGGTCGTCGTTGAGGCCTCGTCTTTTCAGTTGCAGTTCATCGACACCTTTCATCCCCAGGCGGCTGCGATACTGAATGTTGCTCCCGACCACCTCGACTGGCACGGCAGCAGCGAGGCATACACCGCCGCCAAGCGGCGGATCGGGGAGCGACAGGAAGCGGCGGACATCATGGTCTACGACGTAGACGATGAAGGAGCCGTTGCCGCGGTTGTCGATCTCCCAGCAACCTTGGTTCCGATTAGTGGCCACCGGCGGCCCGCCGGGGGCAACGGCCCCGTCGGGCAGGATCTGTTTGTTGGCGAGGCCAAGCTGCGCCGTCCGTCTCTGGATGCCGCCTTCACTATGGACCTGACCGCGGCGGCCACACTGGCAGCCCGCATGGGTGCCTCGGCGGACGCCATGGATCGAGTCATCGAGGGCTTCACCCCGGTCGAACATCGCCGCACGGTTGTCGGTGAGTGGGGCGGCGTCAGCTGGATCAATGATTCGAAGGCTACGAACCCGCATGCCGCAGTTGCCGCGGCCAGAGCGTATCCGTCGGTCGTGCTGATAGCGGGAGGCCGCAACAAGGGCCTGGACCTCGGCCCGCTCGCTCGAGTCGAGACGGTTCGCGCCGTGATCGGCCTCGGCGAGGCTGGTGGCGAACTTGCCGCGGCCACCCCCGCCGAGCGCTTTCACTCGGCCGAGTCCCTCGAACACGCTATCGAATTGGCCGACGAACTAGCCGGTCCGGGTGACACAGTCTTGCTGGCACCGGGATGCGCCAGCTTCGACATGTTCCATGACTACAACGAACGTGGCCGGATCTTCACTGACCTGGTCACAAGGAGGAAGAGCGACTGATGGCAACCAGCGTCACCCCGATCGCTCGGGCTCGGTCGATTCGACGCGCCCGCGAGGCGGCGCGCGCCGCCGACCGCAATTCGGTGCTGTTGCTGCTGCCTGTGATCACCCTGCTTGTTGTTGGATTGGGCGCGATTCTGTCCGCGTCGAGCGTCATTGCCCGCTTCGAGCATGGGGACCAGTTCTTCTATTTCAAGCGTCAGGTCATTTGGGCGGTGCTCGGAGTTGGCGTTCTCGTAGTCGCCAGTCGAATCCCGTATCGTTTGTACAAGCGGTACTCAGGGCTCATCTTCGGGGTCTCGGTGGTCGGCCTGGTCGCAACCCTTGCCTGGGGAAGCATTCGCGGCGGCTCGCGCCGCTGGATCGAAGTGGGCCCGGTCACGCTGCAGGCATCCGAGTTCTCGAAGTTCGCAGTTGTCGTCTTCTTGGCGGCCGCCTTGTCCCGCAAAGAGGGCTACCTGAACAACTTCGCCCACTTCTTCTGGCCTGTGGCCGGGTCTCTGGGGATTACCGCACTCTTGTTGATGATGGAGCCCGACTTGGGAACCACGATTCTCGTGGCAGCCACCGCAGTGGCGATCCTGGTGGCCTCGACATCCCCGCTTCGCTACGTAATTGGTTTGGCGAGCTTGGGATCGATGGCGGCTTTGGGCTCCGCCTTGAGTCAGCCGTATCAGAAGGAACGTATTCTGGCCTTCCTCGACCCGGCTGCGGATCCTCTCGGCTACGGTCTTCAACCATTGCAGAGTTTGGTTGCTCTCGGCACCGGAGGATGGTTCGGAGTCGGTCTGGGAGCCAGCAGGGCACGGTGGTCATTCCTACCCAACGCCCACACCGACTTCATCTTCTCGATCATTGGTGAAGAGACCGGATTGGCCGGCTCGCTGACCATCATTGCGCTCTTCATGGTCCTAGCCCTCGTCGGAATCAGTGTCGCCAAGCGGGCCCCCGACGCCTTCGGACGGCTGCTTGCCATCGGTCTTGTCTCGTGGCTCACCTTCCAGGCGTTGATCAACATCGGCGGCGTCGCCGTGGTGCTGCCGATCACCGGAGTACCGCTACCGTTCGTATCGTCCGGTGGGAGCGCCATGCTGGCGAATATGGCTGCTGCCGGGGTACTAGTGAATATTGCCCGCGCTACGGCGCGGGGGTACGGGGTGGCCAAGTGACGTTTGCTTTTGCTGCCGCCGGCACGGGCGGCCACGTCTTCCCGGCGCTTGCAGTCGCGGATGCTCTCCGCGAGGCCGGCGTCGACCGTGACCAGATTCTCTTCGTCGGAGGAAAGCGAATGGCTGCGACGGCAGTGCCTGCAGCCGGATACGACTATCTAGAGGTCGATATCCGCGGTCTGCGCCGTTCTCTGTCCGCAGAGAACCTGGCCCTGCCCGCAGTCGTGTGGCGAGCCAGCAAGCGTATGCAGCAGGAGTTCTCGAAGCGCCGCGTGACTGTCGCAATTGCATTTGGCGGCTACATCTCCGTACCTGCGGCGTGGGCCGCGCGCCGCGTCGGGGCCAAGGTGTTTCTTCACGAGCAGAATGCGGTGCCGGGCCTCGCCAACAAGCTCATCTCGCGGCGAGCCACGACATCCTTCATCGCGTTTCCGGAGGCGGCCGCCAAATTGAGCCGCCCGCGCCTAGTCGGCAATCCGCTGCGACCCGCGTTGGCCGGTTACCAGCGTGACGCATTGCGGGGGGCGGCGCTCGAGAGATACGGCCTCGACGGCAACCGACCGGTCTTGGGAGTCCTTGGCGGCTCGCTCGGTGCCAAGATCCTGAACGAAGTGGCAGAGAGGGTTGCCGATGCTCACGATGAGGGCGACATGTCGATCCTGCATCTCACCGGTCATGCCCACTATGAGACCGTTTCGGCGCTGGCGGTCGGCTCAGCGCAGGATTGGAAGGTTCATGCCTTCGAAGACAACATGGAGTACTTCTACGCCGCCAGTGATGTCGTGCTGTCGAGGGCAGGGGCCCTGACCATCAGCGAACTCGCAGTGACCGGTACTCCATCAGTGGTTGTGCCGTATGCGGCCGGGGCCGCCGGCCACCAGGCGGCCAATGCGACTCACCTCGCCGCCGCCGGGGGTGCCGAGATCGTCGCCGAAGAAG
Source organism: bacterium (assembly GCA_024226255.1). Taxonomy (GTDB): domain Bacteria; phylum Actinomycetota; class Acidimicrobiia; order Spongiisociales; family UBA5794; genus JAHEJX01. The sequence continues at coordinate 16,494 of JAAELU010000403.1, read as the reverse complement.
ATGTCGACACGGTCCCCGCGCTGTTGCAGCAACTCATCGTCGACCGCGACAGAAGAGCGATGATGGCGTCGATTGCGGCCGGTCTCGGTAAGCCAGACGCCGCCCAGGCCATAGCCAAGGCCCTGATTGAGGCAGCGACATGAACGAAGTACGAAGTCTCGTCGGACTCAACCGCGTCCACCTCGTAGGTGCCGGCGGGGCCGGCATGAGCGGACTGGCGAAGCTGCTTGCGTCGCTGGGTCACAACGTGTCCGGTTCCGACCTGAAGCCGAGCTCTCGTCTTGATGCCTTGGCCGATCTGGGCGTCGATATCTGGGTCGGGCACCGCCCCGAGGCGATGGAGAGCGTGGATCTGATCGTCACGAGTTCGGCAGTCCCAGACCGCGACCCCGAGGTTCAAGCAGCACGTGCCGTAGGCGCGACCTGCTGGCAGCGTCCAGAGCTGCTCGATGCAATGACGACCGCAATGCCGGCGATCGGTTTCACGGGCACGCACGGCAAGACGACCTCCACTGCATTGGCCATCTCCGCCGTTCGGAGCCTCGGGCTTGATCCAAGCTTCCTCGTCGGCGGTCAGATGGTGGCGCTCAACACCGGAGCCCATCTGGGCAACGACGACCTCTTCCTTCTGGAAGCTGATGAGGCCTTCGGTACGTTCCGCAAACTCCACCTCGAATCGCTCCTGGTCACGAACATCGAGGCTGATCACCTCGACTACTACGAATCGGTGTCGGCGCTCGAAGAGGCGTTTGCTCTGGTGGCTCGGCGCGTCGCCGGACCGGTCGTTGCATGCATCGATGATCCAGGAGTCCGTCGACTCGCGGCCCGGACCGACCTCATCACATACGGCACTGACCCTGGCGCCGAGTGGCAGATCGGAAACATCCGCAGCATCAAAGGAAGCGTGCACTTCTCGCTCGAGAGCAACCGATTCGCCGGAGAGCTCGCCGTGCCGAAACCGGGAGCCCACATCGCTCGCAATGCGGCCGGTGTCGTCGCCTTGCTTGGTGAGTTGGGTCACGATCCCGGCGCGGTTGCTGCCGGCTTGTCCGGTTTTGGCGGAGTCCGCCGTCGTTTCGAAGTGCGCAGCCGAGTAGCCGACGTGACCGTTGTCGATGACTATGCACATCACCCAACTGAGATTGCAGCCACTATCGCGGCGGGTCGCGAAGGTGGTTGGCGCCGAGTCTGGGCGGTCTTCCAGCCCCACAGGTACACCCGCACCGCGGAACACGGGCCTGCCTTCGGTGACGTTCTGGCTTCGGCAGATCGTACGATCGTGACCGACGTCTATTCGGCCGGTGAGGCACCTATTCCCGGCGTAGGAGGTCGTCTGGTCGCTGAAGCAGTTTCCGCTGCCGGCGGCAATGCCGAGTACATCGCGGACCTCGCTGCCGTCGGAGACAGCCTGTCGGCCGACGTCGAACCCGGAGACCTGGTTCTGCTACTCGGTGCCGGAGACGTGAACACTCTGGCCGAGCCGCTGGCCCGCAGCCTCGAGGAACGATCATGACGCGCCTTTCCGATCTCGTGGAGTCGGGGGTTGCCGATGAGGGCGTTGCTCTGGGCCCGCTCACAACGTACAAGTTCGGCGGCCCGGCCCGCTGGTTTGTAGGCGCCGATGATGCTGACACCGTCGTCGTCGCGATCGATGCCGCCCTGGCCGACGGGATGCCGTATCTGGTCGTGGGGCGAGGCAGCAATCTCGTGATCAGCGATCTCGGTTTCGACGGCCTGGTGATACGTCTGGGCGGCGCGCTCTCCGATGCATCAATCGATGCCGAAGGTGTCGTATCTGCCGGTGCGGCGATGCCCTTGCCTATGTTGGCCAGGATGTGCTCCAAGCAGGGCCGAGGCGGTCTCGAATTTCTCGTTGCTGTTCCCGGATCGGTTGGCGGTGCGGTCAGGATGAACGCGGGCTGTCACGGATCCGAGACGGGGGACTGGCTGCTCAACATCGAGGTATACCGCCCCGGTGTTGGCCGGATCAGCGTGGACCGCTCCGAGATGGAGATGACGTACCGTCACAACTCACTGCCGGCCGGCGACATCGTCTTGAGCGCCTGCTTCCGAACTGAGCCTCGCCCGGCCCGGCAATCGGAGGAAGTGATGCGGGCGATCACCCAGTGGCGGAAGGAAAACCAGCCTGGGGGAACCTTCAACGCCGGTTCGGTCTTCAAGAATCCGACCGGCATGTCTGCGGGCCGGCTCATCGATTCCGCGGGACTCAAAGGACACAAGGTTGGCGGAGCTCAGGTATCTCGTCGGCACGCCAACTTCTTCGAAGCGGATCCGGGCGCCAGGGCCCAGGATGTTCATGACCTCGTGTGGGACGTGCGAATTCGGGTGGCCCGTGCCACCGGAGTCGAGCTCGAGCCCGAGATTCGATTTGCCGGCGACTTTGCAGAGTTCGGTGAAGGACAAATGCCAGGCCGAGACATCGGCAAACGAGAACCTGTTCGGGAGGGTGACTGACCATGACTTCGATCGACTACCGGATTGCGGTGCGCCGGCGGACTGTGCGCGAGGCGGGAGCCCGCCGTCGCCTCGGTCACCTTCTGATCGTGATCGGGTTCTTTGTCGTTGTTGGGCTGATTGTGTTGCTCCTGCAGTCGCCCGTCATGGCCGTGAGCGATATCGAAGTGGCCGGCGCCGACCGGGCAGACATCGGCTCGGTTCTCGAGCGTCACAACGTGAGCGTTGGCGTGCCAACGATCTCCGTTCGACCAGCCGACCTAGCGGCTGATGTCGAGGCCGAACCCTGGGTGGCCAAGGCTCAAGCCGTGGTCACGTGGCCGGGCACGGTCACCATCACGGTCCTCGAACATGTACCGGTCGCCTGGGTGAAGATCGGTGGCGACTGGCATCGCACCTCCGCAACGGGCGCGATCCTGGAGCAGTCCAAGCCGGCGCCACATGGGGCCCGCGTCAGGCTCCCCGGGCTCAGCGGCAGCCCGGGAACCTCCATGGAGGGCGAGCGGGTTACGGCGGCGCTCGAGTTTGTGGCACTGCTTCACAAGGAGCTGCGCCGCGATGCAGTGGTCTCACGGGGCGGTGCCGGAACCCTCGTAGCGCGGGTCGATGGTCACCTTGTCGACCTCGGCAGTCCGACCGATATGAGGGAGAAGGCGGCAGCCCTGGAGGCCCTGATCGCCAGCGGACTCGTAGAAGGAGCCGCGGTGTCGCTGGTGTCGCCGTGGCGCCCGGCGATAAGGAACCCTAAACGAGTGGTTGAAGGTTAGGTAAGTCGACCCGACACGCCCGTAGGTTCCAGCTAAAGTTCAGGTTCAGACCCAAGGGGAAAGCGTGATCAACGAGTCTCGTTCACCACAAAGTTATTTGGCCATCATCAAGGTCGTCGGCGTCGGAGGCGGTGGCGTCAATGCCGTCAATCGGATGGTTGACGCCTCGGTTGGTGGCGTTGAATTCATAGCAATCAACACCGACGCTCAGGCTCTGCTGATGTCGGACGCAGATATCAAACTCGACATCGGCCGTGATGCCACCCGCGGACTAGGCGCAGGCGCTAATCCTGAGGTTGGTCGGGAGGCCGCCGAAGCCCACCGCGAGGAGATCGAGGACGCGCTGACCGGTGCCGACATGGTCTTCATCACTGCTGGTGAAGGCGGCGGAACCGGCACCGGTGGAGCGCCCGTTGTCGCCGCCATTGCACGTTCGCTTGGCGCGCTCACGGTCGGCGTTGTCACCCGACCCTTCGGTTTTGAGGGGCGCCGCCGCTCCGTTCAGGCTGAGCAGGGCATCCAGGAGCTCAAGCAGGCCGTCGACACGCTCATCATCATTCCGAATGAGAGGCTGCTCGAGATTGCCGATCCGGAGACCGCAATGACGGAAGCATTCCGCATGGCTGATGATGTTCTCACGGACGGCGTCAAGGGCATCACAGACCTGATCACCACGCCGGGCCTGATCAACGTGGACTTTGCCGATGTCAAGACCATCATGACCGATGCCGGCTCGGCCGTTATGGGCATCGGTCAAGCGAGCGGCGACAATCGAGCCGAGCAAGCTGCCGCCAAGGCGATTGCCTCGCCTCTTCTGGAGACATCGATGGAAGGCGCCCGCGGGGTTCTGCTGTCGATCGCGGGACCAGCTGACATGACGCTCCACGAAGTCTCGACGGCAGCCGGCATGATCTCTGACCACTCCGATTCAGATGCCATCATCATCTTCGGCGCCGTTGTTGACGAGGGCGGAGACGATTCGATGAAGGTGACCGTTATTGCTGCCGGCTTCGACAGAGAGCGGGCCGGTTCTAGCCGGTTGAGCGCCGCTATCGAGAGTGCGTTACCGGTCGATGAACCTCCAGTCGAGGAAGTTGTCGAGAGTGCCGAGGAGCCGACCCCGCCCGAAGATGACGACGGACTCGAAATCCCTGGCTTCGTTCAGGGTTGATCCGCAGCCGAGTGCTCTGACGAATAGGAGCGCGCCGAAGTGTCCAGGTCCGATCGGATTGTCGAGTCGGTGGCCGGCCCTATGGAGAGCGTGATGATCAGACCTCCCGGCTTTCGTGGCGCGGCATTTGGAGAGGCAGCAGCCGGCGATCTGCGCGTGGATGAGGCCGGCCGGCGTCGGGCTGCCGATGAGCTCGGCGTGTCTCCGGAGTGGGCGTTTGCTACCCAGGTCCATGGCACAACTGTGATTCGAGCGACGACGCCGGGCCTTCTCGGCGAGGCAGACGCGATCTTCACCACACGGCAAGCACTGCCGATCGCTATCGCGACCGCCGACTGTGTACCGATCATTCTGGAGGGAACTGGATTCACCGCGGTTATCCATGCCGGTTGGCGGGGAGCATCAGCGGGCGTCGTCGAGCGCACGATCTCCGAACTCCGCAGCGGTGGCCTGAACGTTTCTCGAGCAGCCATCGGCCCGAGCATCGGGCCGTGCTGTTATGAGGTCGGCGATGAGGTGGCTGAACGGTTTCCCGACTTCTCGCGCCGAACCACGTGGGGAACCACCAGCGTGGACATCGCCGGCTCGATCGAAGAGAGCCTCGGCTCTGTTCCGGTGTGGCGCTCAGCGCGGTGCACATTCACCGACACCGAGCTCCATTCGTATCGTAAGAGCCGTACAAAACTTCGTCAGGTCACGGTCGCATGGTTGCCGGCTCTCTAGAAGAAACTCGCCGCCGAGTCGCAGCTGCCACCCAACGTAGCGGACGCAACGTCGACGATGTGACCCTGGTGGCGGTCTCGAAGACTGTCGGTCCGCCTGAGATCATGGCAGCCTATGGCGCTGGTCACCGCGACTTCGGAGAGAACCGATCTCACGAATTGGTCGCCAAGGCGGCCGTCTTGCCCGACGACATCAATTGGCACTTCGTCGGGTCCCTTCAGTCTCGGAAGGCCAAGGAAATCGCGACGAGCACGGCCGTGCTTCACGCCATTGATCGGGAATCGGTATTGCGAGCCTGGGCCAAGACGCAGTCTGATGCGCGGCTGCTCCTTCAGGTGAACATCGCCAGAGAGGAGCAGAAGCACGGTGCTGATCCCGATTCAGTGGTGCCGTTGCTTCTGCTGGCTGCCGATTTGGGACTGTCCATAGCCGGCCTCATGTTGATCGCTCCGTTGGCTGACGAGGCCGAGGACAGTAGGAGATGGTTCCGAATGCTGCGCCAGCTGCGCGACGAATTGCGGACCGATTGGCCCGACTTGATCGAACTCTCGATGGGCATGACAAACGACTTTGAAGTTGCTCTCGAAGAGGGCGCGACGCTCATACGTGTCGGACGGGCTATCTTTGGGTCATAGGGGCTACAAGACAGAGGTCACGGAATGGCATCGCTTTGGCAAAAGACGCTCTTCTATCTCGGTCTGGTTGACGATGATCAGCTCGACCAGGCAGACGACGGGCACATAGCCGGATCGCAGACTCAAGTGCGTACGGTGGAGCCGTTGCGGCGCGCAGGGCGTCAACCGGCGCCGGCAGCAGCCGCAGCCGGTACGACAAACCGGCACAGCGGCGTCGCCGGGCGCCGCATTGAGCCGCCCAACTCGGCCCGTCGACGCATGTCGGCGGAGCCGCAGCACGCTGAGGCCGGCGTCCTGGTTACCCGCGTGGGGTCTGACGGACCGAAAGGCGCTTCGGCAACCTCTCAGATCATTACGGCGCGTGCTTTCAGCGACGCCCAGAAGGTGGCGGACTACATCCGCCGGGGGCATGCGGTAGTACTCGACTTGCGCGGCACGGAGCCTGCCATGGTGCGGCGGCTGGTGGATTTCTCCTCCGGGCTGACGTACGCGCTGGACGGCAAGATGGCGAAGATCGCGCAAGGAGTCATTCTGGTGACGCCTACCGGCGTCATGATTGATGGTGCGGAGCAACAGCGTCTCGCCGAATTAGGCCTGTACGGCGCTCCGAGCTAGGACAGAAGGACTCGAATCGTGGACTTAATTTGTTTTCTGCTTCGTTTCGTTGTCTACGCCCTGATCGCATGGATCATATTGGGCTATGTGGCTGCGTTTGGCAGGCTGCCGTGGGGCCATCCCATTCGAAAGGTCTACGACGCCATGTCGAAGGTGTTCGAGCCGGTGCTGGCTCCGATCCGCCGTGTGGTGCCGCCGCTGCGTATCGGCGCCGTGGCCTTGGACATGTCCGTGATCGTGGTCTTCCTCGGCATTTTCATCCTGCAAAGTATTCTCTGCCGGTAAGAGCTCACGGCGCAGCCCATTGTCAGGGATGAGATTGCAACCTTTTCTGTGGGGGACTAGCCCTTTCTCCCATCACCGATTTGGCTACTTCGCGTTCTTATCATGTGCACCGGCGACTGTTAGCCTGAGCGCGGGGCTCGCACCGGGGACTGTTAGTGGACGTTACGTCTGAGGAAATACGATCAAGCCGATTTCAGGGCACGCGCCACGTCTATGACAGGCGCGAGGTCGACGCGTTCCTTCATCGAGCGGCGGCGACACTCGAGGTCTATGAGCGCAAGCTGGCGGTCACGGAGTCGCACGTTCAGTCACTCGAGAAGGCTCTCGACTTGGCCAACAGCAGGGTGCGTTCGGTCCGCCAGCGTGATGCTCGCATTGGCGAGCTCGAGACCGCCCTCGCCTCGGCGCAGCATCATTACGAACTAGAAGTGGAACGGACCGAAGCCAATGCCGTTGCGCCGATTAGGGCTTCATCCGACCGTGAAGCCACCGAGGACTCACAACGTCGCTCGGAGGAGATCATTGACGAGGCGCGCCAAAAGGCCGAGGCGATTCGGACAAGAGCCGTCGACTACACGGAGCAGGCCTCAGACGAGGCCGAGGAAATCCTGGCGGCAGCACGAGCCGAGGGTGTGGGTCTGATCGAGCAAGCGAAGGCCCAGGAGGCTGAGATGCTCAAGCAGCTGGCGGCGACTCGAGCGGAGGCTGTGGGTCTGATCGAGCAAGCGAAGGCCCAGGAGGCTGAGATGCTCAAGCAGCTGGCGGCGACTCGAGCGGACGCGGTGGCTGCGCTCGAAGCAGAGGCCGAGGCGCAGCGAACTTCGCTCAGCCAGGAGGTTGCCGCCAACGATGAAAGACTCGCCGGCATGGAAGTGGTGGCGTCCGCCGAAATGGCGGTGAAGCTGCGAGAAGCGGAGGAGCGGGCAGCCAAGATAGCCAGCAAGGGTCAAGAGATCATCCAGCAGGCAGAGGAGCGGGCTCAGGCCGCCGAGGCGGAGCGCAATGACCTTGCTGAGGAGCTTCAACGGGCGGCAGCGGAGGCCGAAGCCAGTCGAATTCAGCTGATGGCGGACGTCGAGATCATGGTGGCCGAGGCAGTCACGCAGGCGGAGGCAGATCGAGATCTCATGCTCCTCGAAGCACAGGTCCGGCTCGAGGCGGCTGAAGGCGAGCGTGAAGCACTCATCGAGCTGGCCCGCTCCGAGACCTCAGCAATCACCACGGAAGCTGAACAGCAGCTCGAGTCGCTGCGCCGCCAGGCAGCACAGATGCGTACGGCGCTCTCCGACCTCCACGGGCGTTTCGCTGACTTGGGCAGCCTGACCGTCGAGGATTTCGAACTTGCGACGGCGTTGGTCGATTTGGATCTACGGGATGTCGACGAAGTCCTCGACCTGACGGCCGGAGCCGATCAGGCCGATCAAGCCGAAACAGCCGTCGAGTCGGACGAGGCTCCACGGCCGGTGGGTGAGGTTGGCACGGTGCTGCCGCTCAAAAGCAAATGGTCGCAACCGGCCACCGCGGCGCCGCGGGGCCTGGTCGTTGAGCTTGATGAGGCAGCAACTCAGACGGAACAAGACCAGAACGTGGCGCCAAACGGCGAGTATCACCCCACGTGGCGGGACAAGCTGGCTCCACAGCCCCCAGCCAAGGAGGAGCCGGAGGAAGAGGTCAAAGAGGTCCTAGGTTTCTACGAGCGCCGCTTGGCCGGCCTGCGCGCTCGGCTCCAAGAGGCGCTGCCCGACGAGTATTAGAAGACCTCAGAAGTCAGAAATCAGAAGCCAGATAAGATCACGGCCTGATAGACAATGTTGTGCGTCGAGCGGAATTCCCGTCGGGCTTCGCAATAGGCAACAGGTATCGAGTACTCCGTGTCGGCGGCATTAGCCAGCCATTGCTTCTGGATTCCTGTCTGACTTCTGGCTTCTGACTTCCAGCCCAACGCCGAGACGCCCGACGAGACCATTCCAGTTGCTGACCCGTTACGCTCGCTCGACTGCCAGGCGAACTGATTGTCCGGAGATCTCGGCTTCCACGCCAGATTCAGTTTCGAGTTCGTAGAGCTCCACTGCCAAGGTCTCATCGCGAATCAACTGCGAGTACTCGCTGATGGCTTCAATGAGAGTCGCGTCTGCTGTGAGGAATCCGATACGCACTCGATCGGCGACGTCGAAGCCGGCATCACGGCGCAGCCCTTGCACCCGGTTGACGAACTCGCGAGCCAAACCTTCGCGGGCGAGATCGGGCGTGATCTCCGCATCGATCACGACCGTTATGTCGCCTTCGGTGCCGACGACGATTCCGGCCCGCGGCTGCCGCGTCACGACGATGTCGTCGAGAGAGAATTCCTCGCCACCCACGTCGACACGACCATTGTCGAGCAGCCGTGAGATCGACTCATGATCGAGCTGCGAGATTGCCGCAGCCAGCTCTTTGGTGCGTGGCCCGAAGCGAGGCCCCAGAGTCTTGAAGTTGGCCTTGGCCGACAGGTGGACGAGGTGTGACTCATCCTCTTCTACCAAGATCTCTTTGACGTTGAGCTCGTCGGCGATCAAGGCCACATGTGAGTTCACCGCCCGAACGGCGTCATCGCGCCGGGTCACGACGGTCAATGTGGCTAGAGGCTGGCGCACTTTGAGCTGTTCACGCTTCCGCAATCCACGACCAACGTTGACGACGCGCCGAACGACGTCCATTGCGACCTCGAGGTCGTCATCTATCACTTCTGGGTTGGCGGTCGGATATTCGGTGTGGTGCACGCTCTTGGGAGCGTCGGAGTCGATTTCGCGCACCAGGCGTTGGTAGATCTCCTCCGTGATGAAGGGCAGGACCGGCGCCGCCACCTTGGAGAAAGTGACCAGAACCTCGTACAGCGTGGCAAATGCCGAGAGCTTCGCCTGATCATCGGTGCCGCCGCGGCGGGCCCAGAAGCGACGCCGCGATCGCCGGATGTACCAATTCGTGAGGTCGTCGATGAACCCCAGGATGGGCGGTACCACCGCGTATAGGCGGTAGTGCTCCATCTCGCTGTTGACGTCGCGCACCAGACTCTGGAGAACGGAGATGATCCATCGGTCGAGCTCCGGCCGGTCGGCGACGGGTGGTGCGGTGTCCAGATCGGCGCTGGTGATGCCGTCGGCCTCGGCGTATGTCGTGAAAAACGAGAACGCGTTCCAATACGGCAGTAACACGGTGCGGACTACATCGCGCACCCCTTCCTCGCTGAATCGCAGCGGCTCGGCGCGCAGAACCGGCGAGTTGATCAGATAGGCGCGGAGGGCGTCGGCGCCGGGGCCATCGAGAATCTCTTCTGGATCGGGATAGTTCTTCAGAGACTTCGACATCTTGCGGCCGTCTTCAGCAAGGATCATGCCGTTGACCACGCAGTTCTTGAATGGCACATCATCGAATAGGGCGGTCGCCAGAACCACGAGCGTATAGAACCACCCTCGCGTTTGGTCGAGTCCTTCGGCGATGAAGTCTGCCGGGAATGTGTTGCGGAATCGCTCCTCATTCTCGAATGGATAGTGCATCTTGCCGTACGGCATGGACCCCGACTCAAACCACACGTCGAGGACCTCAGGAACACGGCGCATCGTGCCGGGGCATTCCGAGCAGCTGAACGTGACCTCGTCAACGATGTGTTTGTGGAGGTCCTCGAGCCACACCCCGGAGCGCTCCTTGAGATCCTGGCGCGATCCGACACAAACCGCTTCCTTGCAATCGTCGCAGAGCCAGACGGGGATGCAGCTTCCCCAGAAGCGGTTACGACTAACCGCCCAATCGCGGGCATCGCGCAACCAGTTGCCAAAACGACGTTCGCCGACGTAGTCGGGGACCCACCAGACCCGGTCATTGAGCTCCGCCATTCGATCGCGGAACGACTCCACGCTGATGTACCAACTCGGGATGGCCTTGTAGATCAGGGGAGTGTCGGTGCGCCAGCAGAACGGATACGAGTGGACGATCGTGTTCGAGTGAACGAGGAGCCCGCGGTCGCGCAGCATGCTGATGAGCTTCTTGTCGGCATCCTTGACGAAGACGCCGGCAACCTCCGGTACCTCATCGGTGAATCGGGCCTCCATATCGACGGGATCGACGAAGGCCGCAATCCCGGCAGTCTGGAACGCCAGGAAGTCCGCCTCGCCATATGCGGGCGCCATGTGCACCAAACCGGTGCCTTCTTCGGTGCTCACATCGTCGGATTCGATAACCACGAATCCGCCCTGATCGCGCTGCCCAAGGAAGTGGTCGAAGGGTGGTTCGTACGAGACCCCGATCAGGTCTGTCCCTGAGGCTCGACCGACGACTTCGACCTCCGTGCCCTTCCAGACAGAGTCAAGGAGTTCGGCTGCCACCCAGTAGTGCTCACCCTCGTCGAGGACTCTCACGTATGAGATGTCCGTTCCGATTGCGATCCCCAGGTTGCCCGGGAGCGTCCATGGAGTGGTCGTCCATATGAGGAGCCAGTCGCCCTCCTGGACAGGGCCGTGATCGGCAACCGTTCGCAATCGAACTGTCAGCGACGGGTCTTCGACGTCCTTGTATCCGCCCAGGTTCAACTCGAAGTTGGAGAGTGGAGTGCCGGCTCCCCACGAATAGGGGACCACCTTGAAGTCCTGGTAGACCAGCCCCTTGTTCCACAGCTGGCTGAATACCCACCAGACGGACTCCATGAACTCGACGTCCATGGTCTTGTAGTCGTTCTCGAAGTCGATCCACCGGCCGAGGCGGCGTGTGATGTATTCCCACCGCTCGGTGTTGGCCTGGACTTTGTCACGGCAGGCCTCGTTGAATCTGGCAACGCCGAATTCTTCGATCTGGCGGGGGCCCGAGAGGTTCAGGTCCTTCTGGACTTCCATCTCAATCGGAAGGCCGTGAGTGTCCCAGCCAAATCGACGCTCGACCCGATGGCCCCGCATGGTCCAGTAGCGGGGCACGATGTCCTTGATGACACCTGCCAGCAGGTTTCCGTAGTGGGGACTCCCGGTGGGGAATGGAGGGCCGTCGTAGAACGTGTATTCAGACTCCGGCTCGCGGAAATCGACCGAGTATTGGAACGCGTCCAACTCATCCCATTGCCCGAGCACCCGCGCTTCGAGGGCATTGATATCGACCTGAGGCGACACTCGCTCGAATGAAGAGGGCTGCGCTTGGGTGTTGTCCGTCACTGGTCGTCCTTCGGCTGGTCGGCGATCTTCGCTTCCAGCCGGGACGGGGTGATCCGCGGTACCACCCGGCTTGCCGAGCCACACGGGACTCGGCCGCTCAATTGCTCCCGTGTCGGTGGAGACCCGGCGGGTTCTACCCCTGTCCGTGACAGGGCTCTTCCCGCAGCTCAGAGGTGATATCCGGTGGTACGAACCGTCGGCTTGCACTGTTTCCGACTCGCTTGTGGTTCGAGGGACCCGCCGGGCGTGTCCTCGTCATTGCGCTGGGCGATGATACTCGCTGCCCGAAGCCGGTTGGGCGATGCTCGGTTCCTTCCCGTCTGGCGACGTTCGGTAGCCTGTTGAGATGAGCGCTTCGAGATCCCCGCTGCAACAGGACCATGAGGGTCTGCTCCTCGACATCTGGGTCGTGCCTGGGGCTTCACGTACCGAGGTCAAGGGAATCTACGACGGTGCCCTCCGGCTCAGAGTGGCCTCGCCACCCGCTGGGGGCCAGGCGAACCGGGCGATCGTACGGTTTCTGGCCAAGAGCTTGGGATGTGGAGTCGATATCGAAAGCGGGGCTGCTTCGCGGCGAAAGCGGCTTCGAATCCACTGTGACAACCTGGCGACGGTTGCGGACGCTCTCGGTCTTTCGCCCTGACGCGGCACTAGCGGGCGCCGGCTGGAGACAAAGCGCGCGTGCCGGTACCCGCAAACGTATGCACAGATGGCTGGCTTGGTCGACCAGATCGCGAAGAGGCGAGTTCGTAGCGACTGTGGCGACTTAGCGGCAGTTGCCCATTCTCGAGGGGGCGAGCTGGATTGGCTCCGAGTAGTGCTATGTTCCATGCCTGCACGGAGGTGTTATGAGTCGCCAACTAGCGAAATCCACGCTGGAGCGCCTTGCGAGGAAGCTACAAGAAGAACGTGACCGTCTTGAGGACATCATCGCGGGCTTCGAAGAAGAGCTCGAGACCAGTCGCTTGGCAGTGACCGGTTCCGAATTCAGTGACCCGGACAATGCAGACGGTGGGACGATTGCCGCCGAAATCAAGATGGACATATCGTTGCAGCAGAACGCACAGAGCCTGTTGGACAAGGTCCTGCACGCCCAGGATCGTATGGATAAGGGCCTCTATGGGATCTGTGAGCGTACCGGGGAACCAATCCCGATTGCTCGACTCGATGCGTTGCCATACGCAACGACCACCGTTGAGGGCGCCGGCTAATCAAGAATGTGGCCCGCACCGGGTTGGTGATAGCGGCCACGGTTGTCGCTCTCGACCAACTGACGAAAGCTTGGGCGGTGGCTACGTTTACCGACGGCTCCACGTCGTTGATCGGTGACTTTCTCAGCTTTCGAGTAACCCGGAATCCAGGAGCGGCGTTCTCCTCGTTTCAGGGCGGGGGAGCGGCGCTTGGCTTGATTGCCGCCATTGTGGCCATCAGCGTCGCCGTGATCCTCCCCAAGATCGAAGTTCCTCTGGAGCGGATTGCGCTCTCGCTGGTCATGGGGGGAGCTCTCGGCAACTTCACAGACCGGATATTCCGTGGCGATGGTTTCCTCGACGGAGCTGTGGTGGACTTTGTCGACCTGTGGATCATCCCAACCTTCAATGTCGCCGACAGCGCAATCTCGGTCGGGGTGGCCCTCATGCTTGCGTCGGCGTTGTTCAGCAAAGAACCACGTGAGTGACCGACCGGCAGTCGATCCGGTGGCACTAACCGTGCCGCCCGATCTGGATCGCCACCGAGCTGATCGTATCGTCGCCACGCTTCTCGATCTGAGCCGGTCGGCGGCCCGTAAGGCCGTCGATTCCGGCCAGGTGCTCCTCGATGGAACGGCGGTGGCACCGGCCGACAAGTTGCCGGAGGGCGCCCGGCTGGTGGTCTCGATTCCCACCGAACCGACAGGCCTGGTGCCGTTGGAGTTGCCACTCGAGGTGCGCTACGAGTCAGATACCGTCCTGGTTGTCGACAAGCCACCGGGGCTCGTGGTCCACCCCGGTGCCGGCCATCGCAACGACACGCTGGCCAACATCCTCGTGGCCAACTATCCCGAATTGGCCGATCTTGGCGAGGAGCATCGGTGGGGGTTGGTGCACAGGCTCGACCGCGATACGTCCGGCCTGCTTTTGGTGGGCCGCACCGCCGCGGCTCATGAAGAGCTTCAGGACCAACTGAAGCGGCGCGACGTCAGCCGCGTCTACTTGGCCTTAGTGCGGCGGGTGATCGATCCGGCAACAGGCACCATCGAGGCGCCGATCGGACGGGACCCGGAACATCCCACTCGCATGGCGCTGCGCCAGGACGGACGCTTCGCCCGTACTCACTACCGGCGCCTGGCCGTATGGGACGAACTGTCGCTGCTGGAGGTTCGGCTCGAGACCGGGAGAACACACCAGATAAGGGTTCACATGACGTCGATCGATGCGCCGATTGTGGGCGACAAGACCTACGGGCGACGCTTCTCGACAGTCGGCGATCCGGGTCGAGTGTGGCTCCATGCCCAACAGCTCACTTTTGTGGATCCTGGCGGCGGGAGCAGCCCGGTAACTGTGACCTCCCCGCTTCCGGACGATCTATTGGACAGCCTGCGCCGACTGGGTGACCCTGAGATCGGTTCCTTGCCTCCGGGAGCCGGCGGCGAGGCTTCCATCTAGTCTGGTTCGTGCACGACCAACAGGAGCCCCATGAGCGGTCACTACGAGCGGCTTTCATTTCTTGACAGCTCGTTTCTCGCGCTGGAAAGCAGAACAACCCACTTTCATGTCGCCGGAATGCTGATCCTCGAGGCCGGCCCCCTCAAACAGCCGGATGGTGGTATCGATTTGGAGCGCATCCGGGAGTTCATTGAGTCTCGACTGCATCTGATACCGCGTTACCGCCAACGCCTGGCGTATGTACCTGTTGAGCGTTACCCGGTATGGGTCGACGACGAGCACTTCCACATCGACTATCACATAAGGCATTCCAGCCTCCCCAAGCCAGGCTCGTTCGACCAGTTGAAAGAACTCATGGGTCGACTCAGCTCTCAGCAGCTCGACCGATCCAAGCCGCTGTGGGAGCTCTATGTCGTCGAGGGTCTCGAGGACGATCGTTTCGCGATCATCAGCAAGATTCACCACGCCATGATCGATGGCATCTCTGGAGTCGATCTCATGGCGGTGCTCCTCAATCTGGTACCTACCGCCGACGTGGAACCAGGTCCCGAGTTTGTGCCCCGGCGCTCGCCGACCGGCTCAGAATTCCTGGTTCGAGAAACCGCGCGACGGGCCGGTCGAGTCGCCGCCGCCTTGCGCAGCGCCCAGACACTCACCGAGGACGTACAGTCGCTGGCGATGCAGGGTGCCCGCCGAGTCCGGGCGGTGCGCAACTCGCTCGGGTCCGGCTGGCTTACCCCGGCCACCAAGACGCCCCTCAATGGGACGATCGGGCCCAATCGTCGATTTGGCACACTCACCACTGACTTGGCGGACGTCAAAGAGGTCAAGAACGCCCTGGGCGGGACGGTGAACGATGTCATTTTGGCGACTGTTGCCGGTGGAGTGCGCCGCTATCTCGCTGACGATCACAACTTTGACGTCGAGGACGTCGATTTCCGCGTGATGGCGCCAGTCAGCGTGCGCTCACCGAGTGAGCGGGGAACTCTCGGAAACCAGGTCGCGATGTGGTTGGTTTCGCTGCCGGTTGCCGAACTCGATCCGGTCAAGCGCCTGGCGGCGGTCAACTCGGAGACTGAGAAACTCAAATGGACCGACCAAGCCCTCGGTGCCGCCTCGCTGGTTCAAATGAGCTCCGGGGCACCGACGACGCTCGTGTCTATGGCATCCCGGCTGGCGACCGGTGCCCGCCCATTCAACATGACCGTCACCAACGTGCCCGGCCCGCAGTTCCCGATGTACCTCCTCGGGTCGAAGTTGCTGGGGCAGTACCCCTTGGTGCCGTTGTGGCACGGTCATGGTGTCGGCATCGCGCTGTTCAGTTACAACGGAGTCGTGTCTTGGGGATTCAACGCGGACTACGACACAATGGAGGACCTAGAACGTTTTGTTGTCGCCATCGAAGCGTCGTTCAATGAGTTGCTGGCAGCCGCTCGTGGCGATAAGCCCGCTGCGACAGCCAAGCCAGGCACACGCCGTAGCGGTGCACCGAAGAAGCGGCCCCCGATGGGAGCGGGCAAGGCAGCTTCTAGCGATGACGCTCCGGCGAAGACCGGCGCGCCCAAGAAGCGACCGCCCATGGGCGCCACCACCTCCAAGAAGCCGGCTGCGAGCAAGACCGTGACAGCGAAGAAGACGGTTGCGAAGAAGACGGCTGCGAGTAAGGCCGCGACAGCCAAAAAGCCGACTGCGAAGAAGCCCACTGCGAAGAAGCCGGTTGCGAAGAAGCCGGTAGCGAGGAAGCCGGTTGCGAAGAAGCCGGTTGCGAGGAAGCCGGTAGCGAGGAAGCCGGTAGCGAGGAAGCCGGTTGCGAAGAAGCCGGCTGCGAGCAAGACCGTGACAGCGAGGAAGCCGGTTGCGAGGAAGCCGGTTGCGAGGAAGCCGGTTGCGAGGAAGCCGGTAGCGAGTAAGCCGATTGCGAGTAAGCCGATTGCGAGTAAGCCGGTAGCGAGTAAGACCGTGACGGCGAAGAAGCCGGCAGCGAAGAAGCCGGCAGCGAAGAAGCCG